>CAZNOC010000022.1:0-28926 GCA_964574545.1 uncultured Bifidobacteriaceae bacterium | reverse complement strand
GGCGGTGGACGGTGGGCGGTGGACGGGGGACGGTGGACGGTGGGCGGTGGACGGTCCAGTTGGAGAGTGCGAACAACGGAGGGTGCTCGACAGCTTGGTCCGGCCCTGATCCCGATCCCCGATCCCCGTCTACCGATCACCGATCCCCGATCACCGATCACCGTCCACCGATCACCGTCCACCGATCACCGTCCTAATGCACGTGCGGTCCGGCGGCGTGCGTGTCCGCGCGGGCGCGCGCGTGAAGCAGGCCGCTGAAGATGCCCTGCAGCATCTCGACGTGATCCGCGAGCAGGTCGAACAGCTCCGCGCGGTCGAAGCGGAGCGCCGAGCCGTCCGCGGTCACCACCGCGTGGCCGGGCAGGTGCTGGCCGATCAGCGTCTCGTAGATGCCGATCACGTCGCCGCTCTCCGCGGTGTCGTGCTCCTCGCCTTCAAGGGTCACGCGGACGCTGCCGTCGAGCACGGTGAAGATGGCGGGAGAACTGCCGGCGGCAAAGAGATCGGTGCCGGCCTTGAGCGGCACCAGCTTCGCGCTTTCGGCCAGCTGCAGCAACTGAGCCGCCGTGGCGCGGGCCAGCAGGGGGCTTCCCTGCAGCAGGAGCCACCGGTCCACGGGCTGGAGTCCCGCGGCCACCTTGGCCGAGATCTCCGGCCTGAGGTGGCCGTGCACGACCGTCCGCCACGAGCGCACGCGGGACTCGATCAGGAGTCTGAAGATGCCCTGCGCCAGCTCCACGTTCTCCGACAGCAGCGACAGGAACTCCTCGTTCGATAGCGACAGCGTGATGGCGGTGTCCAGGGCGCGGATCGTCGAGCGCATCGCCCGGCCCTCGAGCACCTCCTCGAAGGCCGCCGTCGCCGGCGCTTCGACCGTCTGCGGGCGATCGTCCTCGTCCACGACCTCGAGCCGGCCGTCGAGCAGGAACTGCAACGACTCGGGCGTGCGGCCCCGCTCGTAGAGCGTGCGGCCGGCCTCGTGCCGGACCTGCCGCCCGAGGCCGGCGACGCGGAAGAGCTCGTCAACGGAGGCAAAGTCGAAGAGGCGGATGCGCCGCAGCCGGTCGGCCAGCTCCACGGCGGGCAGCGGCTCGAGCCAGAGCGCGCGTCGCCGTTCCGTGGACATCCGCTGGGCGGCCAGCGCCCACGACGAGGCCTCGAAGACGTACCAGTCGCGCACGTCCCGGTGGGCCAGTGCGTGCTCGAGGTCGTCCGCCAGGTTCCACATCCCGTGCCGCTCGACCAGGTGGATGGCGGCCGCGGCGATCACCTGGTCTTCGTCGTGCACGAGCTGCGCCAGCGTGTCCTCCACGTCACGCGGCCGCGTGCGGAAGATCACGTTGCCCCGGCGGAGCCGTTCGTCGAGGGGCAGATCCTCGGCCAGCAGCATGACGCGCTTGCGGACATCACCCTTCAGCAGGTTGTCGAGGTACTCGGCGGCGCTCGACCGCGCCCGCGCGTCGCCCTGCGCGAGCGTCGCCTGCACGGCCGCCATGTCGCCGGGCGACTGGACGAGGCCGAGCAGCCGGAACGTGCGATCGAGCGCGCGCCGGTGCTTCTCCTCGAGGGCCCGTGCGAGCAGGCAGGTGCGCTCGAGCCCTCCGGTGACGAACAGGTTGGCGTGCAGGGTGAGTGCCCCGAATGCCCGCGTGGTCTCCGTCCGGATGAACCGCTCCACGGTGTCCGGCGGGACCGTGAGGGCCGGGTGCGATCGCCGGATCCGATCGAGCGCCGTCAGCGCCTTGTAGCGCAGGAAGCCGTCCGGTTCGTCGAGCGCCTCGACGAGCGCCGTCACCGAGCGTTCGCACGGGATCAGCGCGAGGGTGCCGGGCACGTGCCTGCGCACCCACGGATCCTCGTCCCGGTCGCGGAGGAAGTACGCCAGCGCATCGACGACCGCCTCGCCGTAGCCGACGAGCACCTCGCGGGCCTCACGCTTCAACAAGCGGTGGCGCAGCAGCGACACGAGCGGCGGCACCAGCAGGAAATCTCCGGCGCCGCGGTCGCCGGCGCTGCGAACGGCCTCGCGCGCCACCGCGAGGTTCGCGTCGAACATCAGCGGAATCAACAGGCGGCTGAAGCGGGCCTCCGGCATCCGGCCGAGCGCCCGCGCCACTTCCAGTCGTGCCGGCACCGCCTGCTCGCGGCTGTCCGACGAGAGCCTCGTCAACGCCTCGGCGGCGGCGTCGATATCGGCCTCGTCCTGGCCGGCCCCGAGCGCCGCGGCGGCCGTCACGACCAGCCGCGGATCGGCATCGGCGAGGAGCGGCCTCACGACGTCGGCCGCGGCTTCGCGCCGGACCGCGGCCAGCGCGCGCACCGCCGCCAGCCGCACGCCGGCGTCCGCGTCCTCGTGCATGAGCCGCTCGATGCCGGGCAGCCACCGCGTGTTGACGCCGGGGCCTGCCGCTTCAGCCACCCTCAGCGCGCGCATGCGCACGTCCGGCGCGTCGTGGAAGAGCAGCAGCGGCGTCACGAGGTGCCGCTTGTCGAGCGACTCGAGCAAGTCCAGGGCATACACGACGCGGCGCGGATCCGCGTGCGAGAGTTCCTCGACGAGCGTCTCGACGGTGTTGAGGTCGGCCGTGCCGAGGCGGATCTCCGAAGGCCGCACGCCCTGGTGCTCGAGGTTGCGAAGAAACGACGCCATGTACTCGCGCTTGGCCCGCACGGCCATGACCAGCCACACCGCGATCAGCAGCAGCGAGACATAGCTCAACTGATCCCACCGCAGCCCGAATCCCCACGGCTGGATCAGCACCAGCAGGATGAGCGCGCCCACCCCCTTGGCCATGCGGTCCACCGTGACGTCGATCACCGGCTTGGCCTGGAGCTTCACGTCGAGCGAGAGCGGCAGGAACAGGATCTCGCGCGTGGTCTTGTCCACCGTGTAGCGGAAGGACCTGTCGACCACCGTGCCGAGCGCAGGCGCCCACAGCGACGGAATCGCGATGATCACGCCGGCCATCACGGCGAGGTTCACCGGCAGCACCATCAACGCGAAGCCGACGCCCAGAAAGCGGTGGATCCGGCTCGTCAGGAACACCTGGATGAAGAACGCCGCCGCCGACAGCCAGAACCTCACCGCCCCCAGGAACGCCGTGATCGAATCGGTCTCGTCGCGGCCCACGAATTCCTGCGTCGCCATGTTGACCTGCTGGTCCATGATGGCGGCGCCCAGCGCCCCGAAGGTAATGACGACCGCAATGAGGCGCACCTGGCGGGACGTCACGAGCAACCGGAGCGCGGCGGCGGCGCCCGGTCCCGGATCCTCGCCCGCCACCGGGTCTGCCACCGCGTGCGCCTCCCGGCGCAGGACGACGACCACGATCGCGATGCAGAGGACGAGCGTGGCCGCGCTCCAGAGGATCAGGTTGTTGGTGCCGACGCGCTCGGCGATGAGCGAGGTGATGCCGGCGCCCATCATGCCCCCGAGCGCCGTGCCGCCACCGATGAAGCCGAAGATCCGCTTGGCCTGCCGCGCGTCGTAGATCGCGTTCGCCAGCGTCCAGAACTGGCTCACCAGCAGGATCGCAAAGATGAGGCCGAGCAGGTAGAAGACCGCCGACACCCACTCCTGACCGGTCTGGAACAGCACCCAGAATCCGACGAGCAGCGCCACGATCGCCGCCTGCGAGACCGGCACGACCCAGCGGCGGGGCAGGAGCGAGGTGGCCTTCACGTACCCCTGCATGAGCGCGCCGATAATGAGCCCCGAGGCGAACTGGACGTACGGGATGTTCTCGGCGCCGAGATCCGAGATGAACCTCGACCGCGTAATGGGCTGGATGATGTTGTAGCTCGTCATCGCCAGGAACGAGTACAGGAACATCAGCAGCGCCGTGGCGCCCTCGTGGTTCCTGACCTGGGCAAACGGGCTGAGAAGCCGGGCGGTCAGGGAACCTGACGAGTGGGGAGCGGACATGGGTGGGTGACACGCATCTTACGGCAGCGCCAGAATCGCGGCAATGGCCGGGGGGGCGGCCAAGGCCGCACGTCACCGTCACGACACACGCCGTCCCGGGTGGCGGCACGAACGCGGTAGGGTAGACTCGGGGGCGGTACCGCCGCCGCGATGACACGATTCTTCGAGCGCCTTCTCGGCCTGCACGCCTCCGAGCTGAGACGCGCGCTGCCGCTCTTCGCGTACCTGTTTCTCGTCATGGCGGGGTCCGTGGCGAGCCGGGCCGCGCGCGATGCGCTCTTTCTCGACCGCTACCGCGCCATCGACCTCCCCTGGGCCGACATCGTCATTGCCGTGCTCGTGGGGCTGGTCGTCTCGCTGTACCTCCGTATCGGGCAGCGGACGAGCCTCCGGAACGTGCAGGCGGCGAGCCTTCTGTTCTTTGCCAGCAACAGCTTGCTCTTCTGGTGGTTGTCGCGGGCGCCCGATGGGCAGCCAGGCTGGCTGTTCGCCGTCATCTACGTGTGGGTCGGCGTCTACAGCGTGCTGGCGCCCGTGCAGGTGTGGACGCTGGCCAACTACGTGATGACGACGCGCGAGGCCAAGCGCGGCTTCGGGCTCGTCGGGAGCGGCGCGATCCTGGGCTGGATCGTCGGCGGGCTGATCACACGGCAGACGGCCGAGCGCTTCGGCGCCGAGAGCATGCTGCTGTGGGTGGCGCTGTCGCTGACGCTCTGCGTGGCGCTCGTCGCGTGGATCTGGCACGAGCGCCCCGGGTATGTCAGCGACGGCGTGGCGACGGGCGACCCGGCCCCGTCGGGGCAGGGCGGCCTCCGCGCCAGTCTGCTGCTCCTGCACAGGTCGCACTACCTGCGGGCCATCGCCGCCGTCATCTGCCTCTCCGCCTTCGCCACCACCCTGGCGGGCTGGCAGTTCAAGGCGATCGCCAAGGAGTACATCCCGGAGAAGGACGCGCTCGCGGCCTTCTTCGGCACGTTCAACGTTGTCGCCGGTGCGGCGTCGCTGGCGCTTCAGATCCTGCTGACCGGTCGCGTCCTCAAACGGGTCGGCGTGGGCATGGCGCTCTTCATCGTGCCGGTGGCCATCTCGATCAGCTCGGTGACCGTGCTCGTGTTCGGCACGCTGCTCGCCGTCGCGGCGCTCAAGGCGAGCGACCAGGTGCTGCGGTACTCCATCGACAAGGCCACGGTGGAGTTGCTCTACCTGCCGGTGCCGACGGGCCAGACGTTCCGGGTCAAGGCATTCATCGACACGGTGATCTACCGGTTCGGCGACGCTCTGGGCGGCGTGGCCGTGCTGGTGTTTGCCGCCCTGCTCGGCGTCTCCCCGGTCCAGATGGCGTGGGTGTGCCTCGCGGTCGTGGCGGGCTGGCTCGTGGCTGCCGGCTTCGCGCGGCGCCTCTACGTCGAGAACCTGCGCGACAGCATCCTCCAGCATCGCGTGGACACCGAGCGGACCACGACGCCGGTGCTCGAGCGATCGACCGCCGAGTTCATCGCCGGCAAGCTGGCGGGCACGCCGGCGGAGGTGCTCTACGGGATCGACCTGATCGAGATGGCCGACGATCGATCCGGCCACGCCGGCGTGCGTGCGCTGCTGGCGCACGAGGCACCCGAGGTGCGCCGGCGCGCGATTGCCCTCCTGGCACGGACCGGTGACCTCGGCGTGCAGCCGCAAGTGGAGCGCCTGCTCTACGATCCGGACCTCGAGGTGCGGACCGAAGCGCTGCGCTACCTGGCGCGCCTCGCGCACATCGACCCCCTCGAGCGCATCGAGCAGCTCGGCGACTTTCCGGACTTCTCGATTCGCGCGGCGATGGTGTCGTTTCTGGCGTGGCCCGGCCCCGCCCAGAAGGTGGACGCGGCGCGGATGATCCTCGCCGGCATGGTGACCGAGAGCGGCGAGGCGGGGAAGCCGGCGCGGCTCGAGGCCGCGCGCCTCCTGAGCGTGTTGCCGGACCTCTTCGATCGCGAGCTGCGCCAGCTCCTGCAGGACGACGACGTGGAGGTGACGCGGTCGGCCATGCGGGCCGTGGGACGTTTGCGGAAGCGGACGTTCGTGCCGCGGGTCCTGGAGCGGCTGGGCGAACCCGGCCTGGCCGAGGACGGCATCGAGGCGCTCGCCGCCTTCGGCGACGGCATCGTCGGGACCCTGAGGGACTCGCTCATCGACCGGAACATGCCGATCGAGGTACGACGGGAGATCCCCAACGCCCTGCTGGCCATCGGCACCTCGGCCGCGCAGCACGTGCTGGTGGAGAGCGTGCTCGACGGGGACACGGTGCTCCGCTACCGTGTGATCTTCGCGCTGAACAAGCTGGGCCAGCAGCATCCCGAGCGGCGTGTGGACAGGAAGATCGTCGAAACGGTGCTGGCGGCGGAGCTGCTCGGGCACTACAGGACCTACCAGGCACTCGTCACCCTGGTGGCGCCCCTGGCCGGGCGGGACTCGCTGCAGGAAGGGGTACGCGAGGCCATGGAACAGGAGGCCGAGCGGATCTTCCGGCTCCTCAAGATCCTGCATCCGGATCAGGACCTGCACAGCGCCTACGTGGGCCTGCAGTCCACGGACCCGGTCGTGCACGACAACGCCGTGGAGTTCCTGGAAAACATCCTGTCGCCGGAGATGCGCGCCGTCGTGCTGCCGCTCTTCGACCGCGGCGTGTCGCGCGCCGAGCGGGCGCGCATCGGCGCGCGCCTGCTCGGGTCGTCCACCGGCGAGCGGGAGGAAGCCATCTCGGTGCTGACGCTCAGCAACGAGCCGTGGCTGCAGTCGTGCGCGGCGTACGCGATCGGCGAATTGCGCCTGATGCGGTTTGCCGATGTCATCGATCGCTGGGCCTCCGATCCGGACCCGTTGCTGCGCGCCACGGCCACCGAGGCCCGGCAGAAGCTGACGGCCTCGGTCACCACCGCCACCGGGGGCGGGATGCCGTAGGAAGTTCAAAGTTCGAAGTTCAAGGTTCACACCTCCCGGGGGAGCGTGACGATGTGGATTGAGCGCTCGGAAGAGTTCCGGGTTCTGGACGACGCCGACGTGCCGGCAGACGAGCCCCTTGTCGTCCACGACGGGGGCAGGGAGCCGTCCCGCCTCGTCGTGTTCGTTCATGGCCTCGGCGGCTCCCGGTACGGGACGTGGGGAGACTTCCCGCGGTTCGTCTTCGAGGACTTCCGCGACGCCGGGGTGGCCGTGGGCCTCTATGGGTACCGCACGGCCGCTGGCCGGCTCAGACGCTCATCGTCGCTCGATCTCGAACGCGAGGCCACAATCCTCGCGGACACGGTTCGCGATCTGCCGTCCACGTGCCAGCGGGTCATCATCGTCGCCCACAGCATGGGTGGGCTGCTCGCCAAGGCGGCGATCAAGTCGTTGATCGAGCGCCACGAACGCGGCGCGCTGGCCCGCATCGCCGGCCTCGTGCTGATGGCCACGCCACAGGCGGGCTCCCTGCGCGTACCGTCGTTTCTCGCCTGGTTCAGCCGTGACGCGGCCGCTCTGGAGGCGCATGGCGACCTGGTCACCCGCATCACAGAGGCGTTCACCGACCGGGTCAGCCAGGTGCCGGTGCCCGGCGATGCCGACCGGTTCGTGATCCCCACGTGGGCCGTCATCGCTCCGGCGGATCAATGGGTCGATCGGCTCAGCGCGGGCCTCCAGATCCCGTCGCCACGGCGCAAGGAAGTCCGTGGCTCGCACACGAGCATCGTCAAGCCCCGGGACCGGACGGGCAGTGCGTACACCTTCGTCCGGAATGCCCTCGCGGAGTGCATTACTGAGATCCCGCCGCCGCCGGCCCACGAGGACCAGACGCCGCCGGTCCCCGGAGATGGCGATCGGCGCGCGATCCAGTTGACACGGCTGTCGATCAGCCTGCCCGTCGATGGTGGCCTGACACCCCAGGTGGCATCGCAACTCAACCAGCTGGGGCTGCCGGTCTCGTGGCCGGTGGCCGGGCAATCGCCCGACGCCCTGATGCAGGAGGCGCAGCCGAAGCCGGACGCGGCGGAGCTGTTCGAGATCGTCACGGACCCGGACGACGTGTCCAGGGCGTTGTACCGCACCGAGCGCACCTCAGGGCTGGCCCCGTACGACGGGGACTACGTCAATGCCAGGGAGGGAGTGCCCGACATCCAGGAGGCGCTTCAGGGGGCGCTCAGAACGTCGAAGGATCGGCTGCTCGTCGTCGGGTTGACGGGGATGGGGAAGACGCGCGAGGTGGCCGAGCTGGCGCGTGCGGCGTGCGCGACAAAATGGACCGTGCTCGTCGCGCGCAACGAGGGCAACTCGCGCCTTGGCCCCCTGCGGGAGATGCCGGCCGAGCTGATCGACGCCAGGCTGCTCATCGTCATCGACAACCTCCACGCGCGCGTGCGCGCCGGCACCGAGCCGTCCACGCCTCCCTATGTGGAGCGGCTGGAGCGGCTGCTCGACTGGTTCGAGTACCGGCTCCCCGGCCGCGTGAGGGTCCTGGCGACGGCGCACGACGAACCCCGCTTCCAGGGGCATCTCGATCTGGCGCCTGACGCGGATCGCTGGCGCGGGTTCCGTGTCTTCCGCCTGCCGAGGCTCACCGACGATGGCCTCGGCCGAGTCCTCACCACGCTGGCGGCCCGGTCCAACGTCGCGGTTGCCGACGACGACGTCGCGACGCTGATTGCCAACAGCGACCGGCGGCCGGGCACGGTCTTCACCAACGTCTACGAAGCGCACCACAGGCAGCGGGCGCTGGACCGGGACGTCTGGAAGCCGACCGAGGGCGAGTCGTGGAGGCTGAGGTTCCTCGGTGTGCGCGAGAACCACGCCGGCGTGGAACGGGTGTGCCAGGCACTGCAGGTGCTGGGCGACGCCAGCCTTCCCGCGCGCGTGCCGTACGTCTCCGCGGTTGCGCGGGGATTCGGAGTGCCGAATCCGGAGGACGTCGTGACCGCGCTCGTTGGGGAAGGCCTGCTGGGCATGCGCAACGGTGTCGTGACACCATTCAGCGCGGATCAGCTGGAGGAGTGGCTGCGCGAGGCCGGCGCGCCGGCTGGTACGATCCGGGAAAGCGCAGACGTCATCGAGCGCGCCATCACCGACGAGAAGACGCGGCCCGCGGAATGGGCCGAGGATGTCCTCGCCCTGGCGCTCAGCCTCGATCGGGCCGGCGAGCGCGAGCGAGGCGAACAGGTGGCCTCGCGCGCGATCGATGTCGGCGCCGGTGGGTCTCGCGCGTACCGGATCCGGGCGGGCATTCGTTTCGGCCGGCGCAACTTGCCGGGGGTCGAAGCCGACCTCGCGCAGTCGCTCCTCAGCGGAGGCCCCGACGCGGACACACACTTCATGCGCGCGACGGTCCGAAACCTCCTCGGCAATCACGCCGGTGCTCTCGAGGACCTGGACCTGGCCGTTCAGCATGGCCGCGACGACAGCGACGTCCATGTGCAGCGTGGCACTGCGTACTACCGGCTGGGCCAGTGGCCAGACGCCGAGGCCGCCCTGAGTGCCGCCATGGCGCGCGGCGCCGAGTCCGGATCGATGTACTTCATGCGGGGCACGGCGCGGCTTCAGCTTCAGGATGTGGCGGGCGCCGACGAGGACTTCTCGGCCGCCATCGAACGGGGCACCGATCTCGATGACGCCACCAGCAAGATCCTCGAGTTCGATGACGTTGCTGCCGGATCGCCCACGGACGCTGCGGCGGCCGGGCTGGACGCCGGCACGCTGGTGGCGTACGCGTTGCGCGGCTTCGTCCGCTTCAAGCGCGAATCCTACCCGGCGGCGGAGGAAGACCTGACGCGGGCAATCGCCGGAGGAGCGAGCGAACGGTTCGCGACGTTTACCGACACGCTGAGGGGCTCGAGCCTTCCGATGCTCGCGGGCGTCACGGAGGAATTGAACGCCACGCCCGCGGCCTTTGCCGGGGCGTTGTACCACGTTCGGGGCTTGGCGCGGCTCGGCCAGGACAACTATTCCGAGGCGGAGGCCGACTTCGACGGGGCACTCGAGCGGGGGGCGGCTGACGCAGAGATCTACTTCGGGAGAGGCTTTGCCCGTCTCAAGCGACAAGAGTTCGCCGGCGCCGATCACGACCTGACCGAGGCCATCGACCGCGGCCGGGGCGATGCGTTCACACATACGTACCGCGCACAGGCTCGACTCGAACTCCAGCGGTTTTCCGAGGCGGAGCAGGACTGCACACGGGCCATCGACCTCGGCCGCGATGATGGGGTCGCCTTCCTGTGCCGCGGCATTGCGCGCATGCACCAGCAGGCGCTGGCCGCCGCGGAAGAGGACCTCTCGGCCGCCGCGGAACGCGGCCCGCACCACGCGCTCGCGACGTTTACGCGCGGATGCGTGCGGTTCGATCAGGGGAAGCACGCCGAGGCCGAGCAGGACCTGACCGCCGCGCTAGCCCTCGGCTTCGACACCCCGGCGCTCTTCACGCTGCGGGGACTGGCCCGCGCGACACAGGACAAGCTGGCCGAGGCCGCGGAGGATGCCGCGGCGGCCTTCGCGCGCGGGGCGGCGGACGCGCAGGCGTACTCGCTGAGGGCGGTGACCCACATCGCGGAGGATCGCCACGCCGACGCTGAGTCCGACCTCACGGCCGCGATCGACCTCGGCCGGCGTGACACGTGGGTGTTCTTCCATCGCGGCCGGATGCGACTCCTGCAGGAGAAGTGGGCGGAGGCCGACGAGGACTTCACCGCGGCCATCGAGGCCGGCCTCGACGATGCGGAGGTGCGCTTCCTGCGCGGCCGGGCCCGCCAGCGGCTCGGACGGGACGTGGAAGCCGAGAGCGATTTCGACGAGGCCATCGCACGCGGTGGTCAGTGGCAGGTGCGTGCGGCCCGGGGGTACCTCCGTCTGATCCGGGGGCGCTTCGAGGATGCGAAGGAGGACTTCGACGATCTGATCGCCCAGCAGCCCTTCGACACCAACGCACATTTCGCGCGCGGGCTGGCGCGCTATGCGCTGCGAGACCACGCCGGCGCACTGGCCGACCTCGACGCGGCCCTGACCGATGCGCCCGGCGAAGCCGAGTGGATGGTCACCCGAGTGCTCGCCAGACTGCGCCTGGGAGACCTCGACGGGGCCGCGAGCGATTGCGCGCGCCTCGAAGCCATCGACCCCGAGAGTCCAGCGACCATCGGATGCCGGGGCCTTCGTCGTCTGTGGCAGGGCGACGTGGAGGGCGCCCTCAGCAGCTTTGCGGCTGCCGCGCAGCCCGGGAGCATGTGGTGTTTCTGGCAGGGGGTGGCGTGCCTGTTGACGGGGCGGGTCGCAGAGGCGCGGACGGCCTACGAGGAGGGGGCGACCGAGAGCGCCCCGGCGGATCTGGTCATGGCGCTAGACGAGCTGGACTTCCACCTGGCCCGCGTCACCGACCGTCCGGACTCCCCCGAAACTGAGCAGGCGGTGGCAGAGATTCGTCAGGTGCTCCGCGAGCAGGCAGACCGGTCGGCCGGGCAGTCGCCGTGACCGACGAGCCTTGACTCATGTGATCCACTGTCTCGGCCGTCGAGGCTCCCAGCCGGTCCTGAAAGAGCGCCATCTGCGCGGCCGCCCAGTGCGCCTGGACGACGACGATCAGGAACAGGAACACCGGCACGCCCACGGGCTCCCACCACGCCTGGCCGCGGGAGTGGAGCACCGACGGGACCAGAATCCATACGACCCCGAGCGCTGCCGCGAACGGCAGGATGTTGAGGACGTGCAGGCCGATGGTGGTCCCCGGATCGGCGCGGACGAAGCGCGCGCCCGCCAGGAGCGCACCGAGCGCGCTGCGGCGATCCTCCACCACCAGGCGCACCTCCGCGTAGCCCAGAATCAGGCTGCCGAAGAAGCACACCGGCACGGACACGGCGGCGCCAGCGACGTTGTGCACCGCCACCGCCAGCCACGCGAGCGCGCCGGCAACGAGGCCGAGGCGGAGCAAGGGGAAGAAGTGGGAGACGCCGGCGGTCAGGCAGGCGCCGAGCCCCGGGAACCGGTTGGCGGCCAGTCCGGCGAGCAACGCGCCGAGCAGAACGAGCGAGATCACCACTGCAGCAGCAAGCGCTGCGTACAGGTACGGGGTCGGCGGTCCGCCGCCGATCGAGGCCAGTTCGAACTGCAGGCCGAGGCCGAGGCCGAACGTCCGCGACGCCGGTCCGAGCACGCTCGCGGAGGCGATCCGCCCACCCGTCGCCAGTGCGGCTACGGCGAGGAACACGACGGGAAGCATCACGCCCGCCCGCCACACGCGGTGCGCGCCCTGCACGAACGCTCCCCCGACGTCCATCGCGCGATCGTACACCCGAAAACAGGACCGGCGCTCACGTATAATCGTGCGCTGGGCGCGCCTGGGCGCGCCGCAGACGAGGGACTGAATCTAATGGCGATTCGCGTGATGGTGTACGGCCTCGGGCCGATCGGAGCGGCGGTGGCGCGGCAGATGGCGTCGCGCAAGGGCTTTCAAGTCGTGGGCGGCATCGACATCGATCCAGCCAAGGTCGGCAAGGACCTCGGCGACGTCGTCGGACTCGGCAGGAAACTGCGCGTGAAGGTGAGCGACGAGGTGGCGAAGTCGGTCCGCGCCGCGAAGCCCGACGTTGTCGTGCTGTCCACCAGTTCGTCGTTGAAGAAGGTGGTGCCCCAGATCGAGGGCCTGCTGAAGCTGAAGGTGCCGATCGTCTCCACGACCGAGGAGTTGTCGTACCCGGTCGGGGCGAACCGCCGGCTGGCGAAGCAGATTGGCGACATGGCGCGCAAGGCGAAGGTGGCGGTGCTCGGGACGGGCGTGAACCCGGGGTTCACGATGGACGCGCTGCCGATCATGCTGACGGGCGTGTGCGAGCGCGTGGACAGCATTCGCGTGGACCGCATCCAGGACGCCCGGAGCCGGCGGCTGCCGTTCCAGCAGAAGATCGGGGCGGGCCTGACGGCGGCCGAGTTTCAGGCGCGGGTGGACGACGGACGCGTGCGTCACGTCGGGCTGGCGGAGTCGGTGACGATGATCGCGGACGCGATGGGCTGGAAGCTGGACCGCGTGACGGATCAGATCCGGCCGAAGGTCGCCAGCGGGAGGGTGGCGAGCGAGTTCCTGTCGGTGGAGGCGGGCCTCGTGTGCGGGCTGGAGCAGGACGGGATCGGGTGGTCGAAGGGGGCGCCGCTCGTGACGCTGCACATGGAGGCGTACCTTGGGGCGCCGGAGTCGTACGACGCGGTGACGGTCGAGGGGTCGCCGCGGATCGTCCAGAAGATCGCCGGCGGCGTGCACGGAGACGTGGCCACCGCGTCGATCACCGTCAACGCCGTGGCGAAGATCCTGGCCGTCTCCCCCGGCCTGCGCACGATGCGGGACATGCCGATCGTGTCGTGGTGGAGCGGACGGTAGCGAGCACGACGGCGATGCCCGTAGCACGACGCGACTTCCTGATCGCCGCCGGCTCGAGCCTGCTGGTGGCCGCACCAGGGCACGCCGCCTCGCAGGGGACTTCACGGATGTATGGACTCATCGGCAAGATGATGGCGACGCCGGGCCGGCGCGACGAGCTTGTCGGCATTCTCGTGGAGGGTGTGAGCGGCATGCCCGGCTGCCTGAGCTACGTCGTGGCGAAGGATCCGGCCGACGCCCATGCGATCTGGATCACCGAGGTCTGGGACAGCCAGGCGAGCCATGAGGCGTCACTCGCGCTGCCCACGGTCCGCGACGCCATCGCGCGCGGGCGTCCGCTGATCGCCGGGTTCGGCGAGCGCACCGTCACCGAACCGGTGGGCGGGCACGGCCTCATCGCCGCTGGAGGCTGACCGCGGACCGCGGCGGTGAGCGATCAACAGGGGCGTCCACCGATGGAACTCTGCACCGCTCGTCTCCTGCTTCGACCCTGCCGGCCGGACGATGCGGCGGTGCTGCATGCGATGTGGACGGACCCTGACGTCAGGCGGTATCTGTGGGACGACCGTGTCATCCCCCGCACGCTCGCCGACGAGGTCGTCGCCGCGAGCGTCGCAGACTGGCAGGCGCGCGGCTGCGGCCTGTCGATCGTCTCCCTGCGCGTCACCGGTGAACTGGTCGGATTCTGCGGCCTCCGTCCCGCCGGTTGGGCCGACGCCCCCGAGTTGCTCTTCGGCCTGTGGCCGGCCCACTGGGGGCAGGGACTGGCCACCGAAGCCGCACGCGCCGTGCTGGAGGACGCCTTCGGTCGGGTTGGCGTCGGCGAGGTCGTGGCGGCGACCGATGCCCCGAACGCGGCGTCGATGCGCGTGCTGGAGCGTGCCGGCCTGACGCGGGAGCGACGGGGCACCCTGAACGGGCTCGACACGGTCTTCTTCGTGGCGCGCCGAAGCCCGCGACGCTCGCAGGCGAATCCGGCCATCCTCAACCCAGTCTCCCGCGGGTGAGAGTGACGGCTGACTGGATGGCCCGCGCCACATCGCGACGCGTCTGGTGGGTCCGGCTGGCCGCCGCCGTCGCAGCCGGCACCGTGCTCGGCGTCTTGGGGCGCGTCGCCATGCGATTTGTCGCGTTCGAGTCCGGTCTCGACACCGGCTTTTCGGCAGGCGGGTCCCTCGAGGTGGTCGCATTCGGCGCCCTTGTCGGAACGCCGGCAGCCCTCGCGTTCCTGATCGTGCGCCCGCAGATCCCCGTGGCCAGGGGTTGGGCCGGCGTCGTGCACGGTCTGGCGCTCTTCACGGTGCTCGTCGTCGTGCCGCCGCCGGCGGCCAGATCGGCGCTCGAGGGCACACCGGACACTTCCGCCACGGCGGCGCTGGCCTTCGCCGTTGTGTTCGCCGCGTGGGGGCTCGGCCTCGATCTGATGGAGCGCCATCTGCCGCGGCATCGGCGCGGAACCTGATCGACGGGGCGGGCGCGGAGTATCAGCGGGCACCCTGTCCGTCGAACGCACGTGAGGGTGCTGTCGCATCCGGGAGGTGGACGCGCGGCTGCTCTCCTGGCTGCGCCAGGCGTACAATCGAGCGTGGCAGGCTGGAGCCGACAAGAGATGGTCAGTGAGCGCATGTTGTTCTCGGCCGTACTCGCCGCGATCGCCGTGGTGACGGTATCCGGTCAGTTGCTGCCGCCGCCCGGCGACGGCGAGATCCGCTCGGTCTTCTGGGATGTACCGAACCAGACCGAAGTCTGGCTCACGCTGGAGCCGGTGAGTGAGACAGGCGCGGCCGCGCCGCTTCTCACGTTCACCCATCGCTTTGCCGGCAAGCGGGCAGGGGAGCCGCCGTCCGAGGTCGAGGCACGCGCGTACGCCGGCAACTTCTGGGCGCCGCGTGCGGAGCTGTGGTTCGTCATCGACGACGAGGTGAAGGTGGAGCTGGTGTCCTGGGCGGCGGGCCTCCTCCGCGGGACGCCGTCCGACTATGTCTCTGCGCCGGTTGCGGTGGATCTGCTCACGGAGATGGCCACGGCCACGCGCGTCACCGGGGCGTCGCTGGGATTCCCCTTCGAGTTGACCGGCGCCCAGCGAGCCGCCATCGGCGAGTTCGCGCGCAGGGTGCGTGGCGAACCTCGATGACCGATTCCGGGCCGGGCTTGGGCCGAGGCATGCGATGGCTGCTGATGGCGTGCGGGCCTATGAACCTCGCAGGCGCGATCTGCTTCGCGCCGCCCTTCACTGCGGGCCGCCAGCTGCTCGGATTGCCCGAGCCCCCATCCATCTACCTCTGGATCCTGTCGTCGTGGGTGCTCGCGTTCGGCGTGGCTTACTTCCTTCAGGGCTGGAGCGGGCGCCCGAGCCGCGGGGTGCTGGCGCTGGGCGCCTGGGGCAAGACGGTTTTTGGCGCGCTGTTTGTCTGGCAGGCGGCGACCGGTGAGCTGCCATGGCTGGCCGGGGCTTCGGCCGCGCCGGACCTCGCGATCGCCGCGGTGTTCGCCGGCTGGCTGTGGCGGTCGCGCCCTTCCCGTGGCCCCGCGCGTTGACGAGGTGCGACGGCAGGGGTAGACGCGAAGCGCTCACCTAGGAGTAGCCGCTGGGGATTCGTCGTGCGGGTATCAGCCATCTGCCTGCTGCTTGCGCTGTCTCCCGTCACGGCGCCCTACGTGCCGTTTTCCAGGGCGCTCATCATGGGCGCCGGTCGTCCGCCGCGGCCGGCTTCGGCCAGAGCAGAGACGCACCGACCGACGCGCCGAGCACGACCGCAATGACGACGAGGGACACGCCGACCGGCACCGGATAGACATCGACAAGCAGCATCTTCGCGCCGACGAAGACGAGCACGGCGGAAAGCCCGAGCTTGAGGTAGTGGAATTTGTGAATGACTCCAGCGAGCAGGAAGTACAGCGCCCGGAGCCCCAGGATGGCGAAGATATTCGACGTATAGACGATGAACGGATCCCGCGTGATCGCAAAGATGGCGGGAATCGAATCAACCGCGAAGACGAGATCCGTGGTCTCGATGAGCACGAGCACCACGAACAAGGGCGTCGCGACGCGCCGGGTCTGGCCGCCCACCTGCTCGCGGACGAAGAAGCGCTGCCCATGGTAGACGCTTGTCACGGGCATGAGCCGCTTCACCAGCCGGATCACGGGATTCGCCTCTGGCTCGATGTCGTGGTCCGTCTGGGTCGCCATCCGGAGCCCGGTGAACACCAGAAAGGCCCCGAAGACGTAGATGATCCAGTGGAACTGCGCGATCAGGTACGCACCGGCGGCGATCATCAGCCCGCGCATGACGAGGGCGCCGAGAATCCCCCAGAAGAGGACGCGGTGCTGGTATTGGGGGGGGACCCGAAAGTAGCTGAAGATCAGGACGAAGACGAAGATGTTGTCCACGGACAACGCCTTCTCGATCAGGTAGCCGGTGAAGTACTGGAGCCCGGCCTCGGGCCCCATGCGCACGTACATGCCGACACCGAACGCGAGCCCCAGCGCGATCCAGACGATGCTCCAGCCGGCCGCTTCCCTGAGCGAGACCTCGTGCGCGTCCTTGTGGAACACGAACAGATCGAGGGCGAGCATCGCGAGCACGAAGGCGTTGAAGCCGACCCAGATCCAGAGTTGGTCCATCATTCAGCGCACAAAAAAAGGCGACACCTCCGCAGGAGACGGCCGAAGCAGCCGCGTCCGTGCGAAGGTCTCGCCTGTTCCCGGTAGAAAACCCGGCCGAACCGTGCGCGCGAGCGCGCAGTGTTGACGGCTCGGCCGCACGCACAGCGGTGCGTGTGGCTACTCCCCTTCGAATTCCCAGATTACTCGATCTCGCGATGCCTTACGCTTCCCGCCGCCACATCGCCGGTGGCACGAGCAGGACCGGGCACCGGGCGCGTCTGGCGACGCCCGAGGCGACGCTCCCGATCAGGGCGCGGCTGATGGCCCCTCGGCCGTGGGTGCCCAACACCAGGAGGTCCGCGCCGTTCTCGCGTGCGGCACGGAGAATCTCCTCGGCTGGGTCCTCTGCCCACCGGAGTTGGCCGGCCATTTCGATCCCGCCGGCACCCGCGTCCCTGTGGGTGCGCGCGCGCGCGCCATCCACCTCCCGATCGAGCTCCGAGGCGACGACCGCCTCGTCCGCGCCCGCCCTTCGTTGCCTGGGGACCACGTGGAGGACCTGGAGGCTGGTCTGATCTGCCTGCCCGCCTCCCGCCCCCAGCGCCGCCGTCCACGAGACGGCATGGTCCAGGGCGACGCGCGCCGGCGCCGACAGATCGATGGCGGCGATCACGCGACGGAGCGGGAGCGACAGCCGGTCCAGGAGGACCAGGACGGGGACGGACGCGGTGCGGATCACGCGGTCTGCCGTGGATCCCAGGATCGCGTCGCCCGTCCGCGCCCGGTGCGGGCCGAGGACGATCAGGTCTGCCGAGACGTCCACCGCCCTGGCCGCGATCGCCTTGTGAGCCACGAAGATGACAGCCTCCTGGCTCGCCACGGTCACGCTGGCGGGGACCGTTCGTGCGATCTGCTCCTTCAGCACGCGCTGTGCCTCGGCAACACGGCCGGGGAAGGACGGCGCCTCGTCGCCGCCGGTGAAGGTGATCGGCTGAAGGTCGAACGAGGTGAGCGCGTGGAGCTCCGCTCGCGTGGCGGCGGCGAGGTCGGCGGCGCTGGCGACGACAGGGTCGGAGCCTTCGCCGAGGTCGGTGGCCACGAGGATCGAGCGCAGGAGAGCGGGGGGCATCTGGAGGCTCCTTCTGGTCGCACAAGGACGGCAGCGTCAGCGGACGGCCTGCTCCATTAGAACCCATCTCATGGGCGCGGGTCGGACGAGGCATCGCCCCGGCTGGTCGTGTTCATGGGCCTGTCGATTCTCGTTGGGACGTCCATCGCCTCCGGGGTACCATCCCGGGGACGCCAGGCCATGAGTCTCGCCACAGCCGTCTCGCGCGCGGACCTCGTCGGTCAACTCGGCGAGCTTGGCGTGCCTGAGGGAGCGGTGCTCATCGTCCACACCGCGTTCTCCCGCATCCGTCCCGTCGAAGGCGGGCCGTCCGGGTTCATCGAGGCCCTCCGCGACGCGCTTGGCCCTGACGGCACGCTCGTCATGCCGAGCTTCGCGGACGACGACGATCATGTGTTCGATGCGCGTACCTCGCCGTGCCGCGCGATGGGCGTGGTGGCCGACACATTCTGGCGTGAGCCCGGCGTGTTGCGCACGGACAGCCCGCACGCGTTCGCCGCGATCGGGCCGCACGCCGCCGCGCTGACGCGGCCCCAGCCGGTGGACGTGCCGCACGGCCCCGACAGCCCCGTCGGGCGTGCGCGCGACCTCGACGCCCGCGTGCTGCTCGCCGGCGTGGGCCACGACGCCAACACGACCCTGCATCTCGCCGAGCACGCCGGCGGCGTCCGCTACCGCCTGCCGTCGACTGCGCTCGTCCTGCGGGACGGCCGGCCGGTGCGCGTCGAGTACGGGGAGCCCGACCACTGCTGTCAGGGCTTCGCGAAGATGGACACGTGGCTGGAGGCGGAGGGGCTGCAGCGCCGTGGCCCGCTGGGACGGGGCGAGGCCCGGCTGGCACGCTCGCGCGACATCGTCGACGTCGCCGTGGCGCGGCTTCGGGTCGAGGAGACAGTCTTCCTGCATCCGCGAGGCGCCTGCGCCGAGTGCGACGCCGCGTGGGCGAGCCTGCCGGGATAAAGACGGCACGCTGGACGTTGAAGAGGGAACAGAGGGGCCAGAGTCCCCGGGGAGACCACATGGCTGACATGGATGCCGCAACGCAGTCGATGATCGAGGGGCTGAAGGCAAAGACCGGCCGCACGCTCGAGCAGTGGACGAGGCTCGTTGCGAAGAGCGGGAAGGTGAAGCACGGCGAGATCGTCGCGTGGCTCAAGGGCGAGCACGGCGTGACGCACGGGTATGCAAACCTCGTCGCGCACATGGCCCTCAAGTCCGATGCCGGGTCGCTCGCCGCCGGTGGTGAGGACCTGGTCGCCGGCCAGTACAGCGGCGCCAAAGCCGCCCTGCGCCCGATCTACGACCGGCTCGCCGGTGCGATGCGGGGGTTCGGAGGGGACGTGGAGCTGGCGCCGAAGAAACAGTACGTGTCGGTGCGGCGGTCGAAGCAGTTCGCGATCGTCCAGCCGTCGACTGCCACGCGCGTGGACGTCGGCCTCACTCTGAAGGGCGTGGCGCCGGCCGGCCGCCTCGAGGCATCGGGCAGCTTCAACAGCATGGTGACGCATCGCGTGCGCGTGGCGACGCCAGCCGAGGTCGACGCCGAACTCGTGGGCTGGCTCAGGCAGGCCTATGACGGCGCCTGAGGGGGCGACGTTTGCGCGAGCCGAGGGACGAATGAGGCGGGTCTCCACCGATGGGCGCTTTCGGAAGCGGTACATTCTTCGAACCGTGCTGCTGATGGTGCCGCCGCTCGTGGCAGTCGCCTGGATGGTTGACGACCGCAGTCAGCCCGAGTGGCGTTGGGTGGCGGCTGCCTTTTTCGTGGCGTGGATCGTCGCCTGGATCGTTGCCGATACGATGCTGTTCCGTGCCTACCGCTGCCCGTCATGTGGAAAGGGCATCAGGAATCCAACGATCAAGAGCAGAAGCGCGGGTGATCCCATTCGCTACTACTGCGACACTTGCCAGATCGAATGGGACACGGGGCTGCGGGAATCGCGCGAGTGACCGGCAACGGGCGTGATGAGACTGCGCATCGAGTACTTCGACGGAAACGATGTCTTCGCGGCGCTGCTGCCTCGCGAAGGTATGGTCGTGGCCACGCCGCAGTGCGCCGACAGCGAGCTGGCCTGGCACCTTGTGCGTCTGGACGCGCCGCTGACGTACGAGGGCACGGAGTACTCGCGTCTTCTCGTCGCCTCCCGGTGGCGCGGACACGCCATCCGGGCGGACGCGGCCACATCGGTCTTCATTCTTGTGGTGCCGTCGACCGCGGTTGTGGCCGACGGCTTCTCGTACAAGAGCTTCCGGCATGTGGCATGGGGGATGGCGCGTGGTGGGAGCGCCTCCCCGGAAGCTGGCGGCGGGGCGCTCGGGTAAGGAGCTCAACTATGATGCTTGGCGCGGTCCTTCGCCGATGGAGCCCTGCATGTCCGACCTGCTGCTCGATCCCAATGCTTGGATCGCCTTCGCGACGCTGACCCTCCTCGAGGTCGTGCTCGGCATCGACAACGTCGTCTTCATTTCGATCCTGGCGGACAAGCTCCCGCACGAACAGCGCGACCGTGCGCGGAAGCTGGGCCTCGGGCTGGCGATGCTGATGCGCATCGCGCTGCTGTTCTCCCTGGCGTGGGTCATCCAGCTGACCGATCCCCTGTTTGCGGCGGTCGGTCAGGAGATCTCGGGACGCGACCTCGTGCTGCTGCTCGGTGGGTTGTTCCTGCTCGCCAAGGCCACGCACGAGATCCATCACAGCCTGGAAGGCCCGGAAGGCCACGCCTCGGCGCGCGTCAAGGCGTCGTTCGGCGCCGTGATGCTCCAGATCGTCGTGCTGGACATGGTGTTCTCGCTCGACTCGGTCATCACGGCCGTCGGCATGGTGGACGAGATTCCGATCATGGTGGCGGCGGTGGTGGTGGCCGTGGGGGTGATGATGGCGTTTGCCGGCTCGATCAGCGACTTCGTCAGCCGGCACCCCACCGTGAAGATGCTGGCGTTGAGCTTCCTCCTGCTCATCGGCATGCTGCTCGTGGCGGAAGGGTTCGACCAGCACATTCCGAAGGGGTATGTGTACTTCGCGATGGCGTTCGCGCTCTTCGTCGAGATGCTGAATCTCCGGATCCGCCGTCCGCACACCGAGCCCGTGCAACTGCACAGGCCGTTCACTTCGGATGCCGGCTCCGGCCAGGCGCAGGCGAGCCAAGAGTAGAGCCACCACGGAGTCGATCGCTGCTGCGCCGGGCCGGTGCGCGCCGAGTGCGATCGGGCGTGGGCGACTCTGCCCCCGAACGACGAGGGCCTGCCCGATTGATGACGTTGGCGGCGCCAACCGGGCAGACCCTGCTGAGGGTGACGTCAGGGTTGCGGCGCGAACGTAATGGTCACGTGCATCGTCACCTCGACAGGTTCGCAGTTGAGCAGCGTCGGGGTGAACTCCCATTGCCAGACCGCATCGGTTCCCGCACGGGTCAGTTCAAACGGCGCGGGTGACATCGCGCGGACGGCCGCCACACGTCCATCGAAGCCGATACGCGCCTCGAGCTGCACGACCGTCGCTTCGACAAGGCCCGTGGGGTACGTGGGCCTGACATCCCGGATCTTCATCGGTGGCACGACCTGCCCGCCCGTGGATGACACGGTGCACGGGGCTGGCGCTGGCCGCGGCGCTGTCTGAATCGCTGCCGCGGGCGCCACCTGGCCGGTGAGGTTGATGGTTTCGCGGAGGGTCCCGACCACGAGTGCCAGCGGCTGGTGCACCACCGCGCCGTTGCCCACCGTGAGCTCCGTCGTCGTGGGTTGAAATGCCGGGAACCGTGACTCGAGCCGGTAGCGGCCTTGTGGCAGCCCGGTGAACTCGTACGCCCCGTTCCGATCGCTGCGGAGTTCGGTACGGAACGGACGATCGAGGGCGGTCAGCGCGAGGGCGACCCCCGGAATTGGCCGTCCGGAGGGATCGGTCACCGCGCCTGTCACCATGGCTGCGGGCTGTCTGGTCGCTCCGGCTACGGACACCGTGGCCAGCAGGAGCGCGAGCGTCACGGCGAGACGGCTCGAAGCCGTCGGAGGCCGCCGATCGAGTTGGGTATTCAGCATGGCGCGAATCCTCGTCTGCAGGGTGGACGGACGGTCGATGGCGGGGGCGGGCAGCCACGGGCGGCGCGTCCCGTGGAAGGCGTGTGCGACGGCGAGCAGGTGCGCGGCGTAGTCGGTGTGTGGAATGCCCAGTGCCAGGACGCAGTCGTCGCATGCGCGTTCGGCCTCGACACGCAGGCGCCGGAGGACGAGCCAGGCGAGCGGGTGCCACCAGCACAGCGCCCGGAGCGTCTCGGCCAGCAACTGCACGGTCCAGTCGCCGCGGGCGACGTGGGCGAGTTCGTGCGCGACGACACTGCGGATGCGGTCGGGTGGCCAGGCGGCGGCTCCGGGTGGGAGCAGCACCTCGGCGCGTCTGGCCCCCCACGTGACGAGCAGCGCGGGCTGCCGGGTCTGTCTTACTTCCACCGGTGTTCGCACGCCGTAGGCCTTGGCGACGTCCCGAGCCTGCGACACCCACTCGGCGGGGGCCGGCGCGGCGCGGCGCGATAGCGCACGCAGCCGGAGCAGGCCCGTGGCCAGCGAGCCGAGTGCCATCAGCGACCCGGCGGCCCACAGGGCGACGAGGACAGCCCTCAGGGTGCTCATCGAGGTGGCCGTCTCCACGCGCGCCTCGTTTGGCGAGGCCGCCGCCCCGTCCGGGACGAGGAGAGTGAACGTGACGCCGTCCACCGCGCTGCTGGCGTCGGGGCCTGCGAGGCCGGGGGCGCCCGGCAGGAGCCATAGCGGAGCGATTAGCGTCAGCGCCGGCATCGCGATCGCGCAGGCCACCCCCACGGTCAGGATCCAGTGACGGGTGGCCGCGGACCGCCGGTGCAGCAGCGCGCTGGTCGCCAGGGTCACCAGCAGGACGAACGTGACTTTGAGCGCGAGGGCGATCAGGGCGCCGGTCATGGCTGCTCCTTCATCGCCTTGTCGACGAGCTCGGCGATGCGTGCCAGCTCTTCGTCCGACAGACGCTTCGCTTCGCCGCCGAGCAGCGCGGCCACGACCTGTTCGGTCGAGCCGTCGAAGAACGTCTCGACCACGTGCCGGAGGGCGGAGCGCCGGGCGAGGCGGCGTGGGGCGACGGGGAGGTAGACGAACCGCAGGCCTTCCTCCTCGTGGCGCACGTGGCCCTTCTGCTCCAGGATCCGCAGCTGGGTGCGCACAGTGGAGTCGCTCGGGTTCCCCGGGAGGGCGTGCATGATCTCGGCGGCGGTGGCGCGTCCCCGCTGATAGAGCAGGTCCATGATCTGGCGTTCGCGGCGCGACAGGGCGTGATGGAGTGGTGGGGGCATGATGTTATCCTGTTCACGGTCAGCTATAAAAATAACAGTACCGGCGCGGATGTCAAGGGGTCTGGCACCGTGACACGGGAAACGGTGCAGTGTCTGCCGCCCGGCGGGCTTGCGGGTTGCCCCCTCAACAGGGCGGCAGAGACTGCTCGGTCTTCCGTGTCACGGCCCCAGGCCCCTCTCGGCGTCGGCCTCGATCTCGACGAGGTACTCGTCGCCGATGAGTCCTGCGGCGACGAGGGTGTTGGCGGGCCGGATCGCGGCGAAGCGTTCCCCATGGGCGCGCGCCACCGCCTCCCAGTCGTCGATGCGATGCACGTAGACGCGCGTCCGCACCACATCGTCGAGTGACGCGCCCAGCGACTGCAGCGCGCCCTCGATCTTATCGATGGCGAAGTGCGTCTGCGCCGCGGCGTCCGTGCCCCCGATGGCGCGGTCGCCGAGCGTCGCCGTCGTGCCCGAGACGCTGATGCGGTTGCCGTGCCGCACCGCGCGGGCGAAGCCGGCCACCGATTCCCAGACCGTGCCGCTCAGACAGATCGTCCGGCCGCCAGCACCCTGATGCGTCTCGTACGGGGGCGGCATCGACGTGAGGTGGTGGCTCAGGTCGCCCGACGCCGTCAGGAACGGCGGCTTGCGGTACTCGTCGCCGCAGTCACCCGGGATGGGCTCAAGCGTCTCGAGCACCTCCCCAAGCATCGCATGATCCTCCTCCGTCAGGGCGAACGAGAAGAGCCGCTGTGTCTCCTCGATGTGCGCCCGCTCGCCGAGCCTCGCCCCGATGATCACGCCCGCCACGCCGGGTTGTTCCAGCACATAGCGGCTCGCGACGTTGGCAATCGAGACGCCGTGCCGCGCGCCTACGGCGGCCGCGACCGCGAGCACGCGCTGCAGCGCCTCCCACCCACCAGCCACGCGCATGAAGCGCCCGTACTTCATCATCGACCACGTGCCCGTGCGTTCCCAGTCGGGCTCGGGCTGGCCGAGCCAGCGCTCGGTCAGCCATCCGCCGGCGACCGTGCCGTAGGCGAGCAGGCCCACGCCGTGGTCGCGACAGAAGGGCGCAAGGGCACGGGCCGCGCGCCGGTCGAGCAGCGAGAACGAGACCTGATTCGAAACGACGTCGATTCCACTGGCCAGCACGATGCGGAGATGGGCCGTATCGACGTTGGTGAGCCCGAGGTGACGGACGAGGCCCTCGCGCTTCAACTCCTGAAGGTCGAACATCGTCTCGAGCCAGCTCGGGTCCGCATAGTTCCACGCGTGGTACTGCAGCAGGTCGATCGCCTCGGTGCGCAGCCGGGCCAGCGCGCGCTCGACCGCCGCGCGCACGTCGGCCTTCGACACGCGCCCCGGCGCGGGCACCCACTTCGTGAGGCACTGCACCGCCATGCCGGGATGCCGCGCCCGGAAAATCCCCGCGACCAGCTCCGCCGAACCGTAGTGGTCAGCCATGTCGAAGGTCGTCAGCCCTGCCTCCACGTACGGCCGCATGGCCGCGGCGGTCTGCTCCAGATCGAGGGCGCGGCCGTCGCGCTCCATGTCGGCCAGCTGCCAGAGGCCGGTGAGGGCGCGGGAGATAGATAGATTGGCGGATAGAGAGATATGGGGGACGTTCATCTGGTGATGTCGTGATGTGGTGATGTGGTGATCGGATGTGCGATGTGCAGATCTTGAGATCTAGCTGTTGATCTGGCGATCTTTGATCTTGTGATCTATTCCGGTGGGAGCGTGGCGAAACGTTCACGCAGATCCACGCCCGCCGCCTTGAGCTTCGCCATTTCGCGCAGGTAGATCACCGTGCCGGCGGCCATCACCACGACCCAGAGCCACGTGGACCGGAAGTACCACGCCGCGACGGGTGCGGTCAGATCCTTCCACGTATGCACGGCCAGAAAGCCTCCGATCACGACCACGGCCAGCACTGCCACCGGGACGTGCACCCGCCGGTCTGGCAGGACGGTCACGTCGCGCGCGAGGACGGGATTGCGAGCGCCGAGCGTGAGCACGGTGACCGCCATCAGCAGGAAGTTCACGAGCATCGCCGTCACGAGGATGTCCACGCCCAGGAAGAAATCGCCCGCGAGGTGGCTGCCCAGGATGCCGAGCGACGCCATGCCTCCGCTGGCGACGATGGCCACGTGGGGCGTGCGGAAGCGTGGATGCACGGCCGCGATGGACCTGGGAAAGATGCCGTCCTCGGCCCACGCGAACATCAGGCGTGACACCGCCAGCAGCATCGCGGGCAGGTCCTTGGCCAGCGCGATGGCTGCCGCCGACACGATCACGATCGTCCAGAACGGCGGCAGCAGATATCCGAGCAGCCCCGGCGCCGTGAGGTCGCGCCGCTGCGCCTCGGCGGCCACGTACTGCCACGGCACGGCGTGATAGACGGCCGCCGTGAAGAGCAGGTAGAAGAGCGCGACGGACCCGACGGCGAGCCCGATCGCCAGCGGCAGGTTCCGCCCCGGCCGCTTCGCCTCTCCTCCGGCCTGCGCGATGGCGTCGAAGCCGATGAACGACGCGAAGAGCACGGCGGCCGCCGAAACGAACGGCCAGACCGCGAACTCTGCCTCGACCTCCGGGATAGTGCGTCCCTCGCGTGCCATCAGCGCCGCAGCGAAGTCGCCATGGTCGAACAGAAATCCCGCGACAATCACCACGGCGCCGAGCGCGAACGTCAGGAACATCAGCGGGACCACGAGCCGCTCGTAGAAGGCGATCCCCCGCAGGTTCGCGGCCACCGACGCCCATAGCACGCCAAGCGAGATGGACAGCCGCACCGGCCCGGTCTCGAGGGCCGCCGCGACGCCCGTCCACTCCGCGGCCACGGCGATGTCCCGGATGAATGGCACCAGCACGTACGAGACGACGCCGATGGCGATGCACAGGGCGAACCACTGCGAGAAGGACGCGACGAAGCCGAGGTACGGATTCAGCCCGCGGCTGGCGTACACGTAGCTGCCGCCGGCGCGCGGCATCGCCGACGCGAGGATCGCATAGGCCAGGCCCGCCAGGATCGCCGGGAGCGCGCCGAAGAAGAAGGCCGGCAGCACGTACGGGCCGATGCCCGGCACGTTGCGCTGGATCATGAACGGGATGATGTTGATGCCGGCGCCCACCATGGCGCACACGCCGGTCGCGGTGAGCCCGAGCACGCCCATCTGGCGAACCAGACCCGGCCGCGGCGTGTCAGCAGGAAGCACGGTTGGGTCCCGTCACTTGCATCGCGGCGCCAGTATACCGTTGTACTATCCACGCCATGCCGACCCGCGCGTGCCTCGTCCTGGCCACCACCGTCGCCGTGCTCCTGTCCGCGCCCTTCGCCGCCGCGCAACCCAGCGGCCCGCTGACCATCGAGCGCGTCGCATCGCTGCCCAGCGTGATCGGCACGGCCCCGGCCTCGCCCACGTGGTCGCCCGACAGCCGCCGGCTGGCCTTCCGCTGGAACGACCGCGGCTGGCCCTTCCGCGACCTCTGGATCGTCGAGGCCGACGGCAGCGGTCTTCGGCGCCTCACGGACCTCGAGCGCACGCATCCCGCGCCCGCGCCTCCCGAAGGCCGGTCTACCGAAGCGCTCGCCGCGCAGGCGGCCGCCCGCGCGCGTGGCGGCATCGGCGAACTGCTGTGGCTGCCCGACGGACGCACGATTCTCTTCACCTCGCGCGGCGACCTCTACCGCGTGAACGCCGATGGCGGAACCCCGGAGCGCCTGGACCTCGGCGGCAGCGCCAGCGACCTCGCCCTGTCGCCCGACGGCACGCGCCTCGCGTTCCTGCGCAGCGGCGACCTGTGGATGTGGCCCATCGACGGCAGCGATCCTCCCACCCGGCTCACCAGCGTCGCCGTGCCCGGCATCGCGCAGGTGCCGCTCGGCACTTACAACCGGGCCGACGTCGAGATCGGCACCGGCGTCTGGGGCGCCAGCTGGCGACCCTTCGCCTGGGCGCCCGACGGCCGTACCATCGCCCTGCACCTGGTGGATCGGCGCCATATCCGTCGTGTGCCGTTCCCGTCGTACCTCGGCGAGGAGACGGTCGCGAGCGAACTCCGCCGCGGCTACCCCGGGGACGAGAACGAGCGTCGCACCCTGCACCTGCTCGATGTGTCCACGCGCGAAACCCGCGCCATCGCACTCGAGGCGCCCGGGCATCGCTCGATCAGCGACTTCCAGTGGAGTCGCGACGGCCGGCTGCTCATCGACCACGTCTCCGACACCGGCATCGACCGCTGGGTGTACGTGCTCGACGCGGGCTCGACGACGCCGCGCCTCGTGTGGCACGACCGGGGCGAGACACGGATCTACCCGGCCTACGCCGCCCGCTGGCATCCCGACGGCCGCATCGTCGTGCTGGCCGACACCGCTGATCGCGACCACCTCTACGCGCTCGACCCTGGTGCCACACCCGCGACGCCCGTCCCGCTCACCTCAGGTGAGTGGGACGTGACGGCGCTCGTCGCCATGCCCGACGATGGCACGCTGGTCTTTACGAGCACCATGAAGAGCCCCTACGAGCGCCATCTGTACCGGGTGGCGCCCGGTGGCGGCCCGCCGGCCGCCGTCACGACGTCCGCCGGGACCCACAACGCCGTGGTTTCACCCGATGGACGGCGAGCAGCGTCGATCTGGACCGACGATGTGACACCGCCGGAGCTGGTGATGCTCGATGCGACGCGGGCCGCAGCAGAGCGGCGCGTGACCACGTCGCCGCCGGCCGGCTTCTCGGAGCACACATGGACGCGCCCGCGCTACGAGACGTTTACCAACGCCGAGGACGGCTTCGTCGTTCACGCCCGCATCTTCGAGCCCGCGGGGCTCGACCGGACGCGCCGCCACCCTGTGATCTTCGGGCCGGTCTACTCGAACACGGTCCGCAATCGCTGGAACGGCCTTCCGGGCACGCTCCAGCAGTTCCTCGTCCAGCAGGGCTACATCGTCGTCCAGGTGGATGTGCGTGGCAGCGTCGGCTACGGCAAGGCGTTCCGCGAAGCGTTTCTGATGGACTACGGCGGGAAGGATCTCGACGACCTGCAGGCCGTCGTGGATGGACTGAAGGCACTTCCGTATGTCGATGGCGATCGGATCGGGCTCTGGGGCAGCAGCTACGGCGGGCTGCTTACGGTGTACGCGCTCCTGAAGCGCCCGGGCGTCTACGCGGCTGGCGTCGCCGGTGCCCCGGCGGTGGATCCCCACGCGTTCGGCCCGGACGATGTGGCGATCACACGGACGCCGGAGACGCACCCGGAGGCCTTCGTGCGCGGGTCGGCGCTCCATCTCGGTGACGATCTGCGCGATCCGCTGCTGGTCATCCACGGCCTGATGGACGACGTCGTGCCGTTCAGGACGACGATGGCGCTGGCGGAGCGGCTGATGCTCCTCGGGAAGGACTTCGAGGTGGCGACGGCGCCGGCGGCCACGCACGCGTGGACGGCGCGTGAGCACTACGCGGTGTACTTCTACCGGAAGCTGGTGCAGTTCTTCGACAGGCACCTGGGGCAGGGGACACGGTAGGCTCGCGGCTTTCGGCGCTCGGCTCATGGCTCTCGGCTCGGGCTACACTGAGAAGGTATGTCCGATTCGGGTTCGCCCTCTCC
>CAZNOC010000021.1:4071-29062 GCA_964574545.1 uncultured Bifidobacteriaceae bacterium | reverse complement strand
AGGAACTCGAGATCGGGGTTCTGGCGGGCGCAGTAGTCGAGGTGCCAGTCGGACTCGAAGAGCAGGACGGGGTGTCCCGCGCGATCCGTGGCCTTCACGACGCCCGCGGATGGGAGCGTCACGGCTTCGACTTTGGCCGCGTCGCCGCGCAGCCAGCGCGCCACCTTGTACGGCAGCCGTTCCACGGTGCAGGTCACCGCATACTCGTGCTGCAACCTGACGGCGACCAGATCGAGCTGAAGCGGGCCGACCGCACCGAGGACCGGCTCACGGCGGCCGTAGATGGGAAACACCACCTGCATCAGGCCTTCCTCTTCGAGCTGCCGAACGCCTTCCTCGAACTGCTTGAACCGCAGGTCGCGCAGCCGCGCCACGCCGAAGTACTCCGCCGCGAACCGCGGGATCGGTGGATACCGGACGTCCCCGCCGGCGCACAACGTGTCCCCGATCGTGAGCCGTCCCGGATTGACCAGCCCGACGATGTCGCCGGGGAAGGCGCGGTCCACGGTCTGCCGCTGTCCGCCGAAGAACGTATACAAGCGCGACACGCTGAGCGTCTCCCCCGTCCGGCTGTTGATGACCTTGTCGTCCCGGTTGAGCACGCCTGATGCCACGCGCAGGAACGCCACCCGGTCGCGATGCCTGCGGTTCATGTTCGCCTGCACCTTGAAGACGAACCCGCTGAAGCCGGGCGCGAGCGGATCGACGACGCGGCCCTCGGCCGCCCGGGGCCGCGGCGGCGGCGCCAGATCGATCAGCGCGCGCAGGAACGGCTCGAGCCCGAAGCTCGACAGGGCGCTGCCGAAGAACACGGGCGACTGGTCGCCGGCGAGGTAGCTCTCCCGATCGAACGTCGTTCCCGCCGTGCTGATGAGCTCGGCCGTCTCGCGCAGCTCGGCGCCGACGCCGTCGCCGAGCCGCTCGTCGAGATCGGCGTCCGACAACGACAGCACCTGCACCTCGCTCCGCGCGCCGCCGCCGAGCTGCTTCGTATAGACCCGCACCTCCCCCGTCGATGGCACGAAGACGCCCTTGAATCGGTCACCACTGCCGATAGGCCAGTTGAACGGCACCGTCTGCAGGTGCAGCACTTCCTCGAGTTCGTGCAGCAACTCGAAGGGATCGCGCCCGGGCTGATCGAGTTTGTTCACGAACGTCAGGACGGGCAGCCGCCGCAAGCGGCAGGCCTCGAACAGCTTCAACGTCTGCGGCTCCACGCCCTTGGCCGCGTCAATCACCATCACGACGCTGTCGGCGGCGAAGAGGGTGCGGTAGGTGTCCTCGCTGAAGTCCGAGTGGCCGGGCGTGTCGAGCAGGTTCAGGCGGAAGCCGTCCAGCTCGATCTCCATGCTGGCCGACGTCACCGAAATTCCCCGCTCCCGCTCCATCTCCATCCAGTCGGAAACGACGGCGCGCTGCGTCTTTCGGCCGCGCACGGCGCCGGCCAGTTCGATGGCGCCGGCATAGAGGAGGAGCTTCTCGGTCAGCGTGGTCTTGCCCGCGTCCGGGTGCGAGATGATGGCGAAGGTGCGGCGGCGGTCGACCTCGCCGGCCCACGCGGGGCGGACGGGCACGGTCGGGGATTCGGTGGACATGCTAGCCCACCATTTTACCCCCGCGCGGCGCGCGGGCGCTCAGCGCAGCGTGAAGCTGAGCTCGATGGTGATGATGACAGGCACCGGCTCGCCCAGCCTGGAGCCGGGCACGAACCGCCACTGACGCGCGGCCTTGACGGCCTCCTGGTCGAGCCCGAAGACGGCGTCGAGCGATCGCACCACCTGGACGTCGCTGACAGAGCCGTCCGGCATCACGATGCACTCGAGCAACACCGTGCCCTGTACCTTTGCCCGCATGGCGTCGGCGGTATACTGCGGCTTCACTTCCCGCAGGACGCGCGGCAGGGTGACGCCACTCCCGGGCCGATAGGCGCCGCCGCCCGCGCCGCCGCCGAATCCCGGGCCGAGGCCGGATCCCTGGCCCGATCCGACGCCGCTGCCGCTGCCGCTTCCCGCCCCTCCCCCGGTGCCCGTGCCCTGCGACACGGTCGGGGCAAGGTTCGCGCTCTCGATGGCCCCAGGGAGCGCGATCTGGGCGGAAGCCAAGGTCTGCGCAGGGATGTTGAGCTCCTGCTCGACGGGAGGATCCTCCACCGGAGGCTCGGGCTCGACGATGTCGGGCGGACGCTCGACTGGTACCGTGATGGCGTCACGTCCGGGAAGCTCGACCGGGCGCGGGGGTTCCGGTGATTCGTTGCCGCCGCCGCCGCCGCCGCCACCAGGGCCCGGCTCGGCCAGCCACACGATATCGTTCGGCAACCGTTCCGGTTCGATCTCGATCACCGTGGCCCGCGGCATGTACTGCATGATGAGAAGCACAAGCAGCACCGCCAGGGCGTGCGTCACCACCGACGCGCCCAAAGCTCCGCCGATACGGCCCTCGCGCTGCTCGAACAGGAACTGCACGTCGGGCGGACGGTCGCTCAGCAGGTGGATTTGCCTCTCCGGCCCGGCCCCGTGAGCGTTGGCGCTGGATCGAGTCACGTCAGTCATGAATCCAAGCAGCTCGAGGGGTCATTCTGACCGAGGCCCCTGTACCCCCACAATAGCAAAACACGAACCACCCGCGCATTGTCATCTCCCGTGGCATGACGTCGCACTTCTTAAGACGCCCAAATGCTGGAATTGGCTACATTCGAGGACAGCCAGCGCATCTGGGAGTTCCAGCGACTCGTTCCAGCGGCCGGATACCCACGTTGCCCTGCAAGCACTCGAGCGAGCGCGTTTCGAAGCACGGTAGAAGTCTGGTGGTAGAATCGCTGCAGGGTGGCCATCGCCAACCCTCTGAAGGAGCGTTAGATGGATGTGCTCGCCTTGTTGGGGCCCATTGGGCTGCCGGAGATGCTCATTATCCTGGCGATCATCGTGTTGATCTTCGGGGCCAGCCGTCTTCCCGAAATCGGCCGGGGCATCGGCCAGGGGATCAAGAACTTCAAGGCGTCCACCCGCGACGATCAGGACGACCAGAAGTAGCGTTCGTCAGAGCACTACCCGCACGTCGCCGCGCCGCCGGGTCACCCGTTCCCGATCGAGGTACTCGAGCAGCGGGATCGCGAACTTCCGACTCATGCCGTAGCGTTCCTTGAACGCCGCGACATCGACCGTCGCCTCCCCTCCCGCGGCCGCCTTGACCTCCGCCATCTCCGCCTTGAGACGCGCCAGCGCTTCGCTGTGGAAGACGAGCGTATCGACCTTGACCAGTTCCTTCTTGCGCAGCAGGAGCGACGACATCCGCTCGACAAGCGCCGTCGGGCTTCCCGCCGCGGCCGTGAGCGCCGCCACGTCTGGCGGCGTCAGTCCCGCCTCCCGGTAGATGCGCGCCACCGCTTCGAGCGTGCGGGCCTCGTCCTTCGTCAACTCCAGGCGATGGGACGACAGCGCGAGGCGATCCTGACCCACGACCCGGCCCGCTGCGACGAGCCGGGTCAGCAGCTGTTCGAACACAGCCGGTGCTGCGCCGGCAAGCAGGCGCTCCCGTACCTCCTCGCGGGGCATGCCGCCCCCCAGCGGGTCCGCGCGGTGGTGTTCGGCCAGCAGTGTCAGGACCCTCTCGCCCAGTGCGTCCAGCACCCCGGGCGCCACGAGGACGTTCCCGGCCACCACCGCGGCGCCTGCGCCAGCGAGCGCGGCCATCGTGGCCTCGACGCGGGAGGCAGGCACTCCCGCGCGCGAGACGAGCGCCTCGATGGCCAGACCCTTCGCGCCCGCCTCCCTCACCATCCACGCCAGGGCCGTGCCATCGTCGCGGCCCGACGGGGGAATCGTGAGCGCCGCAAACCGCGCCGCGGCCGCAGGCGTGCGAATGCCCGCCCGTGGGGGATCGGGATCGAGCACCTGGCCGCCTCCCACCGTCGTGGACGGTGAGTAGGCGCGCACGATGAACCGGTCGCCACGGTTCAGGACGGCCGACGACTCGAGCCGCAGCCGTACGCAGGACTCGGCGCCGGGCTCGACAACGGCCACGTCCACACCGCTCAGCGACACCCGGGCCAGCACCTCCGCAGTACCCTGATGGACGCGTACCCGCGCGCCGTGCTTGAGGGGGCGGGCGCCCGGCAGCAACTCCAGCGTCGCGTCGGCCCGCCGGGTGACGCGCACGGACCCGGGCGTGGCCAGCGTCTGCCCGCGACCGACCTCAGCCACCTCGATGCCGCCCAGGTTGACGGCCGCGCGCTGACCGGCCCGCGCGTGCTCCTGGCGTTCGCCGTGGACCTGCACACCTCGCACCTTGACCGGCCGTCCGCTCGGCAGCAGGACCAGATCCTGCTCGACTTCGAGCGCGCCTCCAACCAGCGTGCCGGTCACCACCGTCCCGAAGCCCCGCATCGTGAACGCGCGATCGATCGGCAGCCGCGTGGCCTCGCCCGTCACGCCGCGCGCGACGGGCGGTGCGAGAACCCGGATGGTGTCCCGCAGCGCGGGCAGACCGTCGCCGGTCACGGCGGACACCGGCAGCACGGGCGCACCCTCGAGGAACGAGCCCTCGACGAGTTCGGCGACCTCCCATCGCACGAGCTCCAGCGTCTCCGCGTCCACCAGATCCGACTTTGTCAGCACCACGAGGCCGTGCGGCACGCGCAGCAGGCGGCAAATCTCGAAGTGCTCGCGCGTCTGCGGCATCACCGACTCATCAGCCGCGACGACCAGCAGGACGAGATCGATGCCCCCCACGCCGGCCAGCATGGTGCGAACGAATCGCTCGTGGCCCGGGACGTCCACGAACGCCACGTTCGTGTCGCCGATTCGCGTGTGTGCGAACCCCAGCTCGATCGTGATCCCGCGTGCCTTCTCCTCCTTGAGCCGGTCGGGATCGATGCCGGTCAGCGCGCGCACGAGCGTGCTCTTGCCATGATCGATGTGCCCGGCGGTGCCGATGACAATGTGGGTCACGTCCGTTCCCAGTGATGCCGCGCCGGCCGCACCCTACCGGCGCTTGCGGTTCGCGCGCTCCTGTTTGCCAGGGCGGGCCGCCTTGCGCTTGCGCCGCTGCTCGGGCGTCGCTTTGCGCTGCTCCTTCTTGGGGCGCGCCTGGCTGCGTGGCGCCCCCCGCCGGTCCTCGTCCTTGCGCACGCTCTCCAGCACGTCCTCGATGCCAAGGTCGATCTGCCGGCGTTCCATATCCACGCGGACGACCTGCACACGAACCTTGTCTCCCAACCTGAACACGCGGCGGGTGTTCTCGCCGAGCAGCGAGTGGCTCTGCTCGCTGTACCGGTAGTAGTCGTCCGCGAGGGTGGAGATGTGCACCATGCCCTCGACGTAGTGTGCGACGAGCTCGACGAACAGCCCGAACGACGCCACGCCGGTCACGTAGCCGTCGAACACATCCCCGACCTTGTCCGCCATGAAGCGGACCTTCTTCCACTGCACGAGCTCGCGCTCGGCCTCGGCTGCCCGCCGCTCGCGCTCGGAGGTATGCCGGCCTACCTCGGGCAGATCCTCGTCGAGCTCCTCCTTGCGCTCGTCGGTCACGCGCGATCCGCGCAACTCGCGCAGCGCGCGGTGCACCACCAGATCGGGATACCGCCGGATGGGCGACGTGAAGTGCGTGTAGGTCTCTGCCGCGAGCCCGAAGTGACCCACGTTGGCCGGGTCGTAGCGCGCCTTCTGCATCGTGCGCAGCATCAGGTACGCGATGGGCCGCTCTTCCGGCGTGCCCCGAATTCGTTCGACGAGCTTCTGGAAGTGACGCGGGTGCACCCTGTCGGGGGGCGCCGCGAGGCTGTGCCCGAGCGACGCCACGAACGTTTCGAACTCCTCAACCTTCAATGGATCCGGCGGCTCGTGAATCCGGTACAGAGACGGCATCTCCAGCGATGCGAGGTGGCTCGCGACCGTCTCGTTGGCCAGCAGCATGAACTCCTCGATGAGCCGGTGGGCGACGTTTCGCTCCGACGGGATGATGTCCTCGATGAAGCCGTCCGTATCAAGGATCACCTCGGGTTGCGGCAGGTCGAAGTCGATCGAGCCGCGCCGGTACCGCCGCGTGTTCAGGATCCCGAATAGCTCGTGCATCAGCCGGAATGTCGGGACGAGTTCCTTGTACTTCGCGATCGTCCCCGGGTCCTCGTCCGTCAGGATGGCGTTCACTTCGGTGTAGGTCATCCGCGCGGTGCTGCAGATGACCCCGTCGTGCATCTCGTGACGCACGACCTCCCCTTTGCGGTTCACCTCCATCAGGCACGACTGCACGAGCCTGACGACGTGCGGGTTCAGGCTGCACACCCCGGTCGCCAGGTCCTCGGGAAACATGTGCACGGCGCGCTCGGGAAAATAGACCGACGTCCCGCGTTCGTACGCCTCGAGGTCCAGCGCCGACCCCTCCTGCACGTAGTGCGCCACGTCCGCGATGTGCACGCCCAGCCAGACGTGCCCGTTCGCCAGCCGTTCGATCGAGATCGCATCGTCGAAGTCGCGCGCGGTCTCGCCGTCAATGGTGACCACGACCCGGTCGCGGAAGTCCGTCCGCCCCCGCAGATCACGCTCGTGAACGGCGCGGCCGATCCGCCGCGCCTCCTCGAGGGCGCCCTCCCCGTGACCGTCGGGAATGCCGAACTTGCGCAGGATGATCTCGGTGTCTACCCCGGGTTCGTCGATGCCCCCCAGGACCTCGATCACGCGACCGACCGGGCCGCGGCCAGGCGTCGGCCACTGCACGATCTCGAGGGTGACCATATCGCCCGGCTCGGCGTCGAGCGTCTCTCCAGAGGGAATCCGGATGTCGGTGGTCACGCGACGGTCGAAGGGCTCGACAAACGCCATTCGCTGCCGGTCGAGCGCGAACCGGCCGACCACGGTCTGCTGTTGTCGCTCGATGACCTGCACGATCCGGCCCTCCGCCCGTCCGTCGTCGCGGATCCGCTCGACGCGGGCGACGATACGATCGCCATGCATGGCGTCGCCAAGGAGGTGGGCCGGTACGTAGATGTCGCGGGACAGGCCCTCGACCGGTCGCTCGGGGACGACGAAGCCGAATCCGGACGGGTGGCCGTCCAGGCGTCCGACCACGAGGTCCATCTTGTCGGGGAGCCCGTAGCGGTCGCCCCGGGTGATCACGAGCGCGCCGTCCGACACGAGCCGCTTCAGCATCCGTGTCACGGCCACGCGTTCGTCGCGCGGTACGGCCAGGACACGCAGGAGTTCCCGCGCCGTCGCTGGATGTGGAACCCGGTCGCGCATCGCCGCCAGCAGTTCGTCGCGTTTCATCTCTTCGGCTCTCGCCTATCAGCTCTCGGCTATCGGCCCGAACGGCCCGGCGCCTCGTGCCGAAGGCCGTCAGCAGCAGATCTGCACGGCTAGCCTACCAGCATCACTTGCACGTCGCCCACGTTCGTGTCGGTCCTGCCCGTACGCACGAGATCTCCAAGCGGAGCGAAGTAGGCATAGGAATCGTTGAGGTCCAAATAGGCTTGCGGCGGACCAAGGCCGGCAGCGGCCGCGCGGTCGAGGGTAGAGGAATCGACGATGGCGCCGGCCGCGTCAGTCGGTCCATCGATACCGTCGGTGCCCACGCTGGCGGCGACTGTGGGGCTGCCGACTGTGGTCAGGAGCGACGCGAGCGCCAGCGCGAACTCCTGATTGCGTCCGCCGCGCCCGGTGCCAGTCACGCGGACGGTCGTCTCGCCGGCCGAAAGAAAACACGCGGGACGGCCGCGCTCGAGGACGAGGCGACGGGCGTCCTGGAACCACTCGGCGGCGGCGTCCCGTGCTTCGCCCACCACCGGTTCCGGGCGGACGACCACCGCGTATCCCAGACGCTCGGCCTCTCTGCGCGCCCCGTCGAGCGCGTCACGCGCGCTCCCCACGAGCAGGGCACGGCTCCGCGCCATCGCCGCGTCCCCGGGAGCCGGGGTGTCCGGCAGTTCGCCTCGCATGCCGCGCTCGCACGCGTTCACCACCGGCGCGCGGTACCGCCCGGTCCCGCCGTATCGAAGGAGTACCGTGTGCGCGTCGCTCCACGTGCTGGCATCCGGCACGCCGGGCCCGGACCCGATCACGCTCAGGTCGTCGCCGACGACGTCAGAGATCGCAAGCGTGAGGGTCTGGCCGGCGCAGCGCGCGGCAAGCCGCCCGCCCTTGACCGCTGAAAGGTGCTTTCGCACCGTGTTCAGGGCGCGGATGTCCGCCCCCGCCGCCATCAGCGTCGCCGACGTGTGTTGCTTGTCGCCCAGCGTCACGCCCTCGAGCGGGCAGGCGAGCAGCGACGAGGCCCCACCAGACAGCAGGACGACGAGCGTATCTCCGGCGCCCACGGCGTCTGCGATCGCCAGCGCGCGGCGCCCGGCGGCCAGGCTGCGGGCATCCGGCACGGGATGGTTCGCCTCGTGCCACTCCACGTGCGGGGGAAGGCTGACGGACGCGTGTGTGCCGACCGCGACCGCCGCCGCGACCGGCCGTGCGCATCGGGCCAGGAACGCCGCCATCATCGGCGCCGCCGCCTTGCCCGCGGCGATGACGTGCACGCGCCCCTGCCCGAGCGCGGCGTCCAGGTGGTGATGCGCGAAGGCCTTCGCCACGAGGGCCCCCGACCCGACCCCCGCAATGGCGGCGTCGATCACGGCCCGCAGGTCGTGCCGCACGCTGGAGAGCGGCGCCGTCAGTGGACCTTGAGGGGATCGGACCAGGTAGACAACCCGGTCACGACGTCGAATTCGCGAAGCAGCCGCGCCACGACCTCGTCCGCATCCTCAGTCGCCGAGAGCTTGTCCATCTGCGCGATGATGCGCATCAGCGCGCACTCGACGTCGGTAATCGCCGACTCCGAGAAGTACTCCCGCTGCCGTTGCAGGCATCGGTGATGCTTGACGAACTCTTCGCGGTAGAAGTCGCTCAGGACGAACGACGAAAGGGGGAGGGGACCAGCTGCGGTCAGGAAGCGGCGCATACGGTTCCGAGGCCTATGCATGTTCCACCTGGCAGTGTAGGCATCTTGGCGCTGGCCTGTCAACCCGGCGGCCGGTGAGTCTTGAACGCACGTTCATCAGGACCCTCGACGCGAACTGACTACCGCGCACCACGCGACGCGACCGTTCCGGCCAGCGCCCCCACGCCGAGGCCCGCGAGCACCAGCACGGCCGCCTGCCCGGGGCCAAGAAACGAGACGGGGCCCGTGCCCGCGAGCGATTGCCAGGTGGCGCCGAGTCCGGCTCCGAGCGCGAGGTGCGTGATCCACAGCGCGAGAAGCGCGAGGGTCGCGCCAAGTCCGCCCTGCATCATGCCCTCCATGACGAAGGGCCCGCGCAGATAGGTGAAAGGCGCGCCAACGAGCCGCATGATGTCGATCTCATCCCGCCGCGCCTGGAGCGAGAGACGCACAACGGCCGTCACCGTCAGCGCCGCCCCCAGCACGAGCACGAACGCGACGGCCAGACCCGCCGTGCGCACGCCTGCGAGCACCGCGGAGATGCGCGCCAACCATCGCCGATCGTAGCGGACGTCCGCCACCGCGGCATCACCCTCGAGCGCCGACGCCAGGGCGGCGGCATCGTCGGGACCGGCGTCACGGAGCCTCACTTCGAAGGACGCCGGGAACGGATTCTCCTCGAGTGTGGCCGCCACGTCTGCCAGTTCGGGGAAGTCACGCTGGAAACGGCCAAGGGCTTCGACCTTCGACACGTACTCCACGGACGCCACCGCCGGGTCTCCTGCCAACCGCTCGCCCAGCCGGTCGCGCTCGACGTCGTCCGCATCGTCCTGGAGGTAGACGGACAGTTCCGCCGCGGAGGCCCAGTCTTCGACGACACGCTGCAGGTTGGACAGGACCAGCAGGAAGCCACCCAAGACCAGGAAGGCAATGCTGATGGTGCCCGTCGCCATCAGCGCGGTGCGGCCGGATCGGCTCAAACTGACGAGGGCTTCCTCGAAGGCGTACTGGAGCGCCCTCACGGCGGACTCCCTGCCTTGCCGTGCGCGAGGTGCACGACACGGCGCCCGGTCATGTTGATGAGGCGCCAGTCGTGCGTCGCGACGAGCACCGTGGTGCCCGAGGCATTGATGTCGCGGAACACGTTCATGATCTCGACCGACAGATCGGGGTCCAGGTTGCCCGTGGGCTCGTCGGCCAGAATCAGGGCGGGCTCGTTCGCGATCGCACGCGCGATGGCCACGCGTTGCTGCTCACCGCCGGAGAGTTCGAGGGGATAGGCCTGGAGGCGGTGCTGCAGCCCGACCTGCTTCAGCACCTGGTAGGTCCGCCGCCGCTGGACCTCCACGGGCATGCCGAGGACGCGCATGACGAACGACACGTTCTCGAAGACCGTCTTGGTCGGGATGAGCTTGAAGTCCTGGAAGACAAACCCCACGCTTCGCCGGTATGCCTGCACCTGGGCCGAGGTCAGCCGGGCCAGATTGCGGCCGCCCACCTCGACCTCTCCTCCGGTCGGGCGCTCCTGAACGAGCAGCAGGCGCAACAGGGTCGTCTTGCCGGCGCCGCTGGGACCGGTCAGGAACACGAACTCGCCCTTTCCGATCGACAACGTCAGGTCCCGCAGCGCGTACACGCCACGGCCGTACATCTTGCTGAGGCTCCGGGTCTCGATCACGGTGCGAGTGTATCCATAAAACACGACGTCCCGATTCGCGAATTGCGTGGAGTCTGCGCCCGCGGCGGTCAGCGACCGGGCACGTAGCCGGCCAGGAGCACGAGCATTCGTCCGAACCCGGCCTCGACCTCGGCCCTGATCGGAATGCGGCGCTCGTCGGCCGTCATCCACAGCAGCACGTCGAGCGGGGCGCGCCGCTCGACGAGCCGTTCGAGCCTCGGCCGGAGGCGCAGGACGTCGATCATCGCTCCGTCGTGCTCGATCGTCTCGCGCGCTTCCACGGTGACCACGAGGGTCTGGCCGCGCCCGGCCTCGTTGATCGGCGCGCGCACTTCCAGTCCTGGCGCCAGCGGCAGCGTCCTCAGGTAGAAGAACGCGGTAAGGGCATCGCGCGCCTCCGGCTGAAGGGGCAGGCTGAGCGCGCCGTCGGCGCGCGCGGCTGCTTCGGTCTCGCCCACGGTCACGCGGCCGTTGGCATGGTCGTACACGTACGCCCGATCGAAGACCCGACGGCCCTCCCGAATGGCGCGAGCATGCACCTGCGGCAGCAAGTCCGGCCCGGTCTCGGTCACGAACAGATCCCTCGCTTCGAAGAACGAGGCCAGCCAGTCGGCCGTCTCGACGAGCGCCGAAAAACGATACGGGCCGTCATCCACCCTCACGACCACCGTGCCTGCGGGGATGTCCATCGGACCACCCTCCCATGTCACCTCGAGGGTCACCTGCTCCCCTGGCAGGAACGGGCGCGCCCCGGGCGCCGGCGGGAGCGGAGCCGCGCTCGCGAGGGCCGCCTCGGCTTCGGGTGTCCAGCGCACCTCGTAGACCACCTGCGTGCCGAAACGCACGCGCTCGACGAGCGGCGAGTGCGTCGCACCTGCCCCTTCGACCGCCCCGGGAGCGACGATGAAGCGCACGCCGATCTCACGAAGCGCGGCCAGCGCGGCCGGGGCCGGAAACGCGGCCATCGATTCGACCAGCGCCGAATAGAACGGCGGCCGCTGACCGCTGTAGCCGTTCACGAGCGGCCGGCGATGCTCGAGCGACTGCACCATTGCCGGGGTGTTGCCCACATCGTCCTCGAGCGGCAGGTGCAGCACGGGGCCCGGCTCGGGCGCCTGCCGAAGCCACTGCCCGAGATCGGTCTGCCGGGGTGGTGCGGCCGCGAGCGTCAGCCCGCCATTGGCGGACTCGAGCAGGACCAGAGCGATCAGGCCCATCCGCACCCAGCCGCGCGCGCCGCCGGCCCGCGCAAGGACGGCCCGCGTGCCAAACGCCGCGAGTATGGAGAGCCCTGCGACGAGCAGCACCACGAACCGCGCCGGGGCTCGCACGGCATGAAAACCGAAAGCCCCGTCGTGGAGCGTCGCGTAGACGACGCGCAGGCCCTCAGGGCCAAACGAAAGCACAAGCCCGGTCACGGCGAGGCAGAGCGCGGCCACCGCCGCGGGATGCCCCTCGCGCCGCCAGGCAGCCACGGCACCGATGCCACCGAGCACCAGCAGCACGAGGCCCGGGAACAGCTGCTGCTCCACGCCGCTTCGGTCCCGTTGGCCGGGAACCGGCGGGCGCGGCGACAGCAGGCCGGTGCGCCCGTACACGAGGTTGTCCGGCGGCGCCTGCAGGTAGCTGACGGGCGCCGCCGCGTGGTTGGCTGCCTCGAAGAGCGAGCGGCCGAACCCGCCCTCACGAGCCGCCTGCATGTACGGCACGAGGACGGGCATGACGACCACGATGCCGGTCAGGGCCGCGAGCGCCACACTGGACCAGAAGCGAGGGGCGCGCGCCCGCCCCGTCGTCCACGCGAGCGCGAGGGCCGTCACGACGAGCGCGATGGCGGTCATGACCCCGTAGTACACCGAGGCGACCGCCTGGAGGCCCGCCACGACGCCGAGTGCGACGGCAGCGAGCGCACGGGGCCGTGCCGCAAGACGATGGAGGCACAGCAACGCCAGGGGAAGGAAATAGAGCGCCTGCAGTTGCAGGTGCAGGAGATGCGCCGTGCGATACGGCCACACCGCCCACACGAGCCCCGCCAGCACGGCGCCGGTTGTCGATCCAGTCAGCGCCCGAGCCAGCGCGTACATCGCGAGGCCGCTTGCCGTCATGGAGAGCAACAGCAGCACGTTGTAGCAGAGCACGACGTCGCGCGTGGCGGCGTAGAGCGGCGACAGGACGAGTGCGGGGAGCAGCAGGTGGTCTGAGTAGGTCAGGGTGCGCGTGGCTGGATGGAAGATGTTGGCGTCGAACGCACGCCCGCTCAGCACGCCGAGCGGATCCGTCGTCCACTGTTCGAGCCCCCAGCCGAGAATCCAGAGATTGAGGTACGGATCGCCGGGACCGACCGGTGCGCCAAGGCGCGTCGTCATCTCTCCGACGAGAGGCCAGGTCACGACGGCGGCCGCCGTCGCATACAACACGGTGAGGGCGGCAGCGCGGCTCCACGCTCGCGGCATGGACGACCTCAGCCGACAAGCCGACGGACGAGATCGGTGACGCGCTTCGGGTCGGCCTTGCCGCGGGTTTCCTTCATCACCTGACCCACGAGAAACTGGAGCTTCTTGTCCTTGCCCGCGCGAATCTCCGCCACGACCGCCGCATGGTCGGCAAGCACTCCGGCAACCACCGGCTCGAGGCTCGCCTCATCCGAGATCTGCCGGAGTCCTGCGTCCGCGACGATGGTCACGGCATCCTGCCCCGTCTCGCACATCGTGTCGAACACGCTCCGTGCGACGCTGCTGCTGATCTCGCCGGCGTCGACGAGCCGGATGAGGCCGGCCAGGGCGGGCGGAGACACGGCAAGGGAGGCAATCCCGACGGCATCCTGCTTCATCCGTCGCATGACGTCTCCCATGATCCAGTTGCTCGCCGCCTTCGGGTTGCCCGCCGCGGCGGCGGTGGCCTCGAAGTAGTCCGCGACGGCACGCGTCTGCGTGAGCACGTCCGCATCGTAGGGCGGCAGGCCGTATGCGGTCACGAATCGGTGGCGGCGGGCTTCGGGCAGCTCGGGCAGCGCTTCGGCGATCGCCGCGAGACGCACGTCATCGACAACGAGCGGAGGCAGGTCCGGGTCGGGGAAGTAGCGGTAGTCGTGCGCCTCCTCCTTGCTCCGCATGGAGAAGGTGCGCCCCTGGGCCGCATCGAAGAGGCGCGTCTCCTGAACGACCTGGCCTCCGTGCTCGACCACATCGATCTGACGGGCGATCTCGTACTCGAGCGCCTTCTGCAGATAGCGGAACGAGTTGACGTTCTTCACCTCGGCCTTCGTCCCGAGCGTCGAGCCTCCCACCGGGCGAATCGACACGTTCGCATCGCACCGGAGGCTCCCCTCTTCCATGTTGCCGTCGTTGACGCCCAGCCAGAGCAGGATCTGCCGCAGCTTCTCGAAGAAGGCCGCGGCCTCGCCGGCCGACCGCAGGTCGGGTTCGGAGACGATCTCCACCAGAGGGACGCCGGCCCGGTTGAAGTCCACGTAGGTCCGTCGATCGGAGTCGGGGAATCCCTCGTGCAGCGACTTGCCGGCATCCTCCTCCATGTGGAGGCGCGTCAGGCGGACGAACGTCGTCTTGCCGCCAACCGCGATCTCCACGCCGCCCCCGCGCGCGAGGGGACGCTCGTACTGAGAGATCTGATACCCCTTGGGCAGATCCGGATAGAAGTAGTTCTTCCGCGCGAACACGGACTGCGGCTGCACCTCGCATCCGAGCGCGACAGCCGCCGCGACCGCGAGATCCACAGCGTGACGGTTGAGCACGGGCAGCGCACCGGGCATCCCCAGACAGACCGGGCACACGTGCGTGTTCGGTGGCGCACCGAAATGGGTGGGACACCCGCAGAAGATCTTCGTGCGCGTCAGCAGCTGCGCGTGGATCTCGAGGCCGATCACCGCCTCGAAGGACGCCCCAGCGCTCACACGCGCGGGCCGGCGGCCACGACGGCCGCGTTCACGTCGCCCTCGAACGCCGCGAAGTTCTCGACGAACATTCCGGCCAGCTTCGACGCCTGCTGGTCGTACGCCGCCTTGTCGTCCCAGGTCCCGCGCGGATCCAGCACGGCGTCGGGCACGCCGGGGCAGCTGGCCGGCACGTCCACGTTGAAGATGGGGTGGCGGTGGTAGGCCACCGCGTCCAGTTCGCCCGACAGGGCGGCGCTGATCATGGCTCGGGTGTGGGCGATCTTCATGCGGCGCCCCACACCGTGCGGGCCGCCCGTCCATCCGGTGTTGACCAGCCAGACGCGGGCCTGGTGCCGCGCGATCCTCTCGCCGAGCATGCGGGCATACACATTCGGGTTGAGCGGCAGGAACGGCGCACCGAAGCAGGTGCTGAATGTCGCGCTCGGCTCCGTCACCCCCTTCTCGGTTCCCGCCACTTTCGCGGTGTATCCGGACAGGAAGTGGTACATCGCGCCTTCGGCGGTGAGCCGCGCGATGGGCGGCAACACCCCGAACGCGTCGGCGGTCAGCATCACGATGTTACGCGGGTGGCCGCCGCAGCCGGACGGAACGGCGTTGTCGATGAAGGCGATCGGATACGCGCCCCGCGTGTTCTCTGTCAGGCTCGCGCTGTCGAGATCGAGTTGGCGCGTCTGTTCGTCCACCAGGACGTTCTCGAGCACCGTCCCGAAGCGCTGGGTCGTGGCGTAGATCTGCGGCTCGGCCTCGGCCGACAGCCGGATCATCTTCGCGTAACACCCGCCCTCGAAGTTGAAGACGCCCGCCTCGCTCCACCCGTGCTCGTCGTCGCCAATCAGGGCGCGCTCAGGGTCGCTCGACAGCGTCGTCTTGCCAGTGCCGGAGAGCCCGAAGAAGAGCGCCGTATCCCCGCCCGGGCCGATGTTGGCGGAGCAGTGCATCGAGAGGACCTTGCGGAGCGGCAGCAGGTAGTTCAGCACCGTGAAGATCGACTTCTTGTTCTCGCCGGCGTAGCTCGTGCCCCCGATCAGCACCTCCCGCGCGGCCAGATTCAACGCGATCACCACATCGGACCGCGTGCCGTGACGCTCCGGGCTGGCCTGGAAGGTGGGCGCGCAGATGACCGTGAACTCCGGCACATGCGATGCCATCTCCTTCGGCGTCGGCACGATGAACAGGTTCTGCACGAAGAGGCTCTGCCACGCCAGCTCGCTGATGAAGCGCACCGGCAGCCGGTAGTCGGGATCCGCACCGGCGTGCAGGTTCTGGACAAACAACGTCCGGTCTCCGAGGTGTGCCACCAGGTCCTGGCGCAGCGCCGCGAAGTGTTCGGGCGACATGGGCCGGTTCACCTTGCCCCAGTGGACATGAGCTTCGCTGGACGGCTCCCTGACCACGAACTTGTCGTTCGGGGACCGGCCCGTATGGGCACCCGTACGGCACACCAGGGGGCCGGCCGCGGCGACCATCCCCTCTCCCCTCCGAATCGCGTGTTCGTACAGCGCCGCCGCCGGAAGGTTCCAGTGGATGTCGCCGGACGTCTGGATGCCGTGCGCCGCCAGCCCTTCGGCTGACGAGGCCTTCGTGGTGCTCATGATCGCTCCCCGCCGCAGCCCGCCTCGGCTGCAGCAAACTCGGGGATCGTAGCAGACCACAGTCGGGCTAAGTCAATATCTTGGGGGGGCTTGGCCCGGCCCTGCTACAATTCCGGTAAACGCCCGGCTGGCGGGCCCCGTAACCAACATGGCGACTACCCCTGTTCCGGACGACGCGCTGAACCCGTCCGCCGCCCAGGCGCTCTCGGCGACATCGGTGATCGCCGCCGAGGTCAAGGCGCTCATGGTCACGGGCGATCGCGCGGCCGCCCAGGACCGCTTTGGCGGGCTGGTCGCCTTGCAGCAACGCCGGGCTCTGCGGGTGGCCTATCACTACCTGCGGGACGCAGCCGACGCGGACGAGGCCGTGCAGGATGCGTTTGTGAAGGTGTTCGTGCACATCGAGCAGTACCGCGAGGGGCTGCCATTCGAGGTGTGGTTCACCAGGATTCTCGTGAACTGCTGCCTCGACCGGCTGAAGAGCCGGTCCCGGCAACAGCGGTGGCTGGCGGCGCCGTCCGTGGACGAGGAAACCGGCGCCAGGCTCGTTGAGCAGGTGCCAAGTCCGGTGCCGTCCAGCGAGCACCGGCTGCTGGTACGCGAACGCTGGCAGCAGCTCGCCGCCGCGGTGGCGGTGCTGCCAGACCGCCAGAAGCAGGTGTTCACGCTCTGCCACGTCGACGGGCGAACGCCGAGCGAAGTGGCCGAGGCCACGGGGATGAGCCCCGCCACCGTCCGCGTGCATCTCTTCCGCGCAATTCGCAAGTTGCGCGGCCTGCTGGGAGAGGGAATATGAACCGACGCCAACTCCACCTTGCCGATGAGGAGATCGTCGCCTTGACCTACATGGCGGGCGACGAGGCGGACGTTCGCGATGTGGAGGCCCTGTCTCACGTCGCCGGCTGCGAGGCGTGCGGCCGACGGCTGGCCGAGTCGGCGGCGACGATGGCCGAGTTGCGCCTGGCCGCGGAGGAGGACGCCGACGCGCGCTTCCCCGAGTCCGTCCTCGAGCGCCAGCGGCGTCAGATCCTGGCTCGCATCGACCACATCGGGCAGACGGCGCGTATTCTCCGATTTCCGGCCGTCTCCGCCTCGCCGCCACCGCCGGTCGTCGAGCATCCGCCGGTTCGACGGTGGCTCGCCGGCGCCGTCGCGGCAGGTCTGCTCGGCGGCTTTCTCCTCGCGGAGTCGCTCCACGTGTTGCCGGGCGATGCCGGCTGGGTGTCCGACCGCTGGGCCGCCACGCGCGCCGACGCCGGCGTGGAGCTCGCCGATCTCGCCACCCTCGACGACGACGATTTCCTGTTCGAGATCGATGCCGCCCTTGGGGTCAGCCCCTCGTCCGAACTCCGGGCCCTCGACGCGTTGACGCCCGTGTCGTACGAGATACGCTAGTGTTTCGGCTCCGACGTCCTGTTGGCATCGAGGGTCGTGATGCGCCCGGCCGGCAAGGCACGACGAGCGAGCATACCGGGCGTTTGCGACCGAGGAGTAACGCCGCCGGCCGGGATGCAGCGCGAGCCGAATGCGACAAGACGTCGGAGACGAGACACTAAGTGCCCTCCCTGATCTTCCGCAAGGGCCTCGACCTCAAGCACGAGGTGGCGGGGGCCCTCGCCCACAGCTATCACAGCGCCCTCGTCCAGCAGATCAAGGCTGAGGGCTACCGCTATCAGTCTGGGCGGCTCACCGTGCACCTGGCCCGGGAGTTCGGCTTCTGCTACGGCGTGGATCGCGCGGTCGACTACGCCTACCAGGCGAGCTTGCGCTTCCCCGACCGGCAGGTCTTCCTCACGGGCGAAATCATCCACAACCCGCACGTGAACGATCAGCTGCGGGCCAAGGGCATCCGGTTCCTGAGCGACCCGCACGAGGACTGGGCGCGCCTCGGCCCCTCCGACGTCGTCATCCTGCCAGCCTTCGGCGTGACGATCGACGAGATGGTCCGGCTCGACCGGCTGGGCTGCACGCTCGTAGACACCACCTGCGGGTCGGTGCTGAACGTCTGGAAGAACGTCAAGCGATACGCGGCAGACGGGTTTACCTCGATCATTCACGGCAAGCACTACCACGAGGAGACCCGAGCGACGGCCTCTCAGGTCGGGGCAAACGGGCACTACCTCGTCGTTCTGGACGAGGCCGAGGCGCAGGTGGTCTGCGACTACATCCGCGGCCACGGTGACGGCCAGGCACTGCTCGAACAGTTCGCGAGCGCGGTCTCTCCCGGCTTCGATCCGGATGCCCACCTGCAGCGCGTCGGCTGCGCCAATCAGACGACGATGCTCAGCACCGAGTCGCTGCGCATCGGCGAGATGTTTCGTGCCGCCGTCGGCGACCGCTACGGGGCCGACGCCCTGACGTCCAGGTTCCGGGCCTTCGACACCATCTGCAGCGCCACTCAGGAGCGGCAGGACGCCATCATCCAGCTCCTCGCCGAGCAGCCGCTCGACCTGATGGTGATCGTCGGCGGGTACAACAGCAGCAACACCTGCAACCTCGCGCGCATCTGCTCGACCCGGGTCCCCACCTACCACGTGGCAGAACCCGACGGTCTGATTTCCCGGGACGAGATCCGGCACAGGTCCGTCGAGGAAAGGCGGGAGCTCGTCGCGTCGGGCTGGCTCCCGCTCGAGGGCCCGCTCACGGTCGGCCTGACGTCCGGCGCCTCCACGCCGGACAACCTGGTCGAGGCGGTCGTCCGGCGGCTCGAAGCCTTCGCGTCGTAGCGGCGCATCACCTGGACGACGGGCCAGGAACCAGGTACGAGAGCGTGCGTTCCTGGGCGATAATTGCCGAGCTGCGTGCCCAGAACTAGCGATCTGTCCTTCCCGAAGGAGTTTCCCATGGTGAGACGAGTCTCACGCGCCGCGGCCGTGGCCGTGGTCCTGGCGGCGAGCCTGGTGGCGCCGCACGCCCAGCCCGCCGTGCCCACCCCCGCGTCGGTCATCGGCTGGGAGCCCTGCGCCGACCACAAGCTGGCCACCTACGAGCAGATCGCCGGCTACTTCAGGCAGCTGGACGCCGCAAGCGACCGCATCCAGGTGTTCGATATCGGCCAGACGGCCGAGGGGCGCACGCAGATCATGGCGGTGATCTCGTCCGAACCCAACATGAAGAACCTGGCGCGCTACAAGTCCATCGCGCGCCAACTCGCGCTCAACCGCGACGAGGAGGGGCGCCCCCTGACCGACGAGCGCGCTCGTGCACTCGCCCGCGAGGGGAAGGCCGTGATGTGGATTGACTTCGGCCTGCATGCCACGGAAGTCGCGCATACGCAGACGGCGCCGTGGATGGCGTGGAAGGCCGTGAGTGAAGAGACGGAAGAGATGCGCGCGATTCGCGACGACGTCATCTTCGTGCTCGTGCCGAACATGAATCCCGATGGCGGCACGATGATCGCCGATTGGTACATGAAGCATCTCGGCACCCCCTGGGAGATGTCCCTCCCCGGGCTGTACCAGAAGTACGTCGGCCACGACAACAACCGGGACTGGTTCATGTTCAACCAGGTCGAATCGCAGAACATCGCCCGGCAGCTCTACGAGGAGTGGTTCCCGCAGATCGTCTACAACCAGCACCAGACGGCGCCCTTCCCGGCCAGGATCTTCATCCCGCCGTTCGAGGATCCGATGAACTTCAACATCCCGCCGCTCGTGATGCGCGGGATCAATACGGTCGGCGATGCCATGTCACGTCGCCTCGCCCAGGAAGGCAAGAGCGGCGCGGTCTCGCGCGTGACCTTCGACGCCTGGTGGAATGGCGGGATGCGCACGGCGCCCTACTTCCACAACATGGTCGGCATCCTGACGGAAACGGCCCACGCCACCGCCACACCCACGGTCAACGACGTGAAGACCTTCCCGCCGCGCTTCGCCAACGGCGAGTCCACCACCGAGCCCAGCATCTACTATCCCGACCCGTACCTCGGCGGGCCCTGGACGATGAAGATGTCGTGCGAGTACATGATCACGACGTCGATGGCCGTGCTTGATATCGGCCAGAAGCGCCGCCAGGAGTGGCTCTACGACATCTACCAGATGGCGCGCGACGCCATGCGCGAGGGCGCGAACGAGACGTACATCATTCCCGCGGAGCAGTGGGATCCGGGCGCGGCACGCCGGATGGTCAACGTGCTGCGCATGGGGGCCGTCGAGGTGCAGCGCGCCACAGCGCCGTTCGCCGCGGGTGGCAAGCAGTATGCCGCGGGCAGCTACCTCATTCACGGCGCGCAGCCGTACCTGGCGCACGTTCGCGACCTGCTCAACCCGCAGGTGTACCCCGATCGTCGTCTCTACCCGGACGGCCCGCCCGACCCGCCGTACGATGTGAGCGGCTGGACGCTGCCGATGCAGATGGGCGTGACGGTGGACAAGGTCATGGCTGCCGTGACCGCGCCTGCCGAGCCCGTGGACCGCGCGGCCGTCGATCCCGGGACGGTGACGGGTACTGCGTCAGGCGCCTACGCGATCGACCCCCGCACCAACGAGGCCTTTATCGCGGTGAACCGCCTCCTGAAGGCCGGTGACGCGGTGCACCGTGCCGCGTCGCCGATCGCGGTCGGGGGCGCCGAGTGGCCGGCTGGCACCTTCCTCGTCACGCCGGGCCCGGGAACCCACGCGCGCGTGGCCGATGCCGCCACCCGCCTCGGCCTGCACATCGTGGCCCTCGAAGCCGCGCCAACGGCGCCCCGAGTGTCGGTGAAGGCGCCACGCGTCGGGCTCTACAACGCCTGGGGCGGCAACATGGACGAGGGGTGGACGCGCTGGATCCTCGAGCAATACGAGTTTCCCTATTCGACCATCCGCGACGCCGACATCCGCGCGGGAGGCCTGCGCGCCCGCTTCGACGTGATCGTCCTTCCCGACGCCACCTACGCCAGCATGGTGAGCGGCCAGGCGCCAGGCACCATGCCGGCGGAAATGGTCGGGGGCATGACGCCGCGGGGCGTCCAGCATCTCTACTCGTTTGTCGCGGACGGCGGCACCCTGGTGGCCCTCGATACGGCGGCCGAACTGCCGCTGGCGACGTTCGGACTGCCCGTCCGCAACCCCCTCACCGGCCTGAGAAGTTCGGAGTTCTTCATTCCGGGAACGCTGCTCCGGCTCCGGATCGACAACCGGCAGCCGGTGGCCTGGGGCATGCCGTCCGACGTGGCGGCGTTCTTCTCGAACAGCCCCGCCTTCGACGTCGGGTACGGTGGTCGCGGCGCCCGGCAGGCGCCCGAGGGGCTGACCGTGGCCGGCACGTACGCCACAGAGGACTTGCTGATGAGCGGGTGGCTGCTGGGCGAGCGCCACCTGGCCGGGCGGGCGGCGGTGGTCACGGCGCAGATCGAGCGGGGCCGTGCCGTCCTTCTGGGATTCCGGGTCCAGCATCGCGCCCAGCCGCACGCGACCTTCAAGCTGCTCTTCAACTCCCTTTACCTTGGGAGCGCGGAGCCGGTCCCGGGGACCAGTCCGGCGGGGGGCTGGTAGCCACGGAGGTGTCACCTCTTGTCATGGGCCCCCCTGGCGGGTAAACGAGCGGAATCGTGGCGTCGTAAACCTTGTATACGACATGACCATGCCACGTAAGTCGTTCGCAGCGCTGGTGTTGGCCGGCATTTTCGTCGCCGGCCTGCCCGCGGTCTCCTCCGGCCAGAGCTTCAAGTGGTGGCAGACCGAGCGGTTCCAGCGGGAGCTGGCGCTCTCCGAGGAGCAGATCACGCGATTGGAGCAGATCTTCCAGTCGAAGCAGCCGAAGCTGCGGACGCAGAAGCACGCGCTCGACGCGCTCGAGGCGTCGCTGTCCGCCATGGTCGCCGACGGGCGGGCCGAGGAAGCCGAGGCAGAAGCCCTGATCGACCAGGTGGAGGCCGCCCGGAGCACGCTCAGCAAGTCGCGGACGCTGATGCTGTTCAAGATGCGGCGAATCCTGACGTCCGACCAGCACGTCAAATTGAAGGTGCTCGGCGAGCAGTGGGAGCGCGAACGGCGCAGCCGGGGCGGCCGGGGCCATGAGTCCCATGAACACCAACAGTCCTGGTAGCCACAGAAAGCTGACCGTCGTGAACTCGAGATTGACTCGCCCGATCCTGACCGGCGCGCTGTGGCTGATGATCGCGCCGTCGACGTTTGCGCAGACCCCGGCGGCCGCCGAGGCCGCCCGGCAGGACGCGCTCGTCCGCGAGGCGCTCGCCCGCTACGACGCGGGCCTCGACGCCCTGCAGTCCCAGGCCTCCTCCTCCGCCCAGCTGGCGATTGGAGGCGTTCGCGACCTCCGGTTGACCGACGTGGTGGAGCTCGCACTGGAGAAGAACCTCGACATTGCCGTCGAGCGCCTGTCGCCCCAGGCCGTGGACTTTCAGATCGCCGGCCTGCGCAACGCCTACCGACCGGTCGCGTCCTCGACCGTTGGCCAGCGCGATCAGGTGAACCCCGCGACGAACCAGTTGAACGGCGGCAACAGCGTCAACAACCAGACGACCACCTACAACTTCGGCATCAACCAGGCGGTGCCGAAGCTCGGCGGCAACTTCCAGGTCACCTGGAACAACACGCGATCGGAGACCAACAGCACGTTCTCGACCTTCAACCCCGGATTCAACACGCAGTTGACGGCGCTCCTGCAGCAGCCACTCCTGCGCGGCCTGATGATCGACAACACGCGCCAGCAACTCGCGATCACGCAGATCAACCGCGAGATTGCCGATGAGTCTCTGCGCGCGACGATCACGACGACCGTCGCCAACGTGCGCAACGCCTACTGGGACCTGGTCTTCGCCCGTAGCGGCCTGGATGTGGCCCGACGCTCCCTGGCGCTCGCGGAGAAGCTGATCGAAGACAACCAGGTGCGCGTCGAGGTGGGGACCCTCGCCCCGATCGACGTCGTCCAGGCGGAAGCGGAGGCCGCCAACCGGCGCCAGGCGCTCGCGGCCGCGGAGGCGGCGCTCCAGACGGCGGAACTCGCGCTGAAGCGCTTCATCGTGAGCGGCACCGACGATCCGCTCTGGCGGCAGGAACTCCGGCCGATTGACCTGCCCTCCCTGGAGCCGCCGCCGTTGGACATCGAGGCGGCCGTGCGCCGCGCGCTGGGCGACCGCACGGACTTGATGACCGCTCGCAAGAACCTCGACAGCTCGGACATCACGCTGCGCTTCTTCCGGAACCAGTCGCTGCCCGCCCTCGATCTCAACGCCAGCTACGGTGCGACCGGACAGGGCGGTGTCCGCACGGAGCGCACTGGCCTCGGCGGGAGTATCTCGAGCGTGATTCCCGGAGGCTACAGCGACGCCCTGCGGCTGCTGTCGCAGCGCGACTTCCCGACGTGGAACCTCTCGATGACCCTGAGCTACCCGATCGGCGGCAGCAACGCCGACGCGCAGTATGCCCGCGCCCGAGTGCAGCGGAACCAGTCCACCGCGCGGCTGCGCGCGCTGGAACTGCAGGTGGCGACCGAGGTCACCAACACGGCCCTGACCGTGCAGAGCAACCTGCGCCGGGTCGAAGCCGCCCAGGCCGCGCGCGCGCTGGCGGAGCGCCGGCTCGACGCCGAGCAGAGCAAGTTCGAGGTGGGCCTGCAGACCAACTTCTTCGTCGTGCAGGCCCAGCGGGACCTCGCCGACGCGCAGAACGCGGAGTTGCGGGCCCTCGCCGACTACCGGAAGTCGCTCGTCAACTTCGAGCGGGTGCAGGAAGCCCCCGGCGGCGGGGGTGGCTTCGGCGGCGGCGGCCAGTAGGCCGGCGACGCTCGCTGACTTGGCTTGATTGGGTTCGTTACAGACAAGGCTGATATGCGCAAAGTGGTCATCATCGGTGTCGCCCTGGTCGCCCTTGGTGCGACGGGCATCTACATGTTCACGCGGGAGCGGACGGCGTCCGCCCAGGGCCCTGGCGGCGGGCCCGGCCGCGGCGGCATGATGGGAGGGGGCGGGTTCGGATTCCGCCCCCCCATGACCGTCGAAGTGCAGCCCGTCACGCGCGGCGACATCGCCGCGCACCTCACCGTCGTCGGCAACCTGATCGGGCAGCAGACCGTGGACGTGGTGCCGCGCACGGGTGGACGGCTCGTGTCCGTCAACGTGCGCCTCGGCGACCGCGTGTCTCGCGGGCAGCTTCTGGGCAAAGTCGAGGACCGCGAGATCGTCGAGCAGGTGAAGCAGGCCGAGGCGTCGCTGCAGGTCGCGATGGCCACCATCCGGCAGCGTGAGGCAGACCTGAAGTTCGCCGAGATCAACCTCGAACGCTCTCGGAATCTGTTCGAGCGTCAGCTCCTGCCGAGACAGTCGCTCGACGACGCGGATGCGCGCTACAGCTCGGCGTTCGCCCAGCTCGATCTGTCGCGAGCCCAGTTGCAACAGACACAGGCACGCCTCGACGAGCTGAAGATCAATCTGGCCAACACCGAGATCACCTCCCCGGTGAACGGGTTCGTCGGCCGCCGGAACTTCGACGTCGGCGGCTGGGTCTCGACTAGCGCCCCCGTGGCGTCGGTCGTCGATATCTCGTCGGTCCGGCTCGTCGCCAACGTCGTCGAGCGCGACCTCCGGCTCGTCAGCGCGGGCGACGCGGCGGTCGTGGAGGTGGACGCCTTCCCCGGCCAGAAGTTCACGGGCCAGATCGCCCGCGTGTCGCCCGTCCTCGATCCGCAGACGCGGACCGCGGAGATGGAGATCGAAGTGCCGAACCCGGGCGCGCTCCTCAAGCCGGGGATGTACGCCCGCGTGGACCTGACCGTCGACGAGCGCCACGGCGTCCTCCTGGCGCCCAAGACGTCGATCGTGGACTACGACGGACAGCGCGGCGCGTTCGTCTTCACCGAGGACAACAAGGCGGAGTTCGTGCCCGTCCAGGTGGGTATTGACGATGCCACGCGCGTCGAGATCACGGGCGGCCTCACGGAAGGCCAGCG
>CAZNOC010000021.1:1003-3971 GCA_964574545.1 uncultured Bifidobacteriaceae bacterium | reverse complement strand
GCGTCCCGTGACGATGTTCATGCTCTCGTTCGTGGTGGTGCTGCTCGGCACCATCTCACTGACGAGGCTGCCCGTCGATCTCATGCCGGACATCAGCTTCCCCAGCCTCACGGTCCGGGTGGATTACCCCGGTGTCGGCCCGCTCGAGATGGAGGAGCTGGTCACGCGTCCGCTCGAGCAGGCCGTGAGCGCGGTCGCCGGCCTCGAGCAGATCAGCTCGACCTCGTCCGAAGGGTCGAGCATGGTCCGCCTGAACTTCTTGTGGGGCACCGACCTCAACGAGGCGGCCGACGAAGTCCGGACGCGCGTGGACCGCGTCCGCGGACGGCTCCCGAACGACGCGGCCCCCCCGACCATCTTCAAGTTCGACTCCAATGCGTTCCCGATCATGGGCATCGGCGTCGAAGGCGACTCCGACATCGTGACCCTCCGCGAGATCGCCCAGAACAACCTGTCGCCCCGCCTCGAGCGGACGGGCGGCGTGGCGGCGGTGACGATCGACGGCGGCCTGCGCCGCCAGATCCTCGTCGAACTCTCGCGCGAGAAGATCACGGCGCTCAACCTCTCGGTGGACCGGGTCGTCCAGATCCTGCGTACGGAGAACCAGAACATCCCGCTCGGCGAGATCGACGAAGCGGACCGGACGTTCCTGCTGCGCAGCCCGGGACAGTTCCTGCACATCGACGAGATCCGCAGCACCGTGGTCATGACGCGCGACGGTGTCCCCATTTACCTGCGCGACATCGCCGATGTTCGCGACGGCACGGAGGACGTCCGGTCGGTCACGCGGATCAACGGCCAGCCCGGCATCCGGATGCGGGTCACCAAGCAGTCGGGCACGAACACCGTCGCAGTTGCCCAGGGCGTCAAGGCCGAGATCGCGCGCATCAACCGCGAGGTGCCGGGCGTCAACCTGACGGTGCTGGACGACAGCTCGCTCTTCATCGAGCGGTCGATCGCCGCGGTGCGAAACGCCGCCCTGTTCGGGGCCTTCCTGGTCGTGGCCATCATCTTCGGGTTCCTGCGGGACATCCGCTCGACCTTCATCATCTGCATCTCGATTCCGATCTCGATCATCGGCACGTTCGCCCTGCTCTACTTCGGCGGCTTCACGCTGAACACGCTGACGTTCGGCGGATTGGCGCTCGGGATCGGCATGATCGTCGACGCCTCGATCGTCGTGCTCGAGAACACCTACCGGCACCTCGAGATGGGCAAGGACCGGCTGACGGCGGCCATCGACGGCAGTGAAGAGGTCTGGACCGCCATCGTGGCGTCCGTGCTGACGCAGGTGGCCGTCTTCGTCCCGATGCTCTTCCTGAGCGGCGTGTCGAGCATCATGTTCGGTCAGCTCGCCGCCGTCGTGGCCTTCTCGCTGCTGATGTCGCTGTTTGTGGCCGTCACCGTGGTGCCCGTGCTGTGCTCGCGCATCCTGAAGGTGGCCACGCCTGGCAGCGAGCGCCGCGGCGTGCTCGGGGTGCTCTTCCGCGCGAGCGAGCGCTTCCTAGCCTCCTTGGACGAGGCGTACCAGCGCACGCTGCATTCGGCCCTCCACCACCGGCCGATGGTCTTCGCGACTGCGATCACCCTGTTCGTGGGCGCGGTGTGGCTCATCCCGTCCCTCGGCTTCGAGTTCCAGCCGACGACCGACGAAGGCGAAGTCCGCGTGGATGCCGAAATGGCCGTCGGCACGCGGATCGACAGGATGGAGACCGTGCTGGCGCGGCTCGAAAACGCGATCCGGGAGCAGGTGCCGGAAGCGACGATGCTGATCACGCAAGCTGGCGGCGGCGGCTGGGGGAACAACTCGAGTCACCGTGGCAATATCACCGTGCGGCTCGTGCCAGGGACTGAGCGTGAGCGCAGCAGCGATCAGATCGCGCAGACGCTGCGGCGCGACCTGAACGGGCTGCCCGGCGTCGCCGTCCGTGCCCGCCCCTCCGGCGGACAGATGATGCGCGGCATGGGCGACCAGGGCGGCGGACGCATGTCCGTCGAGATTCGCGGGCACGATCTGGAGGAGTCGACCCGGATGGCCCGGGACGTCAAGGCGATGATGGACATCACGCCGGGCATCGCCGACTCTCAGCTGCAGCGCGAGGACGGCCGCCCCGAACTCGCCGTGCGTGTGGACCGCGACAAGGCGGCACTGCTCGGGCTCACGGTGACGGGTGTCGCCAACACCATTCGCACCAACCTGGCGGGAACGCAGGCCGCCATGTTCCGCGACGCCGGCAACGAGTACCCAATCGTCGTGCGCCTGCGCGAGAGCGACCGAAGCGATATCAGCTCGATTGACAACGTGCTGCTCAGCACGGCCTCCGGACAGGTGCTGCCGGCCAAGAACGTCGCGTCCATCGGTCGCACGACCGGGCCCGTGCAGATCGAGCGGAAGAATCAGGAGCGCATCCAGCGCGTCAGCGCGGAGGTCGAAACGACGCTCAGCCTCGCGGTGGACGCCTTGCAGGAGCGCCTGCCCCTGCTGAACGTCCCCCAGGGCTTCTCCGTCGGCTTCGGCAACGAGGTGGAAGAACAGGCGAAGTCGTTCCGCGAACTGCAGCTCGTCCTGATCCTCGCCATCATCCTCGTCTATACCGTGATGGCCTCCCAATACGAGTCGCTCCGCGACCCGTTCGTCATCATCTTTGCGGTGCCGCTGGCGGCGATCGGGGTCGTCGCTTCACTGCTCATCACGGCGACACCCTTCAGCATGCAGGCCTATATCGGGGTGATCATGCTCGCGGGCATCGTGGTGAACAACGCCATTCTGCTCGTGGACTACACCAACCTGCTTCGACGGCGTGACGGGATGCCGCTCCGCCTGGCCGTCGAGACGGCGGGCCGCAACCGCCTGCGCCCCATCATGATGACGAGCGCCACGACGATGCTCGGCCTGCTGCCAATGGCCCTCGGGCTCGGCGAAGGCTCGGAATTGCAGGCGCCCCTCGCGCGGGTGGTCATCGGCGGG
>CAZNOC010000021.1:780-993 GCA_964574545.1 uncultured Bifidobacteriaceae bacterium | reverse complement strand
TCATGTCGGCGATGCTGATTACCCTGCTCTTCGTGCCGTCGCTCTACACGCTGCTCGAAGAAGGATGGCGCGGGCTCTTCCGCGGCAGCCGGCACGAACACCCGACGCCGGAATCGGCGGCCTAGGGGACGGAACTCCAAGAGTTCACAGTTCACAGTCGCGGATCTAGAGGCTGGCTTCCCACACCGGGGGCCAGCCTCTTTGCTCGACCGG
>CAZNOC010000021.1:0-770 GCA_964574545.1 uncultured Bifidobacteriaceae bacterium | reverse complement strand
GACGCCGGAATCGGCGGCCTAGGGGACGGAACTTCAGAAGTTCAAAGTTCAAAGTTCAAAGCTCAGTTGCGGACACAGAGGCTGGCTTACCACACCGGGGGCCAGCCTCTTTGCTCGACCGGGCAGCCGTGCACTCACACGTTGAGCTTTGAACGTCGAACCTTGAACTCCTGGAGCAGTTCTCCCACCGTCCTGCCAGTCACCGGATCCGTCCAGTCGGCGGCGATCTCCGCCAGTGGGACGAGGACGAACAGGCGCTCGCGGAATCGCGGGTGGGGCACGGCGAGGCCGGGGCCATCCAGCACCAGGGTGCCGTAGAGGATCAGGTCGAGGTCGAGCGTCCTGGCGGCGCCAGGATATGGCCGTACCCGGCCACCCTCACGCTCGATGGCAAGCAAGCCATCCAGCAGGGCTGTCGGACTGAGCGCGGTCTCCCCGACAAGCGCGCCATTGAGAAAGCGGGGCTGGACCCCGACGCCCACCGCGTCCGTCTCGTGCCACTGCGACACGCGGACGGCTGACAACAGGTCCTGAAGACGGGAGACCGCCCGGGCAAGATGACCCGCGCGGTTGCCGAGGTTGCTGCCGAGAGCGACGGCGACGCGTGTGGTGGGAGCGGGACGGGCCGGTGACGCCCGCGCCATGCGCTACTCGATCCAGCGTTCGCCGAGCACCTTCCCGCCATGCTCGTTGATCGTGAGCGAGAGTCCCAGCAGGTCGGTGCGTCCCTCGGCGGCCTGCTCGAAGAACCGCTTGTGTTCGAGCGTCTC
>CAZNOC010000020.1:20219-29380 GCA_964574545.1 uncultured Bifidobacteriaceae bacterium | reverse complement strand
TCCCCGACACGACGCTCCGCGCGGCCGACAACAACAACGAATAGCCGGCGACTAGGTACAAACACGAAGGCCACAAAGGTCACGAAGACGACACTAAGCATTCTCTTCAAACCGATCCGGTCTTCGAGCACCGGATCCCTGAAGAGAGCCTTCTTCGTGCGTTCCTTCGTTTCTTCGTGTGCTTCGTGTGCTTCGTGTTTGTACGTGATTTATCCGGCCAGGCGTGACAGCGCAAAGGCCGTGAGCCCGAGGCCGGCGGCCTGCAGCCAGAGCTCCGCACGGTCGCGCACCAGCAGCACGCCGAGGCCGAGAAACCCTGCCGCGGCCAGCAGCCACCACCAGTAGAGATCCGTGAAGCCTTCCTCGACGCCGCGCGATCCGGCCCGCCGCCGGGTCTCGTCGATGACCGTCGTGGCGATCTCGCGATCCGTTTCCCGGCCAATCTCCAGGTAGCGCCCGCCGCCTGCGGCCGCCACCTCCATCAGCGAGGCGCGGTCGAGCACCGACGAGACCGGCGCCGACGCCTGAACCGCGCCGGGGGCCACGGGCTCCGGGATGAGGCCGCCCGCGGTGGTGCCGACGCCGACGGCGTATAGCGGTATGCCGCGGGCCGCCGCCAGGTCCAGCGACTTCTGCACCTCGCCGCTCCACGCCTGCCCATCGGAGATCAGCACGAACGCCTTGGCGTTGGCCGAGACGCCGTTCATCTCGGCATCGCGCTCGATGAGCCTGAGGCCCCAGTAGATGCCGCGTTCGATGTTCGTATCCCAGGACGAGTCGTCCTCGATCCGGAAGGGGGGCGTGTGCAGGTGATCGAGGAAGAAGAAGACGGTGTTCGGATCGGTGGTGAGGCGCACCTGGGGTGCGGCGATGCGCGCGAAGACCGCCAGGGCGACCCGATCCTCGCGCCAGCTCAGGGACTCGGCGAGCTGGCGTACGAAGACCATCGATCGCGTCCACCGGTTGCCCGGCACGTCTTCGACGTGCATCGACGCCGACCCGTCAAGAAGGACCACGAGATCGATGCCCGCCGTGCGTACCATCGACACCAGAACGCGCGGGGCGGCCAGCGCCACGATCGTGCTGGCCATGGCCAGCACCAGGCAGAGCCAGAACAACAGCCCGCCGAACAGCCCGTAGTGCTCGCGAACGGGCGTGTGGCGTCGCCGGGTCAGCCGGCGGACGACCTGTCCGCGGCGGGCCGCCTGCCACGCCCACAGCACGAGCATCGCGAGCGGCAGGGTCAGCAGCCACAAGTATTGCGGCGCGCCGAAGCGCAGTGTGGCGGGATCGATCTCCGGCACCAGGATCAGCCCTTCCGTCTGGGACGCTCGCCCTCACCGGAGCGCTCGGGGACCGCCCGTCTCTCGTCCGGGCTCATGGGAATGACCATCTGGAACTGCCGCATGTCGGTGCCGGCCGGTGGCGCCCCGGGTCGTCCGTGCAGGGTCGGGCCGTCGGGCAAGTCGCTTGGCGCCGCCACCTCCGCCTCTTCATCCACGCGCCGCGTGTCTGCAACGCGATCGCCGGACAGCGACACGCGCAGGCGCGCCGCGAACTCGTAGTTGTGGGCCGCATCAGCGTGTCCCGGCCGGACCCCCAGCACGTCGGCATACAGCCGGATGGCTTCGTCGAGTCCGGCCAGCGCAATCACGCGGCTCTCCGAGGCCATGGCCCTGCGGTACGCGGCGTTGGCTTTCACGAACAGCGTCTCCACATCGGCCTCCGCCAGTGCGCCGGTGTCGTCGCGCGCGGGCTGCAGGGCCGCGTAGTCGCCGCGCCAGTAGCGCGCGACCACGACCTGGCGATCGAAGTCCGCCCGCTGCCTGGCGGTAATCCCCGGAATCGGCCACGCATCGTCTATCGCCACGGCAACCCTTGCGTGCGTGTCGTCGATGGTCCCGTAGCGCAGCGACGCCAGTTCCCGGCTGGCTTCCGCCAGTTGTGCATCCACCCCGCCGGCCGACCACAGGGCGCCGCCCAGCACCATCAGGATGACCGCGCCCGCTCCAGACATGACCGCTGTGTTCATCAGCTCTTCTCGCTATTCGCTATTCGCTATTCGCGATTCGCACTTCGCACTTCGCAATTCGCAATTCGCCATTCGCCATTCGCCGGTCCCTGGTCCCTGGTCCCCGGTCCCCGTCCACCGTCCCCGTCCCTACGGAAACCTGTTAAACCACGGCACCGTGAGCTTCAGTCCGATTGCCAGGGACCACAGGGCTACGGCCACCAGCGCGAACGGCGAGTACCGCGGCTCGCGCGTGCTGTACTGGCGGATGGCGATGGCGCCTGCCGATGCGCGGTCGATCTCTTCGATGGCGCGGATGATCGTGGCCTCGTCCGCCGCCGCGTAGAAGCGCCCGCCCGTACGTTCGACGGCGGCGCGCCACAGGGCGTCCGGCAGCACGCGTCCGGCGCCAGGGTTCGTATTCGTGCGAATGAAGTAGACCGGGATGTTCGCGATGCGCGCCCCCTCGAGCACCTGGGCGATCGTCCGTCCGCCAGCCGCGACCTGCGCGTCCTCGCCGTCACTGAACACCACCATCAGGTTGCCGGACGCCTCGAGAAACTCGAAGGCGCTGTAGAGTTGCACGCCCTGATCGATGGCCCGCGCGATCGTCGTCCCCTGATCGGGGAAGCTCATCCACTCGGTCCAGTCGCCGATGAGCGACAGGCTGAGCAGGATGTTGTTGTGGTCGCTCGTGAACGGCGTGATGACATACGCCTCGTCGCCGAACTCGATGAGCGCCATCAGGTCGCGGTACGGGCCGTCCATCCGGCGTCGCACGAAGCTGTCCGCCGCGGCGACCGTCGCAAAGAATGTCGCGTCGATCGGCGCGTTCATCGTGAGCGTGCGAGCCGTGAACGGGGCGATCATGCTTGACGATGCGTCGATCAGGAGGCTGATGCGGCGTCCAGGGTGAGACACCTCTTCCTGTGTCAGCGTGGACTGCGGATCCGACAACGCCACCGCGAAGAACGGCACGCCCGCAAGGAACAGCACGAGCGCGCCGTGGCGGACGAGGGCCAGCGGCGAGGCCTGCGCCCAGGACAGCAGGGCCGGCAGCGCCACGCCCGACCGGCCGCGGACGCCCGCGGCGAGACGGCGCACGATCGCCATCACCGCCGCCACCGCGGCCATGCCGGCGAGCACCAGGATCGCCCGCTCCCGCAGGGGCAGCCGCAGCCCATCGAGCCGCAGACCTTGCCACGTATCCGCGGCGATCACGCCGATCGCCTCGACGAGGGCTACCGGGTCCACACCCTGGCTCCGAACGCCGTCAGGGTCGCCAGCGTTGCGCGCGTCTGCCGCGCCGTCCACGAATGCTCACGCGCCAGGTCATTCGCCAACTGCAGCGACAGCCCAATCGCGTCGTCGAGCTCGCTGGCATCCTGGACGGGCGGCGTACCGTATCGCGAGGCCGTCAGGTGAGAGAGCGCCGCGGCCAGCGCCTCGAGCTTCAGGCGCCGGTCGCCGGCGCTCTCCGGCAGGGCCGCGGCCTGGTCCGCCACAACGGCTGCCGTGGTCGAGGCCGAGACGATGGCGTGCCGTCCGCCAAGCCATCCGCTGCGCAGCCGCAACTGCCCCGGTTCCTCGAGCGCTCGCGAGGCCGACGCGGCCTGAGCCGGGCTGCGGCCGGCGGCGTACGCGCCAATGACACGAAGGGCGTCGAGGGCGCGGCCGGCGGAGGCATCGTCAGGGGAGCCGTGTCGCAGCGCGCCGCGTGCCTCCGCCAGGACGCGTGCGGCGCCCTGGATGATGGCCCGATCGGTGACCCGCGCTGGCGCGCGTGTCGCGTCCCTCTCACCGCCAAACGCGCGGCGGAGCGCGACGAAGGCCAGCAGCGCGGCCAGCACGAAGCAGGCGACGGCGGCGCCCTTGAGGAGGCGGCCGCGCAGTTCGCGGGCCTGGAACGACTCGAAGCCCCCCTGGGCGGCTTCGCGAATGTCGGGTGCGTCGGCTGCCACGAGTGACACGACCCGGATGGGCAACGGCGGCAGCTCATACGTGCGGTCGCGCCCGGCGAGGCTGCTGTCGTCGCCGGTTCGGCTTTCGATGCGATAGCTGATCGACAGCTCGGGCACGATCAGGTCGCGGCCGATGGCGTTCTCGTTGATGAGGTTCAGGACGTAGCTGTACTGGAAGAAGCGTCGCGATCCCGTCACCGTATCAGCGGGCTGTGTCCCGCCCGTGACGTCGAACGGCGACAGGGTCAGCACCGAGGGGTCCAGGCGGGAGCGGTCGACCACCACCCGCGCGGCGTCCGTCTCGACCACCGCGCAGGTGAGGGTGATCGTCAGTGGCTCGCCGATCTGGACGGCGCCGCGGTCCGCCTGCCACCAGCACCGGATCGGATCGGCGTCCACGTCCACGAGGGCTCCCGCGCCCGGTTGAGCCGGCGCGGGCGAGACGCCAAGGCCCGCCACCAGGAGGGCCGCCAGCACCGCATGCACGCCGAGTCCCGCCTTCGTCATGTCACCTTCCTCAACCGGCGCTCAACGGCGAACTCCGTGAGCGCGAGGTCCGCCTGCGCCTGGTCGCGCCCGAGGCGCACCACGTCGAGGTCGTGGTCGCGGGCCAGGCGCTCGACCTCGTCCTGCCATCCGGCGACCCGCGACGCCAGGCGCCGGAGCGCGCCCCGCGACATCAGCCGCGACCGGCCGCTCTCCACGTCGAACGCCTCGACCCACCCCGCCGAGATCGGCGGCATCTCGTAGGCGAAGGTCGCATCGACGATCACCAGGAACACATCGTGACCGGTGTCCAGTGCCGCCAGTTCCCGTAAAAGCGACGCCGGCTCGTCGATCAGGAAGTCCGAGATCACGGGGAGCAGCGATGTCTTGCGCAGAAACCCGGACAGCGTCTGGCTGACCGTGCCGCTCGGCGGCACCTCCTGTCCGGCGCCGCGGTGCTGATACGCGTCGAGACAGTGCAGGACCTGGCCCTTGCCGATGCGCGGCCGCACGGCCTCCAGATGCCGGAAGCCCTCGTCGAACGTCACGAGGCCGAAGGCGTCCTGAAAGAACACGGCCGACATGCCGATGGTGGCGATGGCTCTGGCAATCGAGGCGGCAATCGGCAGGCCGTCGAGACCGCAGCGGGTGGACAGGGACCCGTCGGCCACGGCGATGACGCTCGCGGTGGACGGCTGATCGAAGTCGCGGACGATGAGCGGCGAGAAGTTGTGCAGCGACGACTGCGCCCAGTCGATCGACGAGAAACGATCGCCGGCTTCCCACTCGCGCAACCCGACGAAGTCGAACCCGGATCCGTGCACGCGGCTTCGATGCTCGCCCATCGTGAAGGCGCGCATGCGCTTCAGGATCACCAGCTCGATCTCGCTGATCTCCGCCAGCGAGACGAGCGGCGCCTCACTGGCCCGGTCGGTCCACGTGGCCGCCCGCGTCCTCATGGCACCGGCACGCGGTCGACGACGTCGCGGATCACCATCTCCGTCGTGAGACCATGGCTCGCCGCGTGGGGACCGAGCCAGATGCGGTGGCCGAGGATGTAGGGCGCCAGATCCTGGATGTCTTCGGGATAGACCTCGGTGCGGCGGCGGATGAGCAGGGCCCAGACCTTTGCCAGCCGGCCCCAGCAGATGATGGCGCGCGGCGATCCCCCGAGATCCACGCCCCGTTCGACCAGGGGCGACGGCGAATGGTGGTGCCAGTCGGTGTCGGGATTGAACGGCCGCGTCGCCGCGACCAGCCGCTGGATGTAGGTGGCCAGCCGCTCGTGCAGGGACACCCGTTCGCCGATGACACCCCGCAGGGCGATGATCCGTTCCTTCGGCATCAGCGGGTTCAGCCGCACGCGCTTGAAGTCGAAGTTCACGAGCTTCGCTTCCTCTTCGGGCGGCAAGTACCCGATGTTCACCATCACCGCGAAGCGGTCTGTCGCGGCCTCCGACAACGGAAACGTGCCCTGTCCGAGCTCCACCGGGTTCATCGTCGCAATCGCGAAGCTGAAGGCCGGCAGGTCGTATGTGGTCTTGCCCACCGTGACGGTACGGTCCTGCAGCCCTTCGAGGAACGCGCTCTGCGACTTGAGCGGGATGCGGTTGATCTCGTCGAGCAGGATCACCTCGGCCGAGGCGAGCGGTCCGAACTCGGTCACGAGCTCGCCCGTCGCCGGGTTGATCATCTGGAAGCCGACGACCTCGGTGGGCTGCAGGTCGGCACGGCCCTGGAGGCGAGCGAACTTCGCGTTGCTGATCGCGGCCAGAATCACGCCGAAGAACGTCTTCCCGACCCCAGGCACCCCGCGCAGCAGCAGGTTCCCGGCGTTCACCTGCCGCTTCTCGTCCTTGTCGTAGGTGGTCGGAATCTCCGAGAGGAGGACGATGTTGGCCAGGGCCTTGGCGGTTTCATAGCCCACGAGCGCCTTGCCACCCTCCGCGATGATGGCGTCGTGGAAATCGATGGCTTCCTGCAGATCTGGGTGCACGCGCTCCTCGTGAGGGAGCGATTGTAGTTCATCCGGCGCTTGAGCCGGGGCCATCTCCCGGGCAGAATGGCGCGCGGGCCCTGTCATGCAGGATGACGGGGACGACCCGCGTGACCAACAGGACCCCTCATGCGCTATTCATCGCCGATCGTCGCGCTCCTCGTCGTCATGGCCGTGGCGGGCCTCACCGCCCTCCAGAACCGCATCGACGTCGTCACCCCCATGGCGCCGGAACTGGCGGCGTACGGCGTCCATCCCATCGGCGTGCGGACGCTCCGGGTCGTCGATCGAGGACGGGCCGACGTGCTGCGAACCGTGGACGGTGGGCCCGTCGTGAGGTACGACCGGCCGCTGACGCTGGAGGTGTGGTATCCGGCGGCGCGCGCGCCAGGCGGAGGCGCCCGCGGCGAATACCGCGTGATGACGCGCGACCCGGCGATCACGGTCAGCCTGCACGGACAGGCCGTGCGCGATGCGGAGGCGGCGGCCAACGGACGGCCCTTTCCGCTCGTCATCCTGTCGCACGGCTATCCCGGCAACCGCTACCTTCTGAGCCATCTCGGCGAGAACCTCGCCAGCAAGGGCTACGTCGTGGTCTCGATTGATCACACCGAGAGCACGTACGACGACCTCCGGGCGTTCGCCAGCACGCTCTACCACCGCGCGTACGACCAGTTGTTCGTGTTGAACGAGGTCGAGCGCCTCGCGCGTCCGGGTTCGGGAAGCCCGCTTGGCGGCCTCGTGGACACCAGGCGGACCGGGATCATCGGCTACTCGATGGGCGGTTACGGCGTGGTCAACGTGATCGGCGGCGGATATCGTGACGAGAGCGCGTCGTTTCGGAATGCGCCGCCGAACCGTCTGCTCGCGGAGCGGTCTGCGGGCAATTCCTCGTACCGCGCGAGCGTCGATGCGCGGGTCAGGGCCGCCGTGGCGATCGCGCCGTGGGGCATGCCGGCGGGGTACTGGGACGCTGAGGGCCTGAAGGGGATCCGGACGCCGGTCCTGTTCGTGTCGGGGAGTGCGGATGAGGTGTCGGGATACGAGAACGGCACGCGCGCGATTTACGAAGCGTCGGTCAACGCCGAGCGCTACCTGCTGACCTACCTCCACGCGAACCACAACGCGGGTGCGCCGATTCCGGCGCCGGTCGAGACCTACGTCCAATCGGGGACGATCGGATCGTCGCCGTTCATGCACTACGCCGACCCCGTCTGGGACAGCGTGCGCATGAACAACATCCTGGCGCACTTCGTCACGGCGCACCTCGACCTCCACGTGAAGGGGGACGAGTCCCGGCGGGCGTTTCTGGACCTCGTGCCGAACGGTGCGGATGGCGTGTACTCGATGGACGAGCAGGGGCGGCCGGACGGAAAGCACACCTACTGGAAGGGCTTCCGCGCACGGACGGCGGCCGGACTGATCTTCGAGCGTGCCATTCCGGTCGACCGCTGAGTTCTGTGCGCGCCTTCTGACATAATCAGGGGCACTCATGGCTGTGATCTTTCCGTTCCGTGCCCTGCGCCCCGATCCCGCCGCCGCCGCCCGTGTCGCGGCCGTGCCCTACGACGTTGTCAGTGCCGACGAAGCGAGGCAGTTCGCCTCGGGCAACCCGCTGAGCTTTCTGCGCGTGTCTCGAGCGGAGATTGACCTGCCGGCCGGCACCGGTCCCTATAGCGACGAGGTCTACGCCCGCGCCGCCGCGAACTTCGCCGCCCTTCGCACCGAGGCGCCGATGCTTGTCGAGGAGGCGCCGAGCCTCTACGTATACCAGCTGCACATGGGCGCGCACGTGCAGACCGGCGTCGCGGCGTGCTTCGCCGTAGACGAGTACAACCGCGGCCTGATCAAGAAACACGAGAAGACGCGGCCCGACAAGGAGGACGATCGCACGAGGCACATCCTCACGATTCGTGCCCAGACGGGCCCGGTGTTTCTCACCTACGTGGCCTCGTCGGCCGTGGACGAGGCGGTCTCGCGCGTGGTAGCCGGTCCGCCGATCTACGACCTGACGGCGCCCGACGATGTGCGGCACGTGATCTGGAGGGTGCCTGAGGCGGAGGCTGGCGTGGTGGAGAGGGCGTTCGCCGACGTGCCGGCGCTCTACATCGCGGACGGGCACCACCGCGCAGCAAGCGCCGCGCGCGCGCACGAGCAGCTGGCGTCGGAGGGTCCGGGCGAGCACGAGCGCTTCCTGGCCGTCGCGTTTCCCGACAACCAGATGCACATCCTCCCGTACAATCGCGTCGTTCGGGATCTGGAGGGTCAGACGCCCGAGGCATTCGTGGAGCGGCTTGCCGCGCGGTTGACCATCTCGGCAGGTGGCCCGCCGACACCGGCCCGTCGCGGGGAAGTCGCAATGTATCTGGCGGGGCAGTGGTCAACGATCGTGCTTGGGCCGCCAGCGCCTGGACTGTCGGCGGACGCGGCGCTCGACGTGAGCCGGCTGCAGGACGGCGTGTTGTCACCGCTGCTGGGGATCGCCGATGTCCGCACCGACAAGCGGGTGGACTTCGTCGGCGGCATTCGCGGCACGCGTGAGCTCGAGACCCTCGTGGACTCCGGGCAGTGGGCGGTGGCGTTCTCACTCGCACCGGTGTCGATCGACGACCTGATCCGGATCTCAGACATGGGCGGCATCATGCCCCCCAAGTCCACCTGGTTCGAGCCCAAGCTGCGCGACGGGCTTCTGTCGCATCTCATCTAG
>CAZNOC010000020.1:0-20119 GCA_964574545.1 uncultured Bifidobacteriaceae bacterium | reverse complement strand
TTCTGATCGCCGACAAGTTTGAACAAAGCGGGATCGACAGCCTCGAGGCCGCCGGGTGCGAGGTGGTGTACGAGCCCGACGCGAAGGATGACGCGCTGGTGGAGGCGATTCGTGCCTCTGGCGCACCCGTGCTCGTCGTGCGGTCCACGAAGGTCACCGCCGCCATGCTCGACGCCGGCCAGCTCGCGCTCATCGTCCGGGCCGGTGCCGGCGTGAACACCATCGACGTGGACGGCGCCTCGCGGCGTGGCATCTACGTGTCGAACTGTCCCGGCAAGAACGCGGTGGCCGTCGCCGAACTCGCGTTCGGGCTGATGCTGGCGCTCGACCGCCGCATCCCGGACAACGTCGCCGATCTGCGTGCGGGTGTCTGGAACAAGAAGGAGTACGCGAAGGCGCGCGGGCTCTTCGGCCGCCGGCTGGGCCTCATCGGCTTCGGCAGCATCGGCCAGGAGGTCGCCAAACGGGCGCGAGCGTTCGGCATGCCCGTGTCGGTCTGGAGCCGGCGCTTTGCCGAGGACGCCGACGCCCGGGCCCGCGCGGCAGCGGAACTCGACGTCTCGGTTCGGGCTGCCGCCACGGAGGTCGTGGCGGAGTCCGACATCATCAGCGTGCACCTGGCGCTGACCGGCGGCACGAGGGGCTTCGTCAACGAAGGGCTGCTGGCCGTCGCCCGTCCGGGCGCCTACCTGATCAACACGGCCCGCGGAGAGGTCATGGACTATGAGGCGGTGGCAAACGCCGTCAAGGAGAAGGGGCTTCGGGTAGGGCTCGACGTGTTCGCCGATGAGCCGTCCGGCGCCGCCGGCGCCTTCGCGGACGCGATTGTCGGCCTGCCCAACGTCTATGGGACCCACCACATCGGCGCGTCCACGGATCAGGCCCAGGAGGCGATCGCCGCCGAGACGGTGCGCATCGTCCGCACCTTCGCCGAGACCGGCCGGGTTCCGAACGTCGTGAACCTGGCCCGCCAGACACCAGCCACGCACATGCTCGTCGTGCGCCACCGCGACCGCCCCGGCGTGCTGGCGCACGTCTTCGAAGCGCTCAGAGCCCAGCACCTGAACGTCCAGGAGACCGAGAACATCATCTTCGAAGGGGCGGAGGCTGCCGTGGCGCGCATCAACCTGGACGGCGAGCCGTCCGAGGCCACGCGACAGGCGATTCGCGCCGGGCACGCGGATGTGCTCGACTTGCAACTCGTGGCCCGCCGCTGAGGCGGGGGTACAATCGGACGGTTGGCCGTCCGTCTCTCCAGACTGAAGGTTGTCCATGCCCATGTCGCTCTCGTCATCCACCCAGCGGATCTTCAACTTCTCGGCGGGTCCCGCCGTCCTGCCTCGCACCGTGCTCGAGCAGGCGCAGCGCGAACTGATGGCGCTGCCTGGCATCGGCATGTCGGTGCTCGAGATCAGCCATCGGTCGAAGGCGTTCGAGGACATCCTCGCGAAGACCGAGGCCGACGTCCGTGCGCTGGGAGGGATCCCTGACCACTACAAGGTGCTGTTCCTCCAAGGGGGGGCGTCCCTGCAGTTTTCGATGGTGCCGCTCAATCTGCTCGCGCCCGGCGGGACCGCCGACTACATCGTCACAGGCGCCTGGTCGCAGAAAGCCGTCAAGGAGGCGCAGCGGGTTGGCACGGTTCACGTGGCCGGGTCCACGGAGGCCGAACACTTCGTACGGGTGCCGCGGAAGGACGAACTTGCGTTCAGCGAGGGTGCCGCCTACGTGCACTTCACGACCAACAACACGATCTTCGGCACCCAGTGGGCGGCGGAGCCCGAGGTGAACGATGCGCCGCTCGTGGCCGACACCTCGTCGGACATGTTCAGCCGGCCGATCGACATCTCGAAGTACGGGGTGATCTACGCGGGAGCGCAGAAGAACCTGGGGCCGTCGGGTGTGACGCTTGTCATCATCCGCGAGGATCTGCTCGCACGGTCGCCAAAGTCGATGCACACGATGCTCAGCTACGCGACGCACGCCGCCAACCAGTCGATGTACAACACGCCGCCCTGCTTCGGCATCTACCTGATGGGGCTCGTGATGCAGTGGGCGCTCGCCCAGGGCGGGCTTCGCGCCGTGGGCGAAGTGAACGCCCGCAAGGCGGCCGCGCTCTACGCTGAGATCGATCGCACGGGCTTCTACCGGGGGACAGCAGAGAAGGCGTCACGTTCGCAGATGAACGTTACCTTCCGGCTGCCCAACGAGGAACTCGAGTCGCTGTTCGTGCAGGAGTCGACGGCGGCGGGTTTCGACGGACTGAAGGGCCACCGCTCGGTGGGCGGCATGCGCGCGTCGATCTACAACGCGTTTCCCGAGGTGGGGGTCGAAGCGCTCGTCCAGTTCATGCAGGAGTTTGAAAGACAGAACGGGTAGAGATCTCGTGATGTGGTGATCTGGTGATGTGGTGATCGAATCTTCGATGTGAAGATCTCCGGCGCCTGCCGGAGACCATCTATCTGTCGATGCTCAGCCGGCGCGCCAGAGCACCAGGTCACCACATCAGAAGATAGATGGGGCGCCGAGAGGCGCGCCGAGATGATGACATCGCCACATCAGATCACCACATCACCACATCAAGAGATCACCAGATTCATCTAGCCCGCCTGCCGTCTGCCTCCGCGCCGCCGCCGTCCGCCACGCCGGCGGCGTCCGCGCGGCGCGCCGGGGGGGCCTTGGTCTCCGCCTGGCAGCGCCTCTCCGCTGTCGCCGAGCGCCTCGATGAACCCGCGCCAGTGTTCCAGCACCTCCGGTTCGTGCCCGTGAATCTCCAACCAGGTCAGGGCCTCGACGAATGGCCCGCGACCGGCCAGCATGCGCTGGACGCGCGCTGGTGACTCGAGGTCGAGGAGGCGCCGCTGCAACGCCAGCACCTGCCGCAGCCGATCCACGTCCCGGCGGGCGATGGGCAGCAGGCCGATCTTGAGCTGCGGCTCCTTCGGCGGTTTGCGCCGGCCGCGCCATCGCCCGGACTGGCGGGCCGCTTCTTCGAGGCCGGCTCCGGGTTCCGCGTCGACGGGCTCGTCCGCTTCCGCTCTATCGTCTGCCGCCCAGCGCTCGATCGCCGGCAGCAGGTCGTGGCTCTCGTGCGGCTGCCGCGCGGGCATCAGGCCGATGGGCACGAGCATCGTGCCGAGCAGGATCGCGTTTGTCAGCGTCGGGGGCGCCGTCTCGAAGCGCTGCCTGTAGCTGTCGAGCGCATCGAGCGCGTCGCGCCACGCTTCGTCACGTGCCGCACGCTGCAGCTCCGGCGTCACCGGCTGGAGCAGGCCGTGTTCGGCCAGGCCCTGGAACGTGCGTTCGGCGTACCCCGACCGCAGGATCTTGTAGTACTCCTCGATCAGCCGCGCGGGCGCGGCCATGGCGATCAAGCCCCGATGCCGCTTGATGGCATCGATGATCGGCTTCTCGATCGTGAAGTCGAGGCGCGCCGCGATGGCCACGGCCCGCCACATCCGCACGGGGTCTTCCTGGAACCGTTCGTTGGGGTCGCCAATCGACCGCACGATGCGGTCGCGGATGTCCTGGAGGCCGCCCAGGTAGTCGATGATCGAGAGGGTCGCGATGTCGTAGATGAGGGCGTTGATGGTGAAGTCGCGGCGAAGCGCGTCCTCTTCCGGGGTGCCGAACGTGTTGTCGCGCTTGATCAACAGGTCCGCCGGATCGGTCGCGAGCGGCGGCAGCTCGCTCTCGGCGTCGATGGCCGCCTCGTTTTCGGTGCCCGGCAGCACGTGCTTGCGGAACGTGGCGACCTCGATCGTCTTGGCGCCGAACCGGACGTGCGCGAGGCGAAATCTGCGTCCGATGATCCAGCAGTTCCGGAAGAGCTTCTTGACCTGGTAGGGATGCGCCGACGTGCCGATGTCGAAGTCCTTCGGCGCGCGACCGAGCAGCATGTCCCGTACGCTGCCGCCCACGAGATACGCGGTGTAGTTGAACTGGTGCAGGCGGTAGAGCACCTTGAGCGCGTCGGGGTCGATCATCCCGCGCGAAATGGGGTGGTCCGCCCGCGGCACGACGACCGGCTCAGGCATCAGCGCACATTGTAGCAAAAGGCCGGGCCACCCATCGAACAAAGGCCAATAACTTCAATAAGTTACAGTAATCGGTTCGGTTTCGCGTGTTACCATTCGCCCATGCGAACGCTCGGGTCGATCCTTCTGGCCTGGACACTCACCCTCCTCGCGGCGCCCGCGGCGGCCGCCGGTCAGGACCCGCTGGCACGGGCTCGTGAGGACTACAACGCCCGTCAATTCGATGCCGCCATCGCCGCCGCCACGGCCGCGCGAACCGTTCCGGCCACCATGGATGCGGCGGCCGTCGTTCTGGCGCGGGCCCACCTCGAGCGCTACCGCCTCGGCGCGGACCCTACCGATCTCGGCGCCGCGCGGGACGCGCTCGGCGCCGTGCGCGCCGACCAGCTCGATGCCGACGACCGGCTGGACTTCCTGATCGCGCTCGGTGCGTCGCTGTTTCTCGAGGACGACTTCGGCGCGGCCGCCGAGTTGTTCGACAGTGCGGCCGTGCACGCGGCCAGGGTGAGACCCGACGCGCGCGAGGCCGTGCTGGACTGGCTTGGGAGCGCCGTCGAGCGCCGAGCCGCGACGATGGACCCGGACGCAAGGGCGCAGGTCTTCGGACGCCTGGCCACACGGATGGAAGCCGAGCTGGCCGAAGCGCCCGGATCCCGCGCGGCGGCCTACTGGATCGTCGCGGCGCTGCGCGGCCAGGGGGCGCTCGGGCGCGCGTGGGACGCCGCGGTGGCCGGCTGGGTGCGTGCCCGCTTCGCCGGTGCCGAGTCCGCCGCGCTGCGCGCTGACCTCGACACGCTCGTACTCGAGGGCCTCGTGCCGGATCTCGCACGCGAGGCACCCGAGGAACGTCGCGAGGCCCGCACCTCCGAGCTGCGCGCGGAGTGGGAACTCGTCAAGCAAAAGTGGAGATAGATCAAGCGATCCGCGAATCTCGTGATCTCTTGACGTGGTGATCTGGCGATGGGATGTGCGATGTGCCGATCTCGCGATCTATCTGCTGATCTGGGGTGAGTCGCCGGGCCGCCGCAGATCACCAGATCAGAAGATAGATGGTGGCGGCAGCTCCCTACATCTCACATCGCTACATCCGATCACCACATCACCACATCACAAGATCATCAGATTCCGCATCTATCCCTATGGCTTGGCATCCTTCCAGGTGACGCCAGAGCCTACGTCCACATCGAGCGGGACCGCAAGGGAGACCGCCGACGACATCCGGTCGCGGACGAGGGCCGCGACGACGTCGGCGTCGGCCTCTGGCGCCTCGAACAGCAGTTCGTCGTGCACCGTCAGGATCATCCGCGCCCGTGGATGCGCGGACGCGAGCGCCGCATCCACGTCGATCATCGCGCGTTTCAGGATGTCGGCCGCCGTCCCCTGGATAGGTAGATTCACCGCCACGCGCTCAGCGGCCGCGCGGATCTGCCCGTTCCGGCTCGTCAGCTCGGGCACCAGCCTCCGGCGTCCGAAGAGCGTCGTGACGACGCCGGTCCGGCGCGCGTCTTCGAGCGTCCGGTCGATGAATGCCCTGACCCGGGGGAAGCCCGCGAAGTACGCGTCGATGAACTGCTGGGCCGCCTGCTGCGTGACGCCGATGTCCCGCGCCAGCGTGAACGCGGTCTTGCCGTACAGCAGCGCGTAGTTGACGATCTTCGCGCGGCGGCGCAGCTCGTGCGGGTCGAGCGTCGAGTCCGGACCGAACACCTTCAGCGCCGTCTGGTCGTGGATGTCGTCCCCGCGCGCGAAGGCGGCGATGAGGGTTTCGTCGCCCGACAGGTGCGCCAGCACGCGGAGTTCGATCTGCGAGTAGTCGGCCGAGATGAGGACGGCCCCGGGCTCGGCCACGAACGCGCGCCGGATCTCACGGCCGATCTCCGTGCGGATCGGGATGTTCTGCAGGTTCGGATCGCTGCTGCTCAGCCGTCCCGTCGCCGCGATCGCCTGATTGAATGAGGTGTGCACGCGCCCGGTGACCGGATGAATGAGCAGCGGCAGCGCGTCGATGTAGGTGCCCTTCAGCTTGGCGAGCGCGCGCCAGTCGAGGATGAGCCGCGGCAGCTCGTGCGTCAGCGCCAGTTCCTCGAGCACCTCGACCGCCGTGGAGGCGCTCTTCGTCCTGCCGGTCTTCCGCAGGGCGGGCAGCTGCAGCTTCTCGAACAGGATCTCGCCGAGCTGCTTCGGCGAGTTGATGTTGAACGTCTCGCCGGCCGCGGCGAAGATGGCCGCACTGAGCGTGTCCATCTCGCACTCCACGCGCGCCGCCTGCTCGCCGAGCACGCGGCCGTCGATCCGCACGCCTGCCTGCTCGAGTCCGGCCAGGATGGGCACCAGTGGCAGCTCCAGGTCGCGGTAGACCGCCTCGAGACCCTCGCGCGCCAGCGCCGGCATCATTGCCTCCGCCAGCTGCCACGGAAGGTCCGCCCGCTCACCCGCGTAGTCGACGAGGCTCTCGACGGGCACGTCGCCGATCGGCGTGGCCTTGACCCCTTTGCCGCAGACCTCCTCGACCGTCATCGCGCGGTAGCCGAGCTGCTCGAGCGCCATTGGCTCCAGCGCCTGGCTCGACCGCGTGGCGTCGAGCAGGTAGCCGGCGATCATGGTGTCGCTCGAGAGGCCCGCAAGCCGGATGCCCGATCGCGCGAGCAGGATCAGCGACCGCTTCAAGTCGTGGCCGACCTTCGCGATCCCGGGATCCTCGAGTACCGGCCGCAGCGCCGCCAGGGCCGCATCTCGGTCCACACCGGGCCCGCTGACGAGGCTCGCGCGCTCGAGCGGCACGTACCGCGCGCGACGCGGCGCCGTGGCGAACACGAGCCCGACCATCTGCGCGCGCATCGCGCCATCCTCATCCGCGACCGCGTGAAGCGCCACCTGCCCGGCCGTCCGGATCTCGGCCGCCAGCGCCTCGACCTCGTCCACCGACGAGAGCGCCGCGTAGTCCTTGGCCACCGAATCGGCCGTGGGGGCGAACTCAGTGACGAGCGACCTGAACCCAAGCTCGGAGAAAAGCGCGTAGCACCGCTCGCGCGAGGCGCCGCGATGGCGCAGGGCCTCGAGGTCGAGCGGCACGGGCACGTCGGTGCGGATGCGCACCATCTCCCGGCTGTGCCGCGCGGCGTCCGCATTGGCGAGCAGGGCCTCGCGATACTTCTTCTGTGGCACGCTCGCCGCGTTGGCCAGCAGCGCATCGAGCGAGCCGTGCGTCGAAATCAGATCCCTCGCGCCCTTCTCGCCGATGCCGGGCACGCCCTTGACGTTGTCGGTCGCGTCGCCCATCAGCGCGAGCACATCCACGACCTGCTCCGGCGGCACGCCGAACTTCTCGACGACCCCGGCTCCGTCGTACCAGACGCCCTCGTCGCGCGGGTTGTACACGCGTATCGGCCCGCCGACGAGCTGGTAGAAGTCCTTGTCGCCGGTGACGATCCCCACGGCCATGCCCTGGTCGGCCGCCTGCCGCGCCAGCGTCCCGATCACATCGTCGGCCTCAAAGCCCTCGGAGGTGAGGATGGGCACGCCGAGCGCCTCGCAGGCCTCGTGCACCCACGGAATCTGCTCGGCCAGATCCCCGGGCATCGGCGCGCGGTTTGCCTTGTAGTCGGCGGCGAGCTGGTCACGGAACGTCTCGCCTGGCAGATCGAACGAGGCGGCGATGTAGGTGGGCTGGTGATCCACCAGGAGCTTCCGCAGCATCGTCACGAAACCGTAGACCGCGTTGGTGGAGCGGCCGTCAGGACCTGTCAGCCCCCGGATCGCGTGATACGCGCGATACATCTGGTTGCTGCCGTCGATCAGGAAGAGCATCGGCGCGTCGGCCATGGAAGGGCGGCCAGTATATCATTGCGATCAGTGACTATCTGGCGCGTGTCGGGGCCGTGGACGGCCCCTTGGACGGGCAGCGCGCGCCGTATCTTCGCCGTGGCGCTCACCGGCGTGCTGGCGATGACGGCGGCGGGCTGTCGCGACGCCCTGTCCCGGCAGTACGAGTACGAGGAGCAGGTGTATCTGGCGCTCGACGGATCGGCCACGATCTACGTCAACGCGTCGGTGCCCGCGCTGGTCGCGTTGCGCGGCGTGGACCTGTCGATCGACCCGCGTGCGCGGCTCGACCGGCGGGCGGTCGAAGCCTTCTACGAGACGCCCGCGACGCGTGTCGTGCGCGTCAGCCACTCGCGGCGAGACAACCGGCGCTACGTGCACGTGCGCCTCGAGGTCGAGGACGTTCGGCGCCTTGCCGAGGCGGCGCCCTTCGCGTGGGCCCGCTACGGTCTTGACCGGCGCGACGACCTCTTTGTCTATCGTCAGGAACTCGACGCGCCGGCGGGGCGTGACGTCGGCGATGTCGGCTGGCACGGCCGGGAACTGGTCGCGGTGCGGCTGCACCTGCCGAGCCGTGTCCCGTTCCACAACCAGCCCTCAGGCACGATCGAACGCGGCAACATCCTCACCTGGGAGCAGCCGCTCCGCGCGCGCCTCGCCGGAGAGCCGCTCCGGATCGAGGCCCACATGGAGACACGCTCGATCCTCCGGCATACCCTGACCCTCTTTGCTGTCATCATCGGCCTCGTCGGCGTCACGTTTGCCGGCGTCGTCTGGTTCGTCATGCGGCGCGGCCACGGCCATCCTGCCGCGCCCGCGTCGTCCTCGGAGGCCTTGCCCCCGGGGCCGGCGCCTTCATCCCGGTAATTGCGATCATGACCAAGCTTGCTTTCGGCGCCAAACCCACCGTGCTCCGCTGCTCACGGTGCGGCAAATTCGTTGACTGGGAGGACGCGCGGCTCCAGGTCGTCTGCGGATGCCGCCCGCATCTCGACCTCCCGCCGGTGCGCGTCCGTCCGTCGGAGGATCGCGACCGCCGCCCCGTGCACGACCTCTTCAACAGGGACTTCGGCCGCACCCGTCTCATCATCTTTGGCGAGGAGCTGCACCTCGAGACCGCGGACGTGGTCGTGGCCGAGATGGAGGGCGACATCGCGGGCGCGTTGGCCTACCGGACTCGGCCCGGCATGATGCAGATTCTCGCGCTGGCAACCGACCCGATGTGGCAGCGATCGGGTGTCGGCGCCTACCTCGTGGCGGAGGCCGAGCAGATGGCGCGGCTGCAGCAGCTGCCGAGCGTGCAGGTGGCCACCACCAACGACAACCTGCCGGCGCTGTATTTCTACCAGCGCCGCGGCTACCACATCGTCGAGGTGCTGCCGGGCGCCGTGGCGCGACATTTCAATGATGACCCCTCGGTAGGGTTTGCCGGCATTCCAATCCGCGACGAGATCCACCTCGTCAAGGACGTGTAGCCAGCCCGGGATTCACGGACAAACACGAAGTCCACGAAGGCCACGAAGGAGGCTCACTTCAGGTATCCGATAGCCGAAACCGGATCGGCTTGAAGAGAATGCTTCGTGTCGTCTTCGTGGCCTTCGTGTGGTTCGTGTTTGTACGTCCGGTCCGTTTCCTACGACGTCTCGAGCGCTCGCCGCACCTCGGCATCGGTGCGGAGTTCGTTCGTCAGCTCCAGCGCCCCGAATCCCGATGCCAGCGATCGAGCCAGCATGCGGTCCACGTCGCTCATCACGACGCCCGCCAGCGTCACGCGTCCACCCCGCACGACGATGTGAATCGGAGGGTTGGCCATCGAGGCATAGTTCCAGAACGAGGCGTGTCCGTAGATCGCCCGCGCGATCCGGAACCGCAGCTCGTTGTCGAATTGCGAGACGGGCAGCACTTCGATGTCGTTCCGCACCGACCTGACGCCGTCCACACGCGCCACGCGACGCTCGATATCGTCCCTCTTGTATGGCATCGTCACCCAGCCGGTGAGACGCACCTCGCCGCTCTCCACGGCGGCAGACACGCTGTCGAAGATCGTGAACTGCGTGTAGCGGGTGACCTGGTCGGACACGTCCCTGAAGACCTGCAGATCCTTGCGCTCCTGCGCCGAGACACCGGAGGCTGCGGCGACGGCGAGGACGACGGTCATGACGATGAGCCGCTTCAGCATGGGATGACTCCTCCTGCCCAGTCCCATTGCGACTCGCGTGCCAACGTCGAGACGCGCGCAAACAACCCGTACCGGGGGCTGGCGGCCTGCCGCCGTTGGCGGCAGGTGACGAGTCCGGAGGACGCCTGCACTCTGGAACGGACAGCGGGGTTCGTGACGGACAGGACCGCTGCCAGCGATGACGCGCGGCAACGCGCGCGCATCCGCGGTGCGGATGTGGAGAGGGAAGGGCGCCGCGGCCGCCGTCAGGGTGCCGCGACGTACCCGCGCCGCGCGCGAACGCGCAGGGAGGAGTCCTCGACCCGGACGTCGATCGTGTGCCACTGGTTGTCGCGGTGGCCCGGGCTCGGATAGCCGAGGTAGTACTGCTGGCTCAGTTCGTCGGCGATACCGCTCGTCGCCGGGTCGAGGTCGCGCGGCGATCGGACGATCTCGGTGCGGCCGCCGCTGTCGTCGGTGATGGCACGCAGCGCCGTCACGTTGACGCGGTCGTCCGCGCCGCCGCCGCTCGACGGCGGCATGATGGGCGGACGCCCGGGCGGGAGGGGGAGCCCACGTCGGCCGCCGCCTCCTGGAATCGGGAACGGGTTCGTGATCGGCGGACGGAAGATCGGCGGCGGCGACTGCGGCCGCCGGGAGACCGTCTCCCCGCGCGCATCGATACCGATCGCGTACACCAGCACCTCCGTCTCCCGAATCAAGTACGCCAGCTCGCGCGAGGACGTGCGGCTGTTCGTGTCGTTGCCGTCCGAGATCACGAGCAGCGCCTTCTTGCGGTGGCGGCCCGCCTGCGCCATCGGCGCGGCCTCGGCGACGGCGTCGTAGAGCGCCGTGCCTCCGGTCGGCGAGAGGCGGCCGATGCGGCGGCTGACCTCGCGCCGGTCCGTCGTCCAGTCCTGGACGAGCTCGGCGTGGGTGCTGAAGCGAACCACGAACACCTCATCGTCGGGCCGCAGGAGGTCGAGCAGAAAGCGGTCCAGCGCCTCGCGAGCCGCCGCCATCCGCTCACCAGCCATGCTGCCGCTCGTATCGAGCACGATGCCGAGACTGACCGGCACGCGCTCGTTGCTGAAGTGCGTCACCTCCTGCATCACGCCGTCGTCGAACACCGTGAAGTCCGATTGGTCGAGCCCCGAGACGAACCGGCCCGCGCGATCGGTGACGGTGGCCGTGACGTTGACGAGTTCCACCCCACTGCGGAAGCGGAACCCCTCCTGCCCCATGACCACTGGTGTGGCGAGGAGCAGCATCGCCACGGTGACCGCCGGGAGAGGGCGGAGGGATCCGAGCACGTGCTGGAACGCTGTGCGCCGGCTCATCGCGTCACCGCGCGAGCATCAGTCGCCGCGGGCGCGCGCAGGTCCACATGGGGGAGGATGCCCGCGTCTGTCCGGAAGCTGACGCGGTACCGTGCGGCGCTCGGTGGCGCGGGCGTGGCGATGACGAACGGCGTGTCGTCGCCGGGTCCCAGCCTCAGGAAGTCCACGGATGCCCGTGCGCTCGTCAGAAAGGCGCCCTCGCCGTCGAAGAGGAACACGACCGCGGTCAGGCGCTCGACCGCGGCGCCGTCCTTCGGGTTGCGGACGAGGCCCGACACATTGACCAGGGCGCCGGCCCGCTCGTGGCGAAGCGCCAGCAGTTGCAGGGGAACGGTCTCACCGCCGTGTGTCGCGGTGTCCGGGGCGTTCGAGGACATCGAGAAGCCCGCGGCGGCCAGGACCACGAGCAGCACCGCCGCCGCCCACGCGAGCCCGCGCTGCCGTGAGACGCCGGCCGGTTCGTCGGGCGCGGCGAACAACTGCTCGACCGCCGGGGCCGGCGCCTCCTGCGGAGGGATCGGGAGCACGTCGCCGGTGCGCGACGGCTCGATCCAGGCATCGCCTCCGGCGGCGGCTTTGAGCGCCGCCACTCTCGCCGACGAGCGCACCCGCGCATCGCGCGTCAGGCGCCAGGCGATGGCCGCCATCGAGACCGCGAGCGCCATCGACACGACGGTCACGACGAGAAGCAGCGTCTCCATGGTTGTGTCTCCCACCGCCCGTCGGTCAGCGAAGCCGGAACTCCACCGCCACCTCGACGATCACATCGACGTCCATTCCGCGAAGCCGTGCCGGAGCGAACCGCCACTGCCGTACGGCCTGCACCGCGCGCTCGTTCAGACCGCCGCCGAGGCCCTCGAGCACCCGAATGTCCCCGACCGTGCCATCACGCTGCACGGTGATCTCCAATACGACGTCGCCTTCGATTCCCGACGTCCGGGCCTGGTCCGTGTAGTCGGCGCGCACCTCGCGCAGCAGGCGCGGCGGGGTCACGCCGCTGCCGGGACGATACGGCCCGCCGCCTGCGCCGCCACCCGATCCCGGACCGATCCCCGTTCCGCTGCCGGCGCCGGCGCCGGTGCCATCCCCCGTGCCTGTCCCGCCGCCCGCGCCGGGGCCGGACACGTCCTCTTCGACGGCCGCCACGGGCTCCACGACGCCGTCCACGTCACGTGTGTCGGCCGGCACGGTCATCACCGGCGCCGGGAGTGTCCGGGCCTCGAGCGGTGGCGGCTCTACGCGCGGTGGTTCCGGCCGAAGGGGCGGCGTGACCGCACGCGCCTGAATCGGGCTGCTGAGCCGGCTGCTGCCCTGGCGCTCGGCGCGCGGCGGGGGCGTCGGCTGGCGAAGGCCGCCTCCTCCGCCTCCGCCCCCGGGGCCCGGCATGGTCAGGAACACGAGCCTCACGGCAGCAGTTTCTGCGTTCAAGGGCTCGGTGAGCTCGCTCGCGGTCGTTGTCCAGCCAAGGCTGGCCACGATCGCGACAAGGACCACCGCCGCGTGAGCGCCGCTCGAGACCGCCAGCGTCAGGGCCGGTGAGCGCCGGGTATCCGGAGGTGTGCTAAACAGCGCCACCCCCGCGGTTCCCTCTGCCGGCCTCAGGTCTCCACGCGCGAGGGCGCGGACGACCCGCGTCGCCTCCCCGAACGCGACGAAGCGCTCGAACCGGTCCGAACCACGCGTCCTCGAGCTCGCTTCGACAGTCCGGACCGCTCCGCGCGCGACGAGCGCCTCGACGCGAGCGACCGGGACCATCGCCGCCTCGGCAATTTCCTCGAGCGAGACGACATCGGTGAGGGGCGAGGCGGACATGAACACCTGCAGAGGCAAATCCCTTGCCGTTGCCGCAGGCGGACGCCTGCTGGCCGAAGAGCGTGGATCTCCCCGGTATTCGAGGCCAGGAAGCCAACGGTGGCGTCGAGGCGGGCGTTGGCTGTCCGCGTGGAGGACGATCGTGTCCTCTATGGAGTTCGGATCGACCTCGTATACTCACCGGATGTCGAATCAGTTCACAGGCAAGGTCGCGGTGGTGACAGGGGCGTCGAGCGGCATCGGGAAGGCCACGGCGCTGGCGCTCGTGCGAGCCGGCGGCGCGGTGCTGGCGGTGGGCCGCGATCAGGCGGCCCTTCACGCGGTCGTCGCGGAGGCGGGGGAGACAGGGGCCGGATCCGAGGGGCTTGCCGTGGACTTGACCACGGCCGGCGCCCCCGACGAGATCGTCGGCCGCGCCGTGGCGCGATTCGGCCGGATCGACGTCCTCGTCAACGCGGCCGGCATCATCGGCATGGGCACCACCGACGGCACATCAGACGAGCAGTGGGATCAGATGATGGCGGTCAATCTCCGCGCGCCCTTCCGGCTGATGCGCGCCGCGTATCCGCACCTGCAGGTCCGCCGCGGCGCGGTCGTCAACGTCTCGAGCGTCAACGGCCGGAGGGTGTTCCCCAACCTGGCCGCCTACAACACCAGCAAGGCCGCCCTCGATCACCTGACGCGAACGGCCGCCATCGACTGGGCGCCGCACGGAGTGCGCGTCAACGCCGTCAACCCGGGTGTCACGGTGACGAACCTGCATCGGCGCGGTGGCATGGACGAGGAGAAGTACGCCGCGTTCCTGGAGCGCGCCGGAGAGACGCACCCGATCGGCCGACCGGGCACGGCCGAGGAGGTCGCCGAGCTGATCCTGTTCCTGGCGTCCGATCGTGCCGGGTGGATTACGGGCGAAACGATCTCGATCGACGGAGGCAGGCACCTGACGTGCGCGCGGTAGTCGATGAGCGGTGAACGGTGGCCGGTGGCCGGTGAACCGTGAACGGTGAACGGTGAACGGTGGCCGGTGAACGGTGAACGGGGATCGGGGGTCAGGTGGGTCGGATGCCTTTCAGTCCCTCGTAGAAGCGGTAGCGCTCGCCCTCCGCGAGCAGGCGCACGGGATGGAAGCCGCCATCAGCCAGAAGCGTGTCGCCCCGGTACCCGGCCGGCCGCTCGATCGTGCCGCGAAACCGTCCACGGGTGAGCCCCTCCACAATCGCGATGCGCCCGCCGGGGCGCAGCGCGCGCAGCGCCTCGCGGATTGCGCCCAGACGTTCGTCCGTCGGCTGCGCCGCGAACCGCCCCGCCGTATCGTCCACGATGACGACGTCGAAGCCGTCGGTGTCGACGGGGAGGGCGGCGAACGAGCCCGAGTGCAGTTCGAGAAGCGCGCCGGCAAGAGTGCCGGCCTCCCGCGCACGCGCCGCGTCGGCCTCGTCCGAGACGATGCACACGGTGGTGCCGCTCAGCCCCACCTTGGCGGCCACGCCTGCGAGGAGCGTGATGTCGTCACAGCCGATCTGCAGCACGCGTTCGCCCATCCGGACGCCCATCATCGACACGTGCAGGGGATCGGCGCGCTCTCGCCGAAGGAAGCCGAACATGGCGACATGATATAGTTTTCGGTTGTGAATCCACCTCTCGAAATCGCTCCAACCCGCGGAAAACTGGGCATTTTGCTCGTCGGCCTGGGTGCCGTCAGCACCACCACCATTGCCGGCGTGGCCGCCATCCGCAAGGGGTTGGCGCTCCCCATCGGGTCGCTGACGCAGATGGGCACCATTCGCCTCGGGAAGCGCAGCGAGAACCGCTTTCCGAAGATCAAGGACTTCGCCCCGCTCGCGACCCTGGACGACATCGTCTTTGCCGGCTGGGACATCTTCGAGGAGGACTGCTACGCCGCGGCGCGCACCGCGGGCGTGCTCGAGCCCTCGCTGCTCGACCAGATCCGGGACGATCTCGAAGCCATCAAGCCCATGCCGGCGGTGTTCGATCAGCGCTACGTCAAGCGGCTGAGCGGCCCGAATGTGAAGAAGGGCAAGAACAAGAAGGATCTCGCGGAGCAGCTGATCGCCGACATCCGCACCTTCAAGGCGCAGCACCACCTCGATCGCATGGTGATGGTGTGGTGCGGCAGCACCGAGGTGTTCATGACCGAGGGCCCGGTGCACCAGTCGCTGGCGGCCTTCGAGCAGGGCCTCGAGGCGAGCGACGACGCGATTCCGTCGAGCATGGTGTACGCGTACGCGGCGCTCAAGGAAGGCATCCCGTTTGCGAACGCGGCGCCGAATCTCACGGCGGACATTCCGGCGATGCTCGAGCTCGCGGCGCTGACGAAGGCACCGCTCGCCGGCAACGACATGAAGACGGGGCAGACGCTGATCAAGACGATCATCGCGCCCGGCCTGAAAGCGCGCATGATCGGCGTGCGCGGCTGGTACTCGACCAACATCCTCGGCAACCGCGACGGCGAGGTGCTGGACGACCCCGAGTCGTTCAAGACAAAGGAGGAGAGCAAGAAGTCGGCGCTCGACTACATCTTCCAGCCGCAGCTCTACCCCGATCTCTACAAGGATCTGTCGCACGTCGTCCGCATCAATTACTATCCGCCGCGCGGCGACAACAAAGAGGGCTGGGACAACATCGACATCGTGGGCTGGCTCGGGTACCCGATGCAGCTCAAGATCAACTTCCTGTGCCGCGATTCGATCCTCGCGGCGCCGATCGTGCTCGACTCGGCGCTGTTTCTCGACCTCGCGAAGCGCGCCGGCATGTCGGGCATCCAGGAATGGCTGTCGTTCTACTTCAAGGCCCCGATGCACGCGCGCGAGGTCTATCCGGAGCACGACCTCTTCATCCAGTTGATGAAGCTCAAGAACACGCTTCGTTACATGATGGGCGAAGAGCTCATCACGCACCTCGGACTCGAGTACTACGACTAACGGAGTTGTCAGTTGGCAGTGACCAGTTCAAAGCGAGTCGTGATGGTACCGAACATCGCCACCTGCCCTTTGAACTGATCACTGGTCACTGACAACTCACAGCTTTGGCTGTCCCAAGGAGTCCTGATGCTGCAGCCGGCGCTTCTCGGCGGCGTGACGATTGGCGTGCTGTCGGCATTGCCGATCGTCAACCTGGCCAACCTGTGCTGCTGCGCCTGGATCATCACGGGCGGCGGCGTGTCGGCGTATCTGCTGCAGCAGCAGCGCCCCGGGCCGATTACGGCCGGTGACGGCGCCCTCGTCGGACTCATGGCCGGCGCGTTCGGGGCCGTCGCGTGGCTGCTCGTCGAGATTCCGCTCAGCCTCGCGATGGCGCCGTTCCAGGCCGGCCTGATTGAGTCGGCGCTGCAGAATGCCTCGGACCTGCCGCCGGAGTTGCAGGCCTGGATGGAGAGCCTGCGTCAGGGGACTGCCCGCGGGGCCGGCATGGTGTTCGGCTTCCTCGTCATGCTGTTTGTCGGCAGCCCGTTCGCCATGGTGGGTGGCATCATCGGCGCGCTGGCGTTCCGGAAGTCGTCCCCCCCGCCCGTCCCGGCCGAGTGGGCGCCGCCCCCACCTGCGTTGCCGCCCCAGTAGCGTCCGCCCCACGGGCGCCCTGTCCCGCCCGCTACGGTGGCACCTCTCAAGTTCCATCGCCTTGGATCCGAAACACTCCCCGGAACCAAACTCGATGGACACCCCTCAGCGATACGAGCGCGCCTACGACCTGGTCGAACGCCCGTTCAGCCTGACGCCAGACGAGAAGTACCACTTCCGGAGCGCGTCCCAGGCGCGGGCGCTCGAGATCGTGGGACCGGCCCTGCGCCGTGGCGAGCGCTTCCTCATGGTGACGGGAGACCTGGGCGCCGGGAAGACCATCTTCTGCCGGACGCTCGCCAGGCACCTCGCGCGGCTTGGCCCGGTGGCGTTTGCGGCCAACCCCCTGCTGCGCCCGGAGGACCTGCTCCGGCTGCTGCTCCAGGATTTCTGCGCCGTGACGCCGGACGAGGTCAGGCGGGGACGCCTTGCCGGCGCGACCCGCGCCGATCTCGAGCACCTGCTGAACGAGTTCCTGCGGGGCCAGGAGCCGGTACGGCCCGCCGTCGTGATCATCGATGAAGCGCAGCTGATGCCCCAGGCGATCGTCGAGCAGCTGATTCAGCTCTCGCGCCTCGAGGACGAGGGGGCGCCGCTCATCCAGTTCGTGCTCGTCAGCCAGTCCGCGGGGTCCCTCCAGTCGATCACCGAGCAGCGGCTCGACGCCCATGTCGGGGCGCGGGCCCGTCTGACCGCGCTCGAACGGCACGAGTGCCGCGAGTACATCGCGCATCGGCTTGGCATTGCCGGGTGCACGGCGAAAGAGGTCTTCTCCGCGCGCGCGATCGACGCCATCTACGATCTGTCAGGGGGCGTGCCGCGCCTGATCAACCTGCTGTGCGAGCGCGCGCTGCAGGAAGGCGCATCGAGCGGCGCCCGTCGTCTCGAGCCCGCGACCATCGAGTCGGCCGCCACGGCGCTGGAGTTCCTGCGCACGCGCCCCAGGCGCTTCCGGTGGTTCCGGTCGCGCGCATCGTCGTGGTGACGCCTTTTTGAACTCCCCACCGATACCTGATAACTTCTCGCTTCATGAGCGAGAAGCCTCCCGTGTCTCCGGAAATTGAAGCGCTGCTCAGCGAAGAGCGCGTGTTCCCCCCGCCACCCGGCTTTCGCGAGCAGGCCGCCATCGCCGATCCCGGGGTCTACGCCCGGGCGGCCGCGGACCCGGAGGCATTCTGGGAGGGCTTCGCGAAGGAGCTCGAATGGATGCAGCCGTGGACGCGGGTGCTCGAGTGGACACCGCCGGATGCGAAGTGGTTCACCGGCGGCACTCTCAATGCCAGCGCCAACTGCATCGATCGCCACGTGCGCACGCCGCGGCGCAACAAGGCCGCGCTCATCTGGGAAGGCGAGCCCGGTGACCGCCGCACGCTCACCTACTTCGACCTCTACCGCCAGGTCTCGCAGTTCGCCAACGTCCTGAAGACGCTCGGCATCCGCAAGGGCGACCGCGTTGCGCTCTACCTGCCGCTCATCCCCGAACTGGCCATCGCCATGCTCGCCTGCGCGCGGATCGGAGCGGTTCACAGCGTCGTCTTCGGCGGCTTCAGCGCCGAGTCGCTCCGCGACCGCATCAACGACTCGCAGTGTCGTCTGCTCGTGACCGCCGATGGCGGCTACCGCCGCGGCCACGTCGTCGCGCTCAAGCAGGTCGCCGACGAAGCCGTCGCCGACACCCCGTCGATCGAGACGGTCGTCGTCGTGCGGCGCGGTCAGGGCGACATCCCCGTGGTGATGGAGGCCGGCCGCGACCGCTGGTACCACGACCTGATGCGCGAGGCGAGCCTCGACTGCCCTCCGGAGGAGATGGACGCGGAGGACATGCTCTACATCCTCTACACCTCGGGCACCACCGGAAAGCCGAAGGGCATCGTCCATACCACTGGGGGCTACCTCGTCGGCACCTACGCGACGACCAAGTGGGTGTTCGACCTCAAGGAAGACGATGTGTACTGGTGCACCGCCGACATCGGCTGGGTGACCGGGCACAGTTACGTGGTCTACGGCCCGCTCGCCAATGGCGCCACGGTCCTGATGTACGAAGGCGCGCCCGACTGGCCGGAGAAGGACCGCCTCTGGGAGATCGTCGAGCGGTACGGCGTGACGATCTTCTACACGGCCCCCACGGCCATTCGTGCCTTCATGCGCTGGGGAACCGACTGGCCGAAGCGGCGCGACCTGTCGTCGCTGCGCCTGCTGGGATCGGTCGGCGAGCCCATCAACCCGGAAGCGTGGGTCTGGTATCACCTCCACATCGGCGGCGAGCGCTGTCCGGTCGTGGATACGTGGTGGCAAACCGAAACGGGAGCGATCCTCATCACGCCCCTTCCGGGCCTCACCGAGACGAAGCCCGGGTCGGCCACGCACACGTTTCCCGGAATCAGCGCGGAGATCCTGAACGACAAGGGTGACGTTGTGCCGGTCGGCGGAGGACTCCTCGCGCTGACGAAGCCCTGGCCGTCGATGCTGCGCGGCATCTACGGCGATCGCGATCGCTTCATCCGGCAGTACTTCAGCCGCTGGCCTGGCGGCATCTACTTCACGGGCGACGGCGCGAAGCGTGACGAGGGCGCGTACTTCTGGCTGCTCGGCCGGGTGGACGACGTGATCAACGTCGCGGGCCATCGGCTGGGCACCATGGAGGTCGAGAGCGCCCTCGTCGACCATCCCAAGGTGGCCGAGGCGGCCGTTGTCGGCCGGTCGCACGAAATCAAGGGGCAGGCCATTGCGGCCTTCGTGACCGTCAAGGAGGGCGTGGCCATCTCCGACGAGCTCGCGGACGAGCTGAAACGGCACGTCGCGCACAAGATCGGCGCCATCGCGCGCCCCGAAGACATCATCTTCGCCGCAGACCTGCCGAAGACCCGGTCGGGCAAGATCATGCGGCGGCTGCTGCGCGACATCGCCGAAGGCAAGGCGATCGGCGACACGACGACGCTCGCGGACCCGGCGGTGGTGGCGCGCCTGAAGGAACAGTACCAGTCGGTGGAGGGCTGAACCCTGGGCCCGGAACCGGGCCCCGGTCTCGAACGTCTGTGATAGAGACATGAGGCGGGGCAACCGCCTCCTCCCAGGAGACCTGTAGATGCCGCTGATCGAGACCCGAGACCTGTGGAAGACCTACCAGATGGGCGATGAGGAGATTCACGCCCTGCGCGGGGTCTCGGTGCAGATCGCCAAGGGCGAGTATGTCGCCATCATGGGACCCTCCGGGTCCGGGAAGTCCACGCTGATGAACCTGATCGGCTGCCTGGACACGCCGTCGAAGGGGACCTACCTCCTGAACGACCAGGAAGTCAGCACGATGAACGACAACGAGCTGGCGCGCATCCGCAACGAGGAGATCGGGTTCGTCTTCCAGACGTTCAACCT
>CAZNOC010000019.1:11758-29697 GCA_964574545.1 uncultured Bifidobacteriaceae bacterium | reverse complement strand
CTCGAGAAGCGCATCGAGTACGACCTCTACTACATCGAGAACTGGTCGGTCTCGCTCGACATCAAGATCATGTGGCTGACGCTCGTGCGCGGTCTCTTCTCGGCCCGGCCGGCCGCGTGAGCGCCGGCGCTTCCAGGACTGGGCACCAGGCATCATGAAACAGCGCGTTGTCATCACCGGGGCGGCCGGCTTCATCGGGTCGCACCTGGCAGAGGTCCTGCTCGACCGCGGCTACACCGTCGTCGGCGTGGACAACCTCCTGACGGGGGATGTGGCGAATATCGCGCACCTGGCCGGCCGCGACTTCGAATTCATCAAGCACGACGTCACCAACTACATCTACATCGACGGGCCGGTGGACTTCGTCCTGCACTGGGCGAGTCCCGCCAGCCCCATCGACTACCTGGAGCTGCCGATTCCGACGCTGAAGGTCGGGGCGCTCGGCACGCACAAGGCGCTCGGCCTGGCCAAGGCCAAACAGGCGCGCTTCGTCCTGGCCTCGACCTCCGAAGTGTACGGGGATCCGCTCGAGCACCCGCAACGCGAAACCTACTGGGGCAACGTGAACCCGGTCGGGCCACGGGGCGTCTACGACGAGGCCAAGCGGTTTGCCGAGGCGATGACCACGGCGTACCACCGCTTCCATGGTGTGGACGCGAAGATCGTGCGGATCTTCAACACCTACGGCCCGCGCATGCGGGTGCGGGACGGCCGCGCCGTGCCCGCCTTCATCTCGTCGGCGCTGCGCGGAGAAGACCTCGAGGTGTTCGGCGACGGCAGCCAGACTCGGAGCTTCTGCTACATCAGCGACCTCGTGGACGGCATCATCCGGCTCATGCTCTCGGACGAGAACGACCCGGTGAACATCGGCAACCCCCACGAGATGACCATTCTCGAGATGGCCGAGACCATCCGCCGCATGACCGGCTCGTCGAGCCGCATCGTCCACAAGCCGCTGCCCGAAGACGACCCGAAGGTGCGTCGCCCCGACATCACGCGCGCCCGCACGCTTCTCGGATGGGAACCGAAGGTGGCGTTGCGGGACGGCCTCACGGACACGATCGAGTACTTCAGACACAAACTCGGATAACGACGCACGAACACGAGATCGCGAAGGCCGCGAGGACGCACGTCGTGTGTGCCGGTAGTCCCTTCAGGGCTGATTGATGATCTTCGCGACGCGGATGATGTAGTCGACGCCGGAGACCACCGTGATGGCGAGCGAGGCCCAGATGAACGCGTCGACGACCGGCGAGGTGCGTCCGAGGTAGTTATAGAACATCACCACCACGCACGTGACGATGAAGAGGGCCGTGGCGGCCTTGCCGAGCAGCGACGGACGGAACGTCCGGGGCCCGACGGCGAGGTTGACGATGGCCACGGTGAGCACGATGCCCACATCGCGGCTGATGACCAGCACCGTGAGCCAGATGGGGATGCGGTTGACCAGCCCGATGTCCGGCAACGTCAACACGATGAACGTCGTCACCAGCAGGAGCTTGTCGGCGGCGGGATCGAGCCATTCGCCCAGACTGGTCTTCTGTTTCGTCAGCCGGGCCACGACGCCGTCGAAGGCATCGGTCAGGCCCGCGATCAGGAACACGACGAGCGCCCAGCCGAACTCGCCGTACAGGACCAGCAGCACGAAGGCCGGGATCAACAGCATCCGCAGCAGCGTGAGTTGGTTGGCCCAGGTGAACAGAGGGGACGACACGGTGCCCTCGTGCTCTCAGCGAGCCGCCAGCGCCTCGAGGCGCGCCACGATCGCGAGGGCCTCTGCCCCGCTGACCGGCCGCAGTGGATGGAACGCGCCGGCGTCATCGAGCGGCATGAGGCCTGACGCCACCGCGAGCGCCACCGAGGGGTAGCTCAGATGTCCGGCCGGGACGTCCGATACCGAGGGGCGCGCCCCCTGCCACTGCCCTGCCAGAGCGGGCTGCTCGCCGGCGATCAGGCTGAGAAGCCGGCTCACCACCGCCGCAAGGTCGCCGCGGCGCACGGGCGCATTGGGCTGGAAGGTGAAGTTCGGAAACGCCGCGATGACGCCGGCCCGAGCGACGGTCATGATCCAGGCCTGGGCCCAGTGCCCACGCACGTCGGTCAAAACCAGCTGCCGCGACGGGGCACGGTCGAGCAGTCCGGAGAGCCTGACAGCGACAAGGGCAGCGAGATCGCCGCGAGTCAGCGACGGGGCCTCCGGAATCGCCCGGTAGGGCTCGGGCATCCTCGCGAACTCGGCGCGGTCGCGCGCGGCCGACCAGGCCGCCTCGATGGCGGGGGCCGGGTCAAGGACCCGCGCGCGATCGTAGGAGGCGACCGCGCCCTCGTAGTCGCCACGCGCCTCGAGCAGTTCGGCAACGAGCACGTGACCGGCGGCGGCGTCGGGGTCGAGCGTCACGCCCTGCCGCGCGTGGTCCAGCGCCGCATCCGGGCGGCCGGCCTTCCGCTCCACCTCGGCCAGGTCCCGATGGAGGAACGCCGCGTCGGGTGACGCGGCGACGGCCGCAAGATAGGCGGCCCTGGCATCGTCCCACCGCCCATCCGCTGCGGCGTCGCGCGCATCGGCGATGCGCGCCTGGACGGTTCGGAAGCGCAGGACCTGGACGCGCCGCTCCACATCGACCAGCGATGCGTCGCTGGCAAGCGCACGCTCGAACGCGCCGAGCGCCTCGACGTCGCGTTCGAGCTCGAGCAGCGCCTGACCGCGACCCACGAGGGCCGGGACGTAGTCTTCGTTGGCACCGAGCGCCCCATCGAAGCGCGCCAGAGCGGCCGTGGCGTCACGCCTGGCCAGCGCCACCCAACCGAGGCCGGCCTGCGCCGGAAAGAACCCGGGCTGCGCGCGAAGCGCCGCCTCGAACTCGCGATCGGCGTTGCGCAGGTTGTCGAGCTGCAGGTACCGCCACCCGCCTTCGTGCCGCCTCAGCACGGCTTCGTTGCCGAGGCCCGCGGGCACGGCGGGGTACACGAAGTCGGCGTGCCGCGGCGTGTCGGGCACAGGGGGAAGACTTCGAGGCGCGCACGCCCCCGCCAGCAGCGCCAGCATCGCGGCCACGACGACGGCCGACCCGCGCAGCCGGTGACTAGGCGCCACGGAGCCCCCGTTTGCGGCCGGACGGCACGGCGGCCACCAGGCGATCGAGCAATCGTCGCGGCAGGTCCACCTCGAGGACCGCGCGGTCGCCGATGCTCAGGTGCGAATGCACGCGGCCGTGACGGTAGACGAAGCCAAGGCGGGACAGATCCGACGCATCCGCGGTGTCGAACTCGAGGGTCATGCGCCGCTGGTCGAGCGAGACGCGCGCGGCGATGGCGTCCAGCAACTCCTCACACCCCTCACCTGTGGACGCGGCAATCACCATCGCGCCCGGATCCTGGCCCTGCAGGCGACGCCGCTCGTCCCGTGTGAGGCGGTCCGCCTTGTTGTAGACCTCGATACGGGGCACGCCCGTGGCCCCCACCTCCTCGAGCACGCGGGTGACGGCGGCCACGTGGCGCTCGCGTTCGGGATTGGCCGCATCGATGACGTGCAGGATGAGGTCGGCGCTGGCCGTCTCTTCGAGCGTCGCGCGGAAGGCCGCGACGAGCGCGTGCGGCAGGCGATCGATGAAGCCCACCGTATCGGACACGAGGAGCTCGCGGCTGTCGGGCAGCCGCACCTTGCGCACGAGCGGGTCCAGCGTCACGAACAATGCATCCGACGCCTCCGCGCCGGCGCGCGTCAAGCGGTTGAACAGCGTTGTCTTGCCCGCGTTTGTGTAGCCGACCAGCGCCACCGTGGGCACCGCGGTCTTCTGCCGCCTCTCCCGCAGCTGCGTACGCCGCTGGCGTACCGTCTCGATCTCGTCCCCGAGGGCCTTGATGCGGACGCGAATGCGGCGCCGGTCCGTCTCGAGCTTGGTTTCGCCGGGCCCCCGCGTCCCGATGCCTCCACCAAGGCGCGACAGCGCGGCCGAAGACCCGACCAGCCGCGGTAGCAGGTAGCGCAGCTGCGCCAGCTCGACCTGGAGCTTGCCTTCGCGCGTGCGGGCACGCCTGGCGAAGATGTCAAGGATGAGCTGCGTGCGGTCGAGGACGGTGCGTCCAAGCCGCTTCTGCAGCTCCCGCAACTGCGCGGGGGTCAGCTCGTTGTCGAAGATGACCAGATCGACGTCCGCCTCTTCGCAGGATGCGGCGACGAGGTCGATCTTGCCACTCCCGAGAAACGTCGCGGGATCCGGTTTCGGGCGCTCCTGAAGCACGCGTACGACAACCAGCGCTCCGGCGGCGTCAGCCAGGCCCGCCAGCTCTTCGAGTGAATGCTCGGCATCGATGCGGCGGGCACTCCCCGACACCAGGCCGACGAGCGCAGCACGCTCCAGATGCACGGGACGTCGGTGAGGAATCGGTCGAGACACGGAACTGCCTTCAATTCTAGCACCGAGGTTCGAGCCGTCAGCGATCGGCTGCGACCCTCATCCGCCACCACACGACGACCGCCATCGCGATCAGGATGCCGATGTCGGCAACGAAGACGGCGTCGAGGCTGCGACGGCCGATCAGACCGGCGGCGATGGGGCTCACGGCGAGCCCGATGAGCGACGCGCTCGTCATGAAGCCGAAGCCCGTCGTGTGCGCCGCGAGCGGCAGCAAGGCGCCCGCCGACGAGTAGGCCGCGGTCATCGCCAGCCCCACCATGAGGCCGAACACCATCGTCGCGACGGACAGGAGCCAGACAGGAGGCAGCAGCAGGAACGGCAACAGCGCCACCGACGCGACAAGCGCCCCACGCACGATCACGGCACGAGCGGTGGCCCGCTCGAGGATCCGGCCAGCGAGGTGATGCCCGGCCGCCGCGCTGAGGGCCGCCACCGAGAAGAGCAGGCCCGTGACCGCTGGTACTCGCGCCACCGGTACACCGATCTGCTCGACGTAAAGCGGCAGGATCGGGCTGAAGCTGCGGTCGACGAGCTGAAACCCCAGAATGACGGCCAGGAACAGCGGGAAGTGCTCCAGCTTCAGCACCGTCGTCAGCGGCAGCGTCGGGGCCACGGCCCTTGACACGCGCCGCCGCGGCTCGCGATAGCCCCAGGCGACGAGCGCCAGCGCACCGAGATAGAACAGCGCAGCCAGAAGGAACGACTGACGGAGGCCGACGAGAGGCGCCAGGACACCGCCAATCAACGGGCCGAGGGCCGGCCCCAGCCGCTGGCCGGTCTGGACAAACCCGATCGCCCGGGACATGGCCGCCCGCGGCACCGACTCCGCGGCCATGGACAGTGTCAGGGCACCGTAGCCCGCGAACAACCCGAGGAGGGCACGCAGGGCCAGGAGCTGCCAGGGCGCGGTCACAAACGCCATGGCCGCCTTCGTGAGCACGAAGGCGCCGAGCGATCGCAGCACGAGGAGCTTGCTGCCGTAGCGGTCGCCGATACGGCCCCAGAGCGGGGCGCTGAAGGCCGTGACCGCGGGCGTCGCGCCCAGGGTCAGGCCGGTCCACATCGCGATCTCGCCGACATCTGTCACGCCGAGGTCGCTGATGTAGAGCGGCAGGAACGGCATCACGAGCGTGAAGCCGGTGAAACCGATGAAGCTGACGGCCGCCGACACCTGAACGTTGCGCGCCGACTCGCGTTCCGTCAGATCGGCGTGAGACGCCTGGGCCGTCGTGTCCGCGCCCCTCTCGCCCGTCCTGCCGCCGCCTGCCATACGGTGTCTGCGTGCCTGGCGGGTCCCGGCCAAGACGGCCCCGCACGCGGAGCCTCGCTAGAACCTGATGCGGATGGACGGGCCCGGGTAGACCTGAATGCCGTCGATGAACCGGATGCGGTGCGGATTCGTCTGCATCACCAGGGAGCTCGTCCGGATCCCGTCACCGAAGAACCGCACGCCCTTCATGAGGGTGCCGTCGGTGACGCCGGTCGCCGCGAAGATGATGTTGTCGCCCTTGGCCAGGTCCGCGGCACGATACACCTTCTTGGTGTCCTTGATGCCCATGGCGTTGCAGCGCTCTTCGTCCTGCGGCTTGTTGATCACGAGCCGAGCGAAGATCTCCCCGTTCAGGCAGCGCATGGCCGCGGCCGTCAGCACACCTTCAGGTGCGCCGCCGATGCCCATCACCGCGTGCACGCCGGTGCCGGAGACGGCTGCCGCGATCGCCGCCGACAAGTCGCCGTCTTCGATGAGCTGAATCCGTGCGCCACAGGCGCGAATGTCGCTGATGAGCTTCGCGTGACGCGGCCGGTTGAGCACGACCACGACGATGTCGTCCATCTGCCGGCCGAGGCTGCGCGCCACCGCTTTCAGGTTCTCACGCACCGGCGCGTCCAGATCCACCAGGTGCTTTGAGCTGGGGCCCACCACGAGCTTGTCCATGTAGATGTCTGGCGCATGCAGCAGGTCGCCTGCGTCGGCCGCGCACAGCACCGCGATGGCGTTCGGTGCGCCCGTGGCGCAGAGGTTGGTCCCCTCGAGCGGGTCCACCGCGATGTCAACGGCATCGAACCGGCGGCCGTTCCCCGCCGGCTGGTGTGCCATCCCCACCTTCTCGCCGATGAAGAGCATGGGCGCTTCGTCACGCTCCCCTTCACCGATGACGATCGTGCCGTCAATCGGCACCGAGTCCATCTCGTGGCGCATGGCCTCGACCGCCGCCGTGTCAGCAGCGTGGGCATCGCCCTGCCCCATCGTGTGCGCGCAGGCGATCGCGGCCTGCTCGACGACGCGGAGAAACTCGAGAGAGAGATCAGATTCCATGGCGGATTCAGGGAGTGAGGGTCCGATGGGAGAATGATGGACGATTTGCTGCGGGAATCCTACCACACGACTGATGGGGCCCGGCGAGGCCTCGATCCGAAGCGTGGCGCCGCTGGCGCCCGGTCGCGGTGTCACCGCGAGAGGTAGGCGGGCTTTCTCAACAGGATCTCTCGGATGTGCGTCTTCATCAGATAGGATTCCGACACCCGCAGGGCGTCGAAGAGCTTGATGATGTCGCGGTTCAGGAGGTTTCGCTGCCGCGGCCGCGATGACGGATAGTGACGATAGCGGAGCGTCGACTCGTCCACAATCACGTACTTCGTGTAGACCTGGTCTCGCCCCTCGGCAGAACTGAAGAAGCCGAGGAGCGCCCCCTCTGGCCTCAGCATTCTGGACAGTGCCGTGGCCAGCACCTGGGCCGAAGGCCGATCCAGGAAATCAAACAGGTCCCAGCAGAGGATGCCGTCCACGGACTCGGGGCCCTGCGTGAAGCGCGAGGCGAGAAACGCCGGCATGGCGTCCATGGTCCCCTGCTTCACGTGGCGTTCGATGTCGCTGTAGACATCCTCGACGCGGAACTTGCACCCGAGGTGCTCGCCAAAAAAGGTGACGTTGGTGCCGACGACGGGGCCAAGATCGAGCAGGACCGGCGCCTCCCTGCCGCCAAGACACGCGAGGAACTTCTGCAGCGCCTTGGTGGGGAAGGCGGGTTCCTCCCGGGCCGGTGGCACAGCGATGCCGGACTCCGGGGTGTCGTCGTCGGCCCGACGCCCGCCAAGGAAGGAGAACAAGTCGGTTATCGAGCGGGTCGCTCCGCTGGACACGGACACTCCTCGGTAGAGGTGAACGGGAGGTCCGTCATCGGCCTCCCGTTCCTGATGGTGACCGGCCGGTCTATGCCCCGACCTTCTGGCCGGGCTGTCCCTGCGAAGGCGGCGGACCCCCGGCAACGGCCGGCTTGGCCGCGGTCTGCACCGGCTGCGGGGCGCCGGTCTGAGCCGGCTTCGCCGCGCCGCTGCGCTGCATGTCCACGCTGCCGCGGAAATGGGCGCCTTCGGCAATCGCGACCTTCGGCGAGACGATGTCGCCGTCCACCGAGCCGTTGTCGCGGATATCGACCTTCTCCGACGCGGCGACGTTTCCCGAGACCTCGCCGAGGACGATCACCGACTTCGCGAACACCTCGGCGCGAATCTTCCCGTTCGGCCCGATCGTCAGAACGTTCTCGCGAAGCTCGATCTTGCCCTCGACGTGACCTTCGATCGTCAGATCCTCACTGCCGCTCAGCTCGCCCTTGATGACGACCGACTTGCCGATGTTCACCATGTCCCTCTCTGTTTTCTGGCGCAGGTCGCCACCTGCCGCTGCAGCCCCGGCGGGTGCGCCCGACGCCTGGGGCGCTGCCGGCGGTACATTCGCCGGCTTGACCGACTCGTCACGCTTCCACATTCTGAAACCTCCCCCAAGAGGAGAAACACTGACGGCTCACGAGATAGCAGACCCGGGGAAGAGGGCGCCAACATCGAGCAATTGAGCCAGTATAGAAGCCGCTTGGGGACGTGTCTACCCCTATTCCCTCCTCGATCGCGGCCTGGAGCGACGCCGCGCGCGGATCGTCGGGCTCGTGCGACCGGATTCGGTCGCGCCATGCTCGACGATGCGGCGGTGCCGGCGTCGTCGTCGTTGCGGCCCGCCCCGGGGTAAGATCGAAGGACCGTGCGCATCTACCTCGATCACAACGCGACCACGCCAGTCGCCCCGGCGGCGGCCGACCGAATGGCGGCCGTGCTCCGGGACACCTGGGGGAATGCGTCGAGCATGCATCACTTCGGACAGCAGGCGAAGGCGGTGCTCGACGATGCGCGCGGCGCGGTGTCGGCCCTCATCGGCGCCGAGCCTTCGGAGGTCGTGTTCACGGGCGGGGGCACGGAAAGCGACAACCTCGCCATTCGGGGGGCGGCCGAGGCGCGTGAGGGAGCGGGTCGTACGCACCTCGTCACATCGGGCCTCGAACACGAGGCCGTGCTGCACACGATGAAGGCGCTCGCGCGCCGAGGGTTCTCGCTGACGCTGCTGCCAGTCGATGATCAGGGCATCGTCGATCCGGCGACCCTGAGGGACGCGATCACCGATCAGACCGCGCTCGTCTCCATCATGCACGCCAACAACGAAATCGGCACCGTGCAGCCCGTCGCCGCGCTCGCCGCGATCGCGCGCGAGCGTGGGGCGTTCTTCCACACGGATGCCGTGCAATCGGCAGGCAAGATCCCGGTGGACGTGACCGCGCTCGGCGTGGACCTGCTCTCGGTCTCGGGTCACAAGTTCTACGGACCCAAGGGGACCGGCGCCTTGTGGATCAGGCGCGGCGTGCGGCTCCTCCCGGCGCTCACCGGCGGGCGCCAGGAGCGGAACCGGCGCGCAGGTACCGAGAACGTACCGGGCATCGCCGGGCTCGGCGTCGCCGCGACGCTCGCGCGACAGGCCATGGCGGAGGCCGCGCCGCGCCTGGCCGCGCTGCGCGACCGCCTCGAGCGCGGCATTCTCGACCGCGTGCCCGGCACCCAGGTCAACGGCGCGCGGGAGCCGCGCGTGCCGAACACGACGAACATCAGCGTCGATCGCGTCGAGGCCGAGTCGCTGCTGATCGCCCTCGATCTGGAGGGCATCGCCGTGTCGTCGGGCTCCGCGTGCTCGTCCGGCACGCTCGAGCCATCGCACGTGCTGAAGGCGATGGGCCTGCCGCACGTGCGCACGCTCAACTCGCTGCGCTTCTCGCTTGGCGCGGGCAACACGGAGACGGAGATCGATCACGTCATCGCCGTGCTTCCCGGCCTCGTGGAGAAGCTTCGGAGTCTGGCCTCGGTCGGACACCGGTAGGCCAGCCAGCCCGGGTGTTCGCGAGTCGTCATCCATGCGTATTGTCGTAGCCATGTCGGGAGGCGTCGATTCGTCGGTGGCCGCGGCCCTGCTCGCCGAGCAGGGGCACGAGGTCGTCGGCGTGTCGATGCAGCTCTACCCGTCGACGGCCTCGGGGCAGGCGGATTCGGCGGGCGGCACCGGCGACGGCCGCCTGTTCGGATCGTGCTGTACGATCGACGACCTGAACGATGCGCGGCGCGTGGCGGCCACGATCGGGATTCCGCACTACATCCTGAACTTCGAGCGGCAGTTCGACGAAACAGTGATGTCGAACTTCGTACGCGAGTACGTGGCGGGGCGCACGCCGATTCCGTGCGCGCATTGCAACAGCGACGTGAAGTTCGCGTCGCTCCTCACGCGAGCGCGCGGGTTCGACGCCGAGCGGCTCGCGACCGGGCACTACGCCCGCATCGATCGCGCCGCGGACGGCCGCTACCGCCTGCGGCGCGGCGTCGACGCCGGCAAGGACCAGTCGTATTTCCTCTTCTCGCTGTCACAGGAACAGCTCGCACGCGCCGCCTTCCCCGTGGGCGATCTGGACAAGGCCACCGTCCGCGGCCATGCGCGGCGGCTGGGTCTGCGGGTGGCGGCAAAGCCTGACAGCCAGGAGATCTGCTTCGTGCCATCCGGAGACTACGCGGCGTTTGTCGAGCGCCGCGCGCCGGAGGCCATCCGCCCCGGACGCATCGTGGATGGCGCCGGGACGACGATGGGGACTCACGAGGGCATCCATCGATACACGGTGGGCCAGCGGAAGGGCCTCGGGCTCTCTGCCGGTGTGCCGCTCTACGTGGTCGGGATCGACGCGGCGCGCGGCGAGGTAGCGGTGGGCCCCCGAGACGCCCTCGAACGCCGTGCCCTGACGGCGTCCGGCGTGAACTGGGTCGCCGGGCCGGCGCCGGGCTCATGGGTGGCGGTGACGGCGCAGATCCGGCACCGCCATCCGGCCGCGCCCGCCCGCGTACGCGCGCTCGACGACGGCCGGGTCGAACTCGAGTTCGACACGCCGCAGATCGCCATCACGCCGGGACAGGCGGTGGTGTGGTACGACGGCGATGAAGTGCTCGGCGGGGGCTGGATCGACTGACCACAGCTGATCACGTACGGAACACGAAGGACACGAAGAAACGAAGACCGCACGAAATCAATTCTTCTCTCACGGCACCACTGTTCGCAGTGAGATCCGTAAGAGAAGAGTTCTTCGTGCGTCCTTCGTCTCTTCGTGTCCTTCGTGTTTGTACGTGGTCAGTCGGCCGTGCCCGAGAGGAAGCGCTCGGCGTCGATCGCGGCCATGCAGCCGGTGCCGGCGGCGGTGACCGCCTGGCGGTAGACGTGGTCCTGCACGTCGCCTGCCGCGAAGACACCCGGCACGCTGGTCCGCGTTCCCTTCGTCGTCACGATGTAGCCGTTCTCGTCGAGGTCGAGTTGCCCCTTCACCAGTGCGGTGTTCGGGACATGGCCGATCGCGATGAAGACGCCTTCCACCGCAAGCTCGCTCGTCTCGCCGGTCTTCAGGTTTCGCAGATCGAGGCTCGACACCGCGGCCTTCGCCTCGTCCTTGATGTCGGTGACGACCGTGTCCCAGATGAACGAGACATTCGAGAGCGACCTGGCCTTGTCCTGCATGACCTTCGAGGCGCGCAGTTCGTCACGGCGGTGAATGACGACCACCGATGACGCCAGCTTGGAGAGGTAGATGGCCTCTTCCATGGCGGTGTCGCCGCCGCCGATCACGGCCACCGGACGCCCCTTGAAGAAGTAGCCGTCGCACGTGGCACACGTCGAGACGCCGCGGCCCGACAGCCGCTTGTCCACGCCCAGATCCAGCCAGCGCGCCGAGGCACCGGTCGACAGGATGAGCGCGTCCGCCGTGTACGCCGCTTTCCCGACCAGCACGCGGAACGGCCGCGCGGAGAGGTCCAACCCCGTCACGTCGCCGCGCAGGATCTCGGCACCGACCCGCTCCGCCTGTACGCGCATCTCGGCCATCAAGTCCGGTCCCATGATGCCGTCGCGGAAGCCCGGGTAGTTCTCGACCGTCGTGGTCAGCATCAGCTGACCGCCGGCCTCAAGCCCTTCGATGAGCAGCGGCGCCAGTCCGGCGCGTGCCGCATAGAGCGCCGCCGTCAGCCCGGCCGGGCCCGAGCCGATAATCACGACTTGACGATGCATGCGAGTCTCGGGTCTCAGAGGGATGAAGGCGAATCAGAGATGTTTGTCGATCATGCGTGACAAGTCGTCCCGACTCGCCTTGCCGATGACCGTCTCCTTGAGATCACCGTCCTTGAAGAGCAACAACGTCGGAATGCCACGGATGCCCAGCTTGGCCGGCGTCATGGGATTCTCGTCGATGTTGACCTTGGCCACGGTGAGGCGCCCGTCGTAGTGCTCGGCGAGCTCGTCCACGGTCGGCGCCAGCGCGCGACACGGCGCGCACCACTCGGCCCAGAAGTCCACCAGCACCACACCGCTCTTGACCGAGGCGTCGAAGTCCGTGTCCGTCAGGGCGTGAATCTTGTCGGAAGCCATAAGTCCTCTCGAATATCGTTCCGTCGGATGCGCTCAGGACGCTCGCGATCCGCGGGCGGCCATCCCTTCTTTATACACTGTGACGTATTCCCGCGCCGAGCGGTCCCAGGAGAAGTCCTGCCGCATCCCGTTCGCCTGCAGCTGGCGCCAGGCGTCGGGCTCGCCGAACGCGCTCAGGGCGTTTCGCAACGCGTCCAGCAGCGCCGCGGGGTGGTACTCGTGGAATACGAACCCCGTACCGGTCCGGCTACGGGGATCCCATGGCTCCACCGTGTCGGCCAGCCCGCCGGTGGCGCGCACCACCGGCACGGTCCCGTAGCGCAGGCTGTACATCTGATTGAGCCCGCACGGCTCATACCGCGAGGGCATCAGGAACAGGTCGGAACCCGCCTCCACGAGGTGCGCGCGCGCCTCGTCAAACCCGAAGTGCGCCCCAATCCGGTCGGGTCGCCATCCGGCCAGGTACGCCCACATGTCCTGATAGCGCGGCTCCCCGGTTCCGAGCACGATGAAGGTGGCGTCCAGGTTGGGCAGTTCGCCGGCCAGTTCGGCCACGAGATCGAACCCCTTCTGATCGACCAGCCGCGACACGATGCCGACGATGGGCCGCGCGAGCGTCTCGTCATCAACCGGCAGGCCGTAGGTCTCGAGCAGGCGCCGCTTCGCCAGGGCCTTTCCCGAGAGGTCGTCAATGTCGAACGGCGCGGGCAGGAAGGGGTCGGCGCCGGGATCCCAGCGTGCCGTGTCGATGCCGTTGAGGATGCCGACAAGCGAGTCACGCCGTGACGCAATCACGCCCTCGAAGCCGTATCCGAACTCGGGCGTCTGGATCTCCAGGGCGTATCGCGGACTCACCGTCGTCACGCGATCGCTGAGCGCGATGCCGGCCTTCAGGAAGCTGAGGCGATCCCAGAATTCGAAGCCCCGTTCCGGCGTGAAGAGTTCCCACCCCAGCCCGAGCCGTGGCACCCACGCCTTGTCGAAGATCCCCTGATAGGCCAGGTTGTGGATCGTGAAGACACTGGCGGCGTTGCCGAGCGTCGGATGCTGGGCAAAGTGCGTCCTGAGGTAGACGGGGGCGAGTCCGGCCTGCCAGTCGTGCGCGTGGACGACGGATGGTCCCACGGGCTGTCGGGCCGCCCACTCGAGCGCGGCCACGGAAAGGAACGCAAACCGAAGGCCGTTGTCGGCAAAGTCCACGTTGTGCGCGTTGTACAGCCCTTCGCGGTGATAGAGCGACGGCACATCGACCAGCAGGGCCGTGGCGCCAGGCCCGAGCGGCTGCGCGAAGAGGCCCGCCTCGAACTGATAGCCGCCGACGACGGCGGAGATCGATTCGCGGTAGGTGCCGGCATCGATTCCGCCGTAGCGTGGCGTCACGAGCGTCACCTCGTGCCCGAGCCGGCCGAGCGCGCGCGGCAACGCGCTGGCGACATCGGCGAGTCCGCCCGTCTTCGAGAACGGCTCCGCCTCCGAGGCGATCATCAGGATGCGCAGCGGCGTCGCGACCGACGCGGACGCCGTTTCCGGGGTCTTCACCGCTCTTGGGGCGCGAGCGGGGCGAGCGGCCCTGGGTGTCTTTGCGGCCGGAGCCGTCACCGACTTCGCGCCTGTCGCCGCCTTCGCCGTCCTCGCGACCTTCGGTGCCTTCACGACTTTCGGCGACTTCGCGGCCTTCGGGGCTTTCGCGGACTTCGACGACCGTGCGCCCTTGGTGTCCCCGCTGCCTTTCGTCCCCGTCGTTCCCTTCGTTTCCTCTGCGTCTTTGCTCATCAGGAAAGTGTAGCGCGGCATCGCCTCTCGACCGACTCATGTACAATTGCGGCCGTGACCCGCCCCTTGTCACCCACCAGGGCTTCCGGCCACGAGGTCACCGAACTCCGCGCGCTGGCCGAGCGATATCCCGAACTCGCCGGCGCCGTGTCCATGCAGGTCGAGTTGGTGACGGCGGAACGGAGGGTCCGAAGCCGGATCGCTACGCCGTGGATCGACGCGCCCGATGCGTCGCTGCATGCGCGCCTGGCCTCCGGGTATCCACTCGTGCGGTTCAGCGAGCTGGCCATCGAGTGGACGGAGTGCCGCCTGCTCTTCCGCCAGATTACCGACGTCCTACGCCGCCACGACGCCCTCGAGGCGGCTGAGGCCGCCCAGTTGCACGACCTTGGCCGCCACGCCGGCCTTCCGGACCTCGCGACCCGGTGGTTCGCGCGCGCGCCGGGCTTCCCTCCGGCACCCGAGGCCGCCGAAGACCTGCCGGAGATGCTCGACGATGTGCTGGGGTGGTCGTTGAGGCCGGTGCTGACCCGCACGGCAGACGTGCTCCAGCAACGGCTCTCCCTGGCGGACTGGACGGCCGCGACATGCCCGGTCTGCGGAGGCGCACCGGAGTTCGGCTACATCACGGCGGCGGCGGACCGCCTGCTGGCGTGCGGGCGATGCCAGGCACGCTGGCCCTTCGATCAGACGGCGTGCCCGTACTGCCTGAACGGCGACCATCGGCGCATCACCACATTCGCCACCCAGGACGGATGGTACCGCGTGGCCGCCTGCCAGGTCTGCGAACGCTACTTGAAGATGCTGGACGGGCGCCACGCGACGCGCCCGTTGCTGCTGCCGGTGGACACCATCGCGACGCTGCCGCTCGATGCGGCGGCGATGGAGAAGGGGTTCCGCTAGTTGACGGGCCCTTCGCCGGTGGCGAGGGCCTGGAAGGCGGTTTCGGCCTTCGTCGACATCCAGTTGAGCAGATGGCGTGTCGCCCAGAAGCGGCTGGCGCTCGACGGGGCGCCAAGGACGACGACGGCGACCTGCTGTCCGGAATGCGGCAAGCGGAGCAGCGTGGCGAAGCAATAGCCGGCCCGGCGGATGAACCCGGTCTTCCCGCCCATCAGGCTGTCGGTGTACTCACCAGTCTTGAGGAACTGGTTGGTGTTCGAGACATTCACCGTTCGCGTGCCGATCTTCACGCTGTGACGCGACTTGCGCATGATCGCACCGATCTGCTCGTCCACCGAGGCGTACGCGATCAGCTGCGCCATGTCATAGGCCGACGACAGATTGTCGGCCAGCAGGCCCGACGGGTCGGCGTACCGCGTGGTCGTGAGCCCGAGTTCGACGGCCTTCCCGTTCATCCGCTCGATGAACCCGAGCGACCCGTACGGTGAGACGCGCGCCAGCACCCGGGCGGCGGCATTGTCGGACCCGATGAGCAGCAGGTTGAGCAAGTCGCCCTTTGTCACGCGGATGCCCGCTCGGAGATACGTGATCGAGGCCCGCAGCACGTCGGCGCGCTGCACCACCACGGATTCCGTGAGGTCGGGATCGGTCTCGAGGAAGACCAGGGCCGTCATCACCTTGGTGATGCTGGCGATCGAGCGCTGATCCTGAGAGTTGGTCTCGTACAGCACCTGGTTTGTCGCGGGGTCGTAGACGATGGCCGCAGCGGCGCGCACGACGGGGACCTCGCGCCCGGCATCATCGACGGTGAACCGCGGGGTCTGGATCTCGACCAGTTCGCGGGCCTGAGCCGCGGCTCTGGCACGGGCGGCGGCCGCGCGGCGCTGCGCCGCCGTCGGCTGCGACGTGGCCTTCCTGGCGGTGGGGGCCTGCGCGGTGGCACGCGCGGGTGTCTTCGCCTGCGAGGCGGCGAGTGCCTCGGCAGACGGAAGAATGACGAGGACCGCAACGGCGGCCACGGTGGCGAAGACCCTGACCGACACGGCGGCCCGGGTGAAGCGTCCCTGCTCCACGTGCGACCTCTAGGGGGCTAAAGGGATCCCGCTGGGAAGGGACACCCGTGTTTTCTTTGCGACGGTATCGACACGGGGGGAGACCCGCCGCTCAGAATGTCGGCATTCTAGCAGAGAACCTTTAGGATGCAAGCGCCGATCTCGAACATCTGACGACGGTTACGGCCGGTCGGCCTCTTTCATCGCCCGAAACCGCTCGAGGTCCCCCGCCCGCTGACGTCGCATCGCCCGGTCGGCCCGCAGCAGCCAGGCGAGGAACGCCAGGTGAGGCACAGAGAGGGCCGCCAGCTCCGCGCCCACCGGCTGCGGAAGGAGGACGGCGAGCAGGTTGAGCAGGACCGCCCCAATGAAGACGGGCAGAAACAAGGGATGTCCCGCGGCGCCAGGAACGGCCGGGCCCATCTGCATCGCGACGGTCTCCCATCGTGGATGGGGTCCGGCCTCCGGCGCCTCGTAGAACACCTGCAGGTAGCGCCCGAGCCGTTCGGCGCCGGCGTGGAGGCTGCGCACGCCCTCGAACGTGGCCAGTAAGGGTACGAGCGGCACCACGGCCGCCGCCGGGTACGGCACCCAGCCCACCACCAGGACGAGGAGCAGGGCCCACGCCGTGACACCCGCGACGGCAAGGCCGACGCGCAGCTGCCCTCGTCCGGCAATCGCGGCGCGCACGGCGGCATACTCGGCAACGCGCAGGTCGGGCACGTCTGGCTCCCTGCTTCGGGCCCTCAGCTTGCTGAGCCCGGCTTCAGTACTTCGTCGATGATGCCGTGAAAGGCCGGTTCATCGAAGCCGACCTGGACGAGCCCGGCGCCCATCAGCGTCGGCACCTGCCAATATCCCCCGAGCACGTACATTTCCCGGAGCACCGGCATGGTGGCCGCTGACACGTCCACTTCCTGCCACGGCACCTGCCGTGTTCTCAGCAGGGCACGGGCCTGCTCGCACACGTCGCAGTCGGGCCGGACGTACAAGACAAGCCTGTTTGACGCCGGGAGCACCGGAGGCAGCGGCACCTGATCAAGGCTCCGTCAGGGCGATCGCCAGCAGGACGGCCCGCTCGGTGCCCTTCCACGATTCGGTGGTGTCGAACGTCTCGTCGAGCGAGTGGGCCCCCTGCCCACGCCCGCCGCCGTCGATCGTGATCGCCGGAATGCCGAGGCTCATCGGAATGTTGGAGTCGGTCGATCCCTCATCGAGATACACGGGCAATTTCAGGGCGCGGCTCACGGACACCGCGGCTCGCACGATGGGCGACTCGCCGGGGCTCTGCCCCGCCGGACGGTTGCCCACGAGCGCCTTCTCCACGGTGAGGACGCGGGCGTTCCAGCGCGCGTCTTCCTCGGCCACGGCGCGGTCTACGGCCTGATGGAACCTGGCGTCGAGCGACTGCAGCGACGCCGGGTCGGCCGAGCGCATGTCCACTTCGGCCCAGGCCTCGAAGGCAATCGAGTTCACCGACGTCCCGCCGCCGATGCGGCCCACGTTGAAGGTCGTCTTCGGCTCGCGCGGGACGTCGAACTCGGCGACGGCGGCGATGATGCGGCCGAGCGCATGGATGGGATTCGACATCCCGAACGCGCCGTAGCTATGGCCGCCGGGGCCCTTGACCGTGACGCGGTACCTCAAGCTCCCGACCGCGATGTGGCCGATGCCGAGCCCCGTGCCGTCGATCGAGACGAAACGATCGATTCGCCCTTTCAGCCCTTCGTTGAAGAGGTACTTCACTCCGCGGAGATCGCCGAGCCCCTCCTCGCCGACGGTGCCGACGAACGTGATCGGGCCGGCGGTCTGCACGTTCGCGGCATCGAGCGCGCGCACGACCGCGAGCACGACGGCGAGACCTCGACAGTCGTCGCCGATGCCGGGACCCGCGAGCAACGGGCCGTCCTGCTTCACCGTGACGTCGGTGCCTTCCGGGAAGACCGTATCGAGATGCGCCGAGAAGACCAGGTGCGGCCCTGGCGCGGTGCCGGGGCGTTCGCCGAGCACGTTGCCCTCGGGATCGAT
>CAZNOC010000019.1:7021-11658 GCA_964574545.1 uncultured Bifidobacteriaceae bacterium | reverse complement strand
ACCAGAAGGAGCGTCGGTGTGCGGAGGGTGACTCGCATGGCGGCTGATTCTACGCCATCCCCGGGTCACGCTCCGTTCGACGCCTGCAGCCCGCACACGTCTCGTTGCGTACGGTTACAAACGCTTGCAAACCGGCTCGACTGGTCTTATCATCTCTGCCAACCCGGCTGTGGCCTTCACCGCACGTTCGTTCGGTCGTCGGTCATCCGATCGGTCATTTCCTTCCTGCGCTCTCATCGTGTCGGTGTTCGCCGGTCGTTTGCGGTAACTCTCGGTTGTCTTGGAGGGAAGTGGAGATGAGTCTCAACAGGAGGTCGATGTTCTGCCTGTGCGTGATGGCGCTGCTGATTGCCGCGCCACCCGTGAGCGCACAGGATTTCCGTGGCCGCCTGAACGGCACGGTCACCGACGACACGGGGGCGATTCTGCCCGGTGTCACTGTCACGGCCGAGAGTCCGGCCCTGATTCAACAGCAGGTCCAGGTCACCGGCGCGGACGGCAGCTACCGCTTCATGGCGCTGCCTCCCGGCACCTACACCATCACCTTCGAACTCCCCGGGTTCCAGAGCATGCGCCGCGAAGGCATCCGCGTCGTCATCAACCAGACGTTGACGGTGGACATGCCGATGCAGCTGTCCACTCTGCAGGAGACGGTCACGGTCACTGGTGAGTCGCCGGTCGTGGATACGTCAACCACGACGCTCGGCACGAACTTCACGAAGGAACTGCTCACGGAGATCCCGAACGCGCGGGATATCTGGGCCGCGATGTCGCAGAGCCCCGGCATGCAGATGACGGCGTACGACGTGGGCGGCTCGCGCACCGGCGTGCAGACCGGTTTCCGCACCTACGGCTTCGACACGCAGAACCAGACGAAGCTCGAGGGCATCGACACCACCGAGGGCACGGCGGCCAACGCCGGCTACTTCGACTTCGGCAGCTTCGAGGAGTTCCAGATTGGCGGCGCCGGCAACAGCGCGGAGAGCTTCGCGGGCGGCGCCTCGATGAGCATCAGCGTCAAGTCCGGCGGGGATCGGTTGACGGGCAACTGGTACAGCGACTGGCAGGGGGCAGGGACCATCACGGACAACGTGCCCGACTACCTGAAGACGTCGAACACGCCGAACGAGGACGGGTTCTTCGTGCGGACCGCGCTCCGGCGCGGCAATCCCATCGATCGGCAGTACGACATCAACTTCAATCTGGGCGGGCCGATCTACCGCGGCAAGGCCTGGTTCTTCACGAGCTGGCGGCTGAACGACCAATACAAGGTTATCTTCGGCGCCGACGAACTGGCGCGCTCCAAGCTGTCCAACAAGTACACCTTCAAGGGCACATGGCAGGTCACGCGCAACAACCAGTTCGTGGGCTTCCTGAACAAGCGCGAGAAGCTGCAGGACCTGCGCGGACTCGGCCCCACAACTCCCGTGAGCGCCTCCTGGTATCAGAGCTCGCGCAACTACCCATGGAAGTTCCAGTGGACGAGCGTGATGGGCAGCCGCGCCTTCGTGGACGTGCTGGCCGGCAACTGGTACAACTTCTTCCCGCTGCGTCCCACCCGCGACTTCGGCCTCTATGACGGTCCGTGGGGGCCGGGGCGCATCGACACCGCGAGCAACCAGCGCTTCGACGGCGGTGGACGCGACTCCTACCAGGACCAGAAGCGCTACAAGCCGCAGGTCTACGTGAACTTCTCCTACTTCCTCGACGGGTACGGCGGGAGCCACGACCTGAAAGTCGGCTATGACTGGAAGCGTGACCGGCGCGCACTCTTCAACGACCAGCCCTTCGACGTGTTCTACCGGGACACCAATGGCGTCACCAACCAGGTGGACCTGTACAACACGCCGGTGACCGGCATCAACGACGTCGTGTATCACGCCGCGTACCTGAGCGACACGTGGAAGGTGACGTCGCGGCTGACGATCAACCTCGGCGCCCGCATCGAGTACTACCGGGACGGCTGGCCGGATCAGGAGTTCACGCCGAACGGCCATCCGATGCTGGCGGGCTGGAACAACCCCGTGTACCAGGCGTTTGTCGCGCCGCAGCGGGTTGAGGCGCGGACGGTGGCCGAGTCCACGTCGTTCGCGCCGCGCGTGGGCTTCGCCTACGACCTGACGGGCAACCAGAAGACGGTGCTCAAGGTCTTCGCGGGCAAGTTCAACTTCAACTCGGCCGACACGCTCGCCAACCTCGAGAACCCGGTGGGACGTGCGCAGCTCCGCTACGTGTTCAACGACCTGAACGGCAACCGTCTGCTGGACGGGCCGCAGGAACTGGGACGGCTGGTTTCGACGGTCGGCGGCGCAGGCTTCGTCCGGATCGACCGCGACCTGAAGCGGCCGTACGGCTCGGAACTTTCCGCGAACGTGGAGCACGAAGTCACCGAGGGCCTCTCAAGCCGCGTGTCGTACGTCTACAAGAACATGCGCGACTTCTGGGGGGAGATCGATGCGGTGCGCACCCCGCAGTACACCATCCCGTTCACCATCACCGATACGTTTGGTGGCCAGACGTTCCAGACGTTCGACCGCCCGGCCGGCATCGGGTCCGACCGCGTCTTCACGAACCCGGACGGCATGGACGCCGACTTCCACACCGTGGAAGTCGCCGTGAACCGCCGCTTCCGCGGCAACTGGATGCTGCTCGCCTCGGCCGGCCACACGTGGTCGAGCATGCTCCACGACACGACCGGCTACGGGCGCCTGACGAGCGCGCTCGCCTACCGTCCGGCGCGCCGCCTGTTCGGCGACAACGGCATCGAGACGTCCACGACCTGGAACTACAAGATCGTGGCGCGCTACACCATGCCGTTCGATGTCGGCGTGTCCACCTCCTGGAAGGTGCAGAGCGGCGAGCAGCACGGCCGCACGATCAGCCAGAACTTCCCTGGTGATGCGACGCAGACGATCCGCGTTGAGCCGGTCACGGCCAACCGTTTCCCCACCGTCTCGATCCTGGACTTCCGTCTCGACAAGTCGTTCCAGATTCGCGGCGCGCGGATGACGGGCATGGTGGACATCTTCAACGCGATGAACAGCAACCCCGTGACCAGCTTCCGTCTGACCACGGTGAACTACCGCGAGGTGCTCGGCATCCTCGACCCTCGCATCGTTCGCTTGGGCGTGCGGGTGGACTTCTAGTCACGAAGGCCACGAAGAGAGACGAAGGACACGAAGGGCAGGGGGTGGTCGCCGGCAGGCGGCCATCCCCTGTTGCTGTCTTCAGTCCGGGCGCCGACGCGTGAGGCTATGGTAGAGTTCGCCTGCCTGGTTTGCCATGATTCGACGCGCGTGGCTCCTCCACCTCGGCGTCGTGCTCGGCTACGTGTGCGCCGCGGTGGCGTTCACCTGGCCGCTGTCACTGCACCTCTTCACCCACCTGCCGGGTGATCCCGGAGGCGACACGGGCGTGTACGTGTGGAACCAGTGGGTGTTCCGGCACGAGGCGCTCGTCGAGGGCCGGAGCCCGCTGGCAACCGATCAGATCCTCTCGCTCAGTCGGCGTGCAAGCCTTGCGCAGCACAACTACACGGCCTTCCTGAACCTGCTCGCGCTGCCCCTGCTGCCCTGGCTGGGAACCGTCGCCACCTTCAACACGATCTACCTGGCAGTCAGCGTCCTTACCGCCTACTTCACCTTCCTGCTCGCACGGCGGGTATGGGGCGGCAACGCCGAAGCCTGGCTGGCCGGTCTGGCGTTCGCGTGGGCACCCGTCCTCATCGCAAGGAGCACCGGGCATATGAGCCTGGTGGCGGCGGCGCCGCTCCCGGCATTCGTGCTCTGCCTGATGAGGGCGCATCGCACCGGGCGGCTTCGCGACGCAGCCCTTGTCGGGATGTGCATGGCATGGGCCGCCTTCTGCGACGTCTACTACGCGGTCTTCTGCCTGGTGATCACCGTGGGGTATCTCACAACCGCGGGGCTCCGCGTCCGCCTGTCCTTTGGCCGCACGTCTGCGAGATTGACATGGGTCCTGAACCTGCTGCTCCTGGTCACCGCAGGCCTCATCGTCGGATTGCTGTTCGGGCGCGGGACGCGCGTGGAGATCTTCGGCATCGGGATCAGCGTCCGCGGGCTGTACACGCCTGTGCTGGTCATGACCGCTCTCGTGCTGATTCGGCTGGTGGCCTTCATGCAACCGCACGTGACGCCTGACCTTGCCAGTTGGCCGCGACTCGCCCGCTTCTCGGCGGCGGCGGCGGCGGCCTGTGGCCTGCTGCTCGGGCCAATACTCGCGGGCGTGATCGCCGAGGCCGCCGACGGCAATCCACTTTCGCCGCCGGTTTCCTGGCGCAGCAGTCCCCGCGGCGTCGACCTGATGGCCTTTGTCCAGCCGAATCCCAGCCACCCCATAACACGTGCCTGGTTTGGCGATGCCCTGGAAGCCGCTCCTTCGGTGTTCGTTGAGTACACCGCGGCACTCAGCCTCGTGGCGATGGCGATCGTCGGCGTGGCGGTCGCACGGGCAGGGTTTAGGCCGCACAGCGGCTGGATTTGGCTGACGGCCGGGTTCGCCCTCCTTGCACTCGGTCCGTTCGTGCACGTGGCCGGCGTCAACACCTATGTGCCCGGCCCATGGGCGCTCCTCCGCTACCTGCCGATCGTCGGCGCCGCTCGTACGCCGACACGCTT
>CAZNOC010000019.1:0-6921 GCA_964574545.1 uncultured Bifidobacteriaceae bacterium | reverse complement strand
AGCCACGAGCCTGATAAACTCCCCGCGATGAATTCCGGGCGTCTCTTCCTGCTGATCTACGGCGCATCCGGCGCTGCCGCCCTCATCTACGAAGTCACCTGGACGCGGCTGCTGACCCTGCAGATGGGCCACGGCATCGCGGCGGCGAGCACCGTGCTGGCGGCCTTCATGGGCGGCCTGGCCATCGGGTCGGCAGCCGGCGGGCACGTCGGGGGGCGGCTCACGCCGCGCGGCGCCCTGCGCGTCTATGCCGGCCTCGAAGTGGCCATCGCCCTCCTTGCGCTCTTCCTGCCGCTCGGGCTGTCCGCCCTGCAGCCGCTGCTCGTGAGCACGTACGCCGACGGCAACCCGAGCGTGGTGTTTCCCGTGCTGCGCCTCGCCTCGAGTCTCCTGCTCCTGTCGCTCCCGGCCGCGGCCATGGGCGCGACGTTCCCCATCGCCTCCCGCTGGATGGTGCCTGACGCGTCGCGCGCGGCGGGCGCGGCGGGCCGGCTGTATGCGGTCAACACCGTCGGCGCGTCCGCTGGAGCGCTGCTGGCTGGCTTCGTCCTGCTGCCCGCCCTCGGCCTGCAAGGCTCGACGCTGGTGGCCGTGGGCCTCAACCTGGCGGTGGCCGCCGCCTCGTGGGCCCTGGCTGCCCGTGCCACACCGCCGGCCCCGGCCATGGCGACGGTTGCCGTCTCGTCCTCGCGTGGCAAGCGCGCCAAACCACCTGTCATGCCAAGCGGAGGCCTGGGGTTGCCGTGGATTGCCGCTCTGGCGCTCGGACTCTCCGGTTTCGCGTCGTTGACGCTGCAAGTCGTCTGGACCCGGCTGCTGGCGCTGATTCTGGGCCCCACAACCTACGCGTTCAGCGTGATCGTCGCGGTGTTCATCGCCGGCCTTGCCGCGGGGTCGGCAATCGCCTCGCCGCTCGCGGCGCGGTCGCGGCAGCCGGTCCTGGGGCTGGTGCTTTGCCTGCTGGCCTCGGTCGCCCTCGCGGCAGCGGCCGCCACCGGCGTGGACTGGGCACTGCTGTCGATGGCATCGGCCGTGTCGGCGCCCGGGGCCGGTTTCGGCAGTGTGCTCACCCGGCAGGCCCTGCTCGTCGGCGTCCTGATCGTGCCGATGACGATTGCCTTCGGTGCGGCGTTCCCGTTTGCGGTGGCCGTCGGTACTCGCGCGGACGAGACGGTGGTGTCCGATCTCGGCCTCATCTACGCGGTGAACACGCTTGGCGCCATCACCGGGGCCCTGCTCGCCGGATTCGTGCTCGTGCCGGCGTTCGGCCTCCATGACACCATCCGTGTGGTCACCGTCGTCGTGGCCGTGGGCGCTGCCGTGCTGCTGGTTGCGGCCGGGGTGAGCGTGCGCGAGCGCGCCGTGGGTCTGGCGGCGTCAGCGCTCGTCTTTCTGCCCGGCTTTGCACTGCCGTCCTGGGATGCCTCGCTGCTGTCGAGCGGCGCTTACAAGTACGCATCGGTCGTCCAGGGGATCGACCTCGAGACGTCGCTCACGGCCGGACGGCTGCTCTACTACCGCGAAGGGGCGACGGCAACGGTCGCCGTCCGTGAGGTGGCCGGCACGACATCACTGTCGATCGACGGCAAGGTTGACGCCTCGAACGCCGGCGACATGCTGACCCAGCGCCTGCTGGCGCACCTGCCGCTGCTCCTCCATCCCGAGCCGCAAGATGTGGCCATCCTCGGCCTGGGGAGCGGCGTGACGCTTGGCGCGGCGTTGCGACACCCGATCGCCCGGGCCGACGTCCTCGAGATCTCCCCCGAAGTCGTCGACGCCTCGCGCTTCTTCGAGCCCGAGAACCACAGCGCGCTCGCGGATGCCCGCACGCGGCTGATCGTCGGCGATGGCCGATCCCACCTCATGCTGTCGCGGTCGCAGTACGACGTGATCATCTCGGAGCCCTCCAATCCCTGGATGGCCGGCATTGCCTCTCTCTTCACGCGCGAGTTCTTCGAGTCGGCTCGCGCGCGTCTCGCGCCGGGCGGTGTGCTGTGCCAGTGGGCGCACACCTACGACATCAGCGACGCCGATCTGCGGTCGATCGTGGCGACCTTCCTCTCGGTCTTTCCCGACGGCACGTTGTGGCTCATCGGTGAAGGCGACGTGCTGCTGATCGGCTCGACCGAGCCCCTGGACGCCCGCCTGGGTGACGTCGCGCGCCACTGGCAGCGGCCCTTGGTGGCCATGGATCTCATCGATGTCGGCGTCCGTGAGCCGTTCTCGCTGCTCTCGGCGTTCGTCGCCAGCGGGCAGCCGCTGGCCGACTATGCCGCTGGCGCCGTCATCCAGTCGGACAACCGCGTGGGCCTCGAGTTCTCGGGGCCCCGCAGCATCTTCGGCCAGCAGTCCGCTGACAACGCCGACACCCTGCGGCGCATTCGCGCGACCGCGACGCCGCCGGCCGCCATCCAGGCCTCGCTCGCCGGCGCCAGCGGCGCCTCGTGGCGGAGCCGGGGCACGATGATGCTGAAGGCCAGCGCCTACGCGCAGGCATGGCGGGACTTCAGGCGGGCCCTCGAACTCGACCCGGACGACGCGGAGTCGCTGGAGGGTATGATGCGCGCCGCCGTACCGGCGAACCAGATCGCGGAGACGATGACGCTCATCCGGAGCCTGGCGGCCGATCCGGCGCGCGTGCCGGCACGGCTCGCATTGTCCAGGTTGCTGGCCTCCCAGGGGGCGGTGGATGAGGCCGCTGGCATCGCGTTCGACCTGGTGCAGCGCTTCCCCGACAACCCGCGGACCTGGGAGCAACTCGCCTCGGTCTTGTCCGATGCCGGAGATGTCGAGCGGCTGCAACCGGTCGTGGTGCGCCTCCGCCAGGACGCCCCCACCAGCGAGATCACGCGCTACTACACCGCCACGCTTCTCTACATGCAGGGCCGCCCCGACCTGACGGTGCCGGAGGCGGAGGCCGTCGTACGCGACAACCCGAACCACGCACGCGCGCAGAACCTGCTCGGCGCGGCGCTGGCCAGCCTCGGACAGCGCGATCGGGCCCGCGATGCCTTCCTGGCCTCGCTCAGGGCCGATCCGCTCGATCCAGCGACCTACGCCAACCTCGGGACACTCGACCTGGAGGCGGGCAACCGGCACGCCGCCGCCCAGCGCTTTGCCGAAGCGCTGACGCTGGACCCCACGTCCGAGAGCGCACGCGCCGGCCTCGCCCAGGCGCTGGGCCGGTAGTCTGTGCCGGCCGCACTGCGTGCACTGGCGTGAAGCCGGGCGGGCTTCCCGAGTGCCAATCAGTGGCGGCCGTCTGACAAACTGTGACGCCCTATCCAATTCTCTGGACCGCGATCCAATTGCGCGAGTGATGAAGTAACCACGGCGTGAACTTGCGCCGACGCCACACGGCCGCTGGAGTCCCGCTTGCTGAACCTTGGGAAACCGAGGTGGTTCGCTGCCGAGATCCTCTGGCCGGGGATGCATCAGCGGCACCGCAGGCGCCGCTTCCACAGCCCGCTCCGCGCGTCCGGTACAGACTTTGCTCTTGCAAGTGCGAGAGGGCGTCATGAGCAACGTAGTCAGGATTCTCGGCTTCGCCACGATGAACTGCGGCTGCGTGGTGGGCCGCTACCGCGACGTGGCCAGCATGCGAGAGGTCGTCTACGTCGAGGAGAAGGGCGCGTCCTGCGACCAGCACGCTCACCGCCGCAATCACACGCTTCAGATCGCCCGCACGCGCCCCAGTGTGGGCCTGCCCCTCCGCCTCCGCGCCCGCGTCTCCTAGTCCCCTGGAAACGTGATGCGTCACATCATTCCCGGGCGGGGCATCCCGGGCCCCCACGCGCGGCTGCCGCGCGTGGGACCCGTCCCGGCTCGCGGCGTTGCTCCTCCCTCACATATGCCCAATTATGCCCAATATGCTCGGTCGTCGCGCCTGGCGATCCGGGCGCCGCGCTCCGGGACTTATGCAACGCATCACGCTTCCAGGGGACTAGCGCAGTTGACCGGTCGGCATCCGCGGCAGCCCGTTGCCTGGGGCCGTCGCCGCCTCACCGGCGCGCCTCGCTACCATTCCCTGAATCGCTCTTTCTACTTGAGTCCATCTCCCTCCGAGATGTAAGATTCCCCGGTTCGGAGGGGACGTGGATCTGCGCCAGCTGGAAATCATTCGCGCCATCGCGGAGACGGGGTCGTTTACGGCCGCGGGACAGAAGCTTCACGTCTCGCAGTCGGCTATCAGCCGCCAGATCCTGCTGCTCGAGGAGGAACTGAAAGAACCGGTGTTCCTGCGGATCGGGCGGAGGATCCGCATCACGGCGGCGGGCGAAGCCCTGCTGCAGCTCAGCCACAGGGTGTTCCAGGATCTGAAGGACACCGTCTCCGGCATCACCGACAGCCAGGAGTCCCTACGGGGCACGATCCGGCTGCTCGGCGGCATGACGGTGTGTCTGTACGTCTTTCCGGCTCTGCTGACCGAGCTCAGGCGCACCCACCCCGACGTGGACCTGAAGATTGTGGCCGGGGGCGCGGACCGGTGCATCGCACGGCTTCGGGCGGGTACCGGCGACCTCGCGCTGCTCACCCTCCCCGTCGAGGAGCCCGACCTCGTGGTCGCGCCCATCATGCAGGAGGAACTCCTGCTCGTCACGGGCAACAAGCACCCGCTGGCCCGCAAGCGCAAGATCGTCCCGCAGGACCTCGTCCGTCAGCCCTTCATCCTGTTCGAACCCGGGTCGAACACCCGGCGCGTCGTGGACGAGTTCTTCATGACCGCGCACATCGAACCGAACATCGTCATGGAGACAGAGAACGTCGAGATCATCAAGGCAATGGTCCGGCACGGGATCGGGATCAGCATCATTTCGTACCAGTCGGTGGCCCGCGAGGTCTCGAGCGGCCACCTGTTCTGCGCCCGCATTGAAGGCCGAGCGCTGATCCGGGAAACGGGGTGGGTGTACCCGAAAATGAGCCGCACACCCCGATCCGTACAGGAAGTGATTAAGGCGTTCGATCGCGCGCGGCCCAAGCTGCGCCTGGCGCCGTAGCCGGCGTGCCGCTCAGTCGATGAGTGCACCGCATCGACAGAATGCGATCATTCTATTTTGCATCTGGACTAGTTCCCGCTAGCATGTGGGAGTCGTCTCCGTTTCCCTCACTCGAGCGAGGCCTCTGATGAAGATCACTCCAGAACGCGTCATCTCCGTGCCCCTGAGCGACGAGGACTGGCAGGTGTTCGTCGCCGGCGAGCCCCAGCCCGTGCAGTGGCTGAAGCAGCAGATCGCGCAGTCGATCGAACGCCGCCGCGTGGAAACCGCAGCGCGGCCGCAGGTGTCCTGAGGCGCCGCGCAACGGTCCCTTCGTGACCGTTCCCAGTTCAGAAATGGCGAAAGGCCGGCCCCGGGAGGGCCGGCCTTCGTGTTTGAGACGCGGTGGGTCGCTGAAGCCCGTGGGCTCTGGCGGCTGACGCCTACTGCTGAGTTGCCGGACCGGCCTGGCGCAGCGTGTACGAGGTGCGCGACCACACGTTCAGGCCTGGGCGGTTCTTGAGCCTGACCTCGATCCGGCGCGTGCGCTGCAGCGGGTCGGGATTGGTCGAGTAGTAGCCCAGCACGTAGTAGTCGCTCGTCTCCGCGTCGATGCGCTTGAGCGCGCGGTCGAAGTCGTTCTGGTTGACGACGGCGATTCCGCCCGTCTCGGAGGCGAGCACGCGCAGGCTGTCCTGGGTCTTGCGGACGTGCTCGGCGAACTCGACCTGACTCATGGACTCGTCGAGGTCGGAGCCGGCCACCAACCCACGCGGGTCGATCGTATACAGGGTCGCGTTGGCGCGATTGGCGGTGCGCGTGAGCTCGGCCAGCTCGCGGGCCAGGTCGGCGTCGGCGAACTGGTAGCCCCGGTTGAACTCGTCTCGAATCTGCGCGCCGTCTTCTCGGGTCTGCCCGAAGCGCCCGCCGAACACCGAGTCCTCCCCGAGCCGGGATTCCGCGAACGGGTTGAAGTCGTACCCGTTGCTCACCCAGATCACAGCCTTCCGCCGGTTGGTGATGCGCTCGAGCTGCCGGAGGAAATCGTACGCGGTCTGAAAGGCGACATGCGCGCGGTACTTCACCTCGGACGGTCCATCGGCGCCGTCCGTCCCCTGAATCACATCCGACGGGCGAAGGCCGTTGCCGGTGATCTTCTTGATGGCTTCGTCCAGGATCTTCCGGTCGTACGTCAGGTCGATGGCCAGCGACGAGGGCCCGGTGGACACGATGGCGAACATGTCGCCTTCGTGGACCAGCGTGCGTGACACGCGGCGGAAGAGGTCGCGGATGCGCCCCGTGTTCCGGAAGTCGAGGTGGAGGTCGTCCACCATGATCAGGAAGATCCGGCCGGCGGCATCGTTGCGCGGCCGGGAAGGCGGCAGGATGATGCCCTCCTGGGCCGGCGGCGGGGGCGGTGCCTGCAGGTTGTGCACCCGTCCTCCGTGGACGAGCGTCAGCGAAGAGAGGTCCTGCAGGACGCCGTCTTCGTAGATCTCGAAGTCGTCGCGCGTCAGGTCAGCCACGAACTGATCGCGATCGTCGCGGACGATGACGTCGTTGGTGACAAGGTCGATCGAGACGCGGAACGTCGGTGGTACCTGGCCCTCGGCCGGCGGGGCCGGCGGCTGGGTGGTGGCCGGAGGCTGGGCCGACACGAGCGCCGTGGCGAGTCCGACGGCCGCCGCCACGCCCGCGATGAGACGAAGTGCCTTGAATCTCATGTCAGTAGTATAGGACGACTTCCGGCCCTTGGAGGCCTGATCCGCCACCGGGCCCACGATGTGGTCGGGCTGGAGTCTCGAGGCCTCCCACCGCCGTCCCGGCCCGCCCGTCGGTGCCGGTGTTACGCTGTGTCACATGCGAATCGCCATCGGGGCCGATCATGCAGGGGTGGACCTCAAGCGCGACCTGGCCGGGGTGCTGGCCCAAGACGGCCACGAAG
>CAZNOC010000018.1:0-30735 GCA_964574545.1 uncultured Bifidobacteriaceae bacterium | reverse complement strand
AGTGGGTGGTGGGTAGTGGGTAGTGGGTAGTGGGTGGTGGGTGGTGGTGGTGGGGCTGGTGCTCTGCCTTGCGAGCGGCGAATAGCGAATAGCAACATTATGATCAAGCGCATCCTGATCGTGGACGACGAGCCGCACCTGCGGGCCTTGATCCATCAGACGCTCGAAGAGCTGGAGGACGAAGGCGTCGAGCTCCTTACCGCGCAGAACGGCGAGGAGGCGCTGGCGGCAATCGAAGCGCAGCAGCCCAACCTGGTGTTCCTTGACGTGATGATGCCGAAGCTGAGCGGCTTCGACGTCTGCGAGCGCGCCAAGCATGCGTTGGGCCTGACCAGCGTATACATCGTCCTCCTGACCGCCAAGGGGCAGGAGTTCGATCGACAGCGCGGGCAGGACGTGGGCGCGGACCTCTACATGACGAAGCCGTTCGACCCCGACGCCCTGCTGATGAAGGCGCGCGACGTGCTCGGATTGTGAGGGCCGCGTGTCGCGTCTGGGGTTGAGGCAGGTGCTCGGCGGAGCCGGCGCGTTGATGGCGGCGGTCGCAGACGCGCTCGGCGTGTCGTACACGGTCGAGGATCAACACGGCCGGCTGCTGTTCGGCGAGTCGACCGCGCAGCCTGGCGGACGGTTTCCCGTCTCGTGGGAAGGGCGGGATGTCGGGTGGGTCTCAGGCCCGGAGTCGGCCCGAGTCGTCGCCACACTGCTCGAGCACCTGGTGTCACGAGAGGGGGAGCGGAAGGCCCTGGGCACGGAGGTGCTGCACCTCTACCGAGAGGTCAACCTGATCTACAGCTTCTCCGAGAAGCTGACGGCCCTGCTGGACGTCGAGCGCGTGGCGCGGCTCACGCTCCAGGAAGCCCGGCACCTGATTGTCGCCACCGACGGCGCAATCATGCTGCTCGACGAGGACACTGGATCGCTGTCAACGGTCGCGGGGTTCGGCGACGAGTTGCCGGCGCTGTCTGGCTTCCGGGCGGGATCTGGCGTGATCGGCACGGTGGCCGCGACCGGCGTCGCCGAGGTCGTGCACGACGTGCACGCCGACCCGAGACGGGTGATCCACGATCCTGGCGTGCGCTCGCTGATCTGCGCGCCGCTGAAGGTGGGCGACCGCGTGACGGGCGTCATCGCCCTCGCCAGCACCCAGCCGATCGCCTACACCGCCGGCGAGCTGAAGCTGCTGACCACGCTGGCACTCCAGGCGGCGACCGCCATCGAGAACGCGCGCCTGTTCGAGCGCACGGTGCAGGCCGCGCTCGAGCGCGAGCGGCTGCTGGCGCTCCATCGGGAAACGGAGGTCGCCCGAGCCGGCCTCGAGCGCGAACTCGAGCTGGCCGCGCGGATCCAGGCCGACCTGTTTCCGGCCGAGCTGCTCTCGCTGCCCGGCTACGATCTGGCCGCCGGTAACCGGCCCGCCAGACAGTGCGGCGGCGACTACTACGACGCACTGGCCTGGCCGACGGCCGAGGCCGCCGACCCCGACCGCGTGCTGCTCTGCGTCGCCGACATCTCGGGCAAGGGGCTGCCGGCGTCGCTGCTGATGAGCAGCCTGCAGGCCACCTTGCGGGCGCTTGTCGGCCGGACGGGCTCGCTCGGCGAGCTTGCGGAGCAGGCCAGCGATCTCCTCTACCTGTCCACCGGCGCGAACAAGTACGCCACCGCCGCACTGCTCGAACTGGCCACAAACGCCGGGGAGGCGAGGTACGTCAGCGCCGGCCACACCGACAGCCTGCTGCTGAAGGCCAACGGCACCACCCTGAGCTTGAAGTCCACGGGCGTCCCGCTCGGGCTTCTGCCGCCGGGCCTGCCCTTCGAGGAAACCCATGTCACCCTCGGCTGTGGCGACTGCCTCGTGCTCTACACCGACGGCGTCTCGGAAGCGCAGAACGCCGCCGGCGAGGAGTTCGGCGAGCACCGCCTCGAGGCCATCGTCCGGCGTACGCACGCCCGCTCATCCGCGGCGGTCGTCACGAGCGTCCTCGACGCTATCGACGAGTTCGCCGGCGGCCTGCCGCAGTTCGACGACATCACTCTGATGGTGCTGCGGCGGCTGTAGGCGCTTCCGGCGATGAGCGGCTTGATATGATCCCGTCCCATGTCCCAGCTCTCTTCCCTCGTCCAGGCCCAGATGGCCCATCCCTCGCCGATCCGCCAGATCATGAAGATGGCCGAGCGGCAGAACATCCTCGCGCTCGGGCTGAATCCCGATGACGTGATCTCGTTTGGCGGCGGCTGGGTGAACCATCCCGCCCCGGAGGAGTTCCGCCAGGCGTACGAAGAGGTGGTCAGCGATCCGGCGCTCTTCCACAAGAGCGGCGGCTACACGGCAACGCTCGGCGAGCTCGAGTGCCGCGAGCAGATCGCGCGGTTCGACGAGCACCTGTTCGGGGTCGAAGGGCTCGGCCCCCAGCACATCGCGGTCGGCGCCGGCAGCACGCAGCTCACCCACGACCTCTTCCGGACGCTCGTCGACCCCGGCGATGCGGTGATGCTGCTCGACCCGACGTACGCCAACTACGAAGGGCAGATCGCCTTCGCCGCGCCAGGCAGTCCGATCGTTCGCCTTCCGGTCATCGACCCGGCAACTTGGGCGTACCTCCCTGCGACGGATCCCGGCCGGGTGATTGCGGAGTTCCACCGGCTGTTCGACCAGCATCGCCCCAGGCTCGTGATCTTCGGGGCGCCCGACAACCCGACAAGCCAGATCCTCCCGCAGGAAGTCGCCGACGCCCTGTCGAAACGGACCGCGAAGGCCGGCGCGTGGCTGCTCATCGACTTCGCCTACAAGTGCCAGTGCTTCGGCACGCCGCCTGCCTACTACGCGTGGTCGCCTGCCGAACATCCCCACGTCGTGGCCATCCACTCGAACTCGAAGTGGGCCCGCGCGCTTGGGAGGCGGCTCGGCTGGGTCGAGGCTGCGCCGGACGTCATCGAGGGCCTCGAGCGCGTGCAGCAGTGCAGCCTGCTGTGCCCGGACACGCTCTCGCAGATGACGATGGCAAGGTACGTGAAGGGGGCGATCGCCGACGGGTCACTGCGGGCCTACGTGGACCGTGCGAACGAGCTGTACGCGGCCGCCGCGCGCGTCACCATCGACGCGGTGGACGAGTATCTCCAGCGTCCACGTCTCGTGCCGGCCGGCGGCCTCTATACCGTCGTCGATGTCGGGATGAACGCCGACGAGTTCGTGCCGGCGGCCCTGCAGGCCACAGGCGTGCTGGTCGTCCCGGGCCGCGGCTTCGGCCCGTCGATCGCCAACGGCGTCCGCATCTCGTTCGGCCCGATGGTGATGACGCCGGCCAAGATCAGGGAGGGGTTGGAGAGGCTTGGGGGATACATGAGGAGATAGATACATAGATACCTGATCTGGTGATCTCGTGATGTGGTGATGGTATGTGCGATGTAACCATCTGGCGACCTATCTTCTGATCTGGTGACCGAGCACCGCGCCTTCGTTCAGTAGATAGATCCCAAGCCCGGCGCGGGAGCGCCGGGCCGCCAACATCGTGGCATCGGAACATCCATCACCAGATCACCACATCACGAGATCACCAGATTCCTGATCTATCGATCTAACTTCTCCCTCACCTTTCTGGCTTGCCACAGGTGTCGCCGGTCGTGGGCCGGGATGACGAGCAGGGCCGTGGACACGGTCATCTTGATCATCGGAAAGAGCGGGTTTGAGGCCGTGATGCGGTTCGTGTCCACCTGCGCGCACTGGTCCACGAGCTCCCGGTAGGGCGCATGGCTGGCGACGAAGCCCTCGACGGCTTCGGCCTTGCCGATCGTGGAGGCCGGCACGAACTGGGGCCGTGCCGGGGCTTTCAGCGTCGGAGGCGGTTCGAGGCTCTTGACGAACCTGCGCCCCATCCAGCCCGGGTGGAGGCTGACGAAGGGCCCGCGCCCCTCGGCGCGCGCCCGCGCGACGGCCGCCGCGAATCCATCGAGGTAGACGCGATTCATCCTGGCCAGGTGATCGAGGCACTGGGCGATGCTCCAGCTCTTGCCCGGCTGCGGTTGCCAGTTGACGTCGTCCTCCGACAGATCGTCCACGAGCGCATGCGCATCGCGTTCGCACGCGGCGATCTCGTCGAGCAGTCGGTCGAGCGCAGGTGGTCGCGCGCCATCGGGCATCGGTCAGACCTCCTTCAACGGGCGTCGTAGGGGACGCCCACGAACCCGGCGGTGGCGTCCGGCCGCAGCACGACCGACGTGAACATGAAGAGCAGCGTGTAGCGACCATCGGACAGCCGGCTCACCGTGAGCGGCTGCTGGTTGCGGACGTGCCAATCGTACAGATCGAGGTACACGTCGCTGGCCACCTCGACGTAGTCCGGGAACTTCTGCGCGGCGCGCAGGTGGAGTGTCAGCCCGTCGCGCACCTTGGTGACGGCCTCGCAGTCTCCGGTGAAGCACCCGGCATTGGCCTTCTGAAGCTCGCCGGTCACGCCCTCGAGCTGCCGCCGGATGCGCTGCAACTCCGCGAGCGTCTGCGCGTCGCTCTGCGCGGCCCCCTCCACGCCCCCGAACGCCGTGCCGAAGGCGCCCCCGGTCAGTACGTCGCGTCTCGAGATCATGTCGATTCCTTTCCGGACCGGACGAACGACCGCGTTCGTCGTCCGCGAGCCTGGCGACACAGATGCAACCCGCACCCGGATCCCCGCGTCATTCAAGAGGAAGGTGACGACCCCCACGAATCACCGGGTGGCAGTGGGCGACCGGACGTGCCGGGCGAATCGGCGCTGGCCACTCTAATTTATCAGGAGAGCGTAGCGATGATGCGAGTCGTACTGGGAGCAGTGTGCGCGGCGGTGTTGATGGCGGCGCCGGCGGCGGCGCAGGATGAAGGCGTGCGCGGCCGGGTGTCCCTCACCGTCAAGGGCGGACTGGAAACCACGGCCAGCGGTGATCTTCACGAAGGCGGTTCGGGGTCGGTGCTGGGACTGCCGACATCGGTCGACGCCAAGGGCTTCAATGATGTGTACAAGCGAGGCTATCGCTTCGGCGCCGGCCTGGGCTACGGGGTCAGTGACAACGTCGAAGTGATTGGCAACGTGACGTTCGGCCGCGCGGAGTCCGAGCTGCTGCAGGTGGGCACGGTCGCGGGTCTGGTCCTGAACGGCCTGTTTGCCGACTACGAGGACCTGTCGGTCGAGGGCGGCCTGCGCGTGCATCTCGCCGCCGGCAGCGCGCTGTCGCCCTACGTGAATGTCGTCGGCGGCATCCGTCGCGTCGAGGCCATTCCCTCGACCTTCAGCGTGCCCGCCGCCGGCGTCGTCCTCGCCGACACGCCGTTCTACGACACGTCCACGGTGGGCCTGTTCGGCGGAGACGTCGGCCTGAGCTTCAGGCTCGGACCGAACCTCTCGCTCGGCGCCGAGGCGGGACTGCGGTGGCAGGGCAAGCTGACGGAGATCGAGGGACTCGCGGGCACGGGCCTCGAGAACCTCAACGACGTCGGCAGCCGTTGGTCGCTGCCCGTGTCGGCCGTGCTCACCGTCCGCTTCTGATGCTGCCACCCCCGACGAGGGTTCCGGCTACGGACGATGCCGGAACCCTCGTCCTGTTTCGCCGCGTCTCACCAACGATCCCCGCATGCTGAGCGCGAACCCTCCCCATCGACGCTGGCCCCTTGTCGTGGTCCCCTCGCTCCTGATGCTGCTGACCGGCGTGCTCCTGCTGTACCGGCCGCTCGCTGGTGTGGTCTTCCTTGAGACGGACTCGGACGGGCCGTCCGTCTACGACCTGGCGGTCGCCGGCCTGGACGGACGCCCGGTCCATCTCGACGCGTATCGAGGACAGGTGGCGCTCGTCGTGAACGTGGCCAGCGAGTGCGGGCTCGCCACGCAGTACCCCGACATCGAACGGCTCTACCAGCGTCATCGGCAGCGGGGGTTCGTCGTCCTGGCGTTCCCGAGCAACGACTTCGGGTGGCAGGAGCCGGGCACGTCGGAGGACATTCGCCGGACGTGCGACATCCGGGGCATCACGTTTCCGGTGTTTGCCCGGACGGGGGTGCGTTCGCGGGAGGGCCAGTCGCCGGTCTACGCGCTCCTCACCAGTGCTGGGCCACGTCCACAGTGGAACTTCGCGAAGTTCCTGATCGGCAGGGATGGCATGCCCCGGGCCTTCTTCGGAAGCCTCGTCCAGCCAGGCCACGCCTCGGTCGAGTCGGCCATCGAAGCCGCCCTCGCCGAACCTCCCGCTCGCTGAGCCTCCGCCCGGCACCCCGCCATCGACACACCGCTCCGCCTTGCCTGACACCGTGACTCTTGCCGCCCTTCGCTTCGGGGGCCTGGCGGCTGGTCCGCTGGCGTAGAATGCCCGTGTGACGCCCTTTCGTTCGGTGCTGTGTGCCCTCGATCTGTCGGAGCGCTCCCGCGCCGTGCTCTACCACGCCGTCGGTGTCGCCGGCGCCTGCGGAGCGCGGCTGACGCTGGTGCACGTCGGCAGCGCCGGTGATGCCAGCGATAGTGAGCGTCGCCTTCAGGCGCTCTACCTCGACACGGTGCCCTACGGCGCCCCGTATGTGACCGGTCCGGACATCGTCGCGACGAGCGGCGAGGCGGCAGACGCCGTCCTCCGGATCGCTCGCGAGCGCAATGCCGATCTGATCGTGACCGGTTCGCGCGCGCGGGGAGCGTTGGCGCGGCTGCTGCTCGGATCCACCACGACCCAGCTGCTCAAGGAGGCCGACCGTCCCGTGCTGCTCGTGCCCCCCGGCGACATGGAGGTCGTCTCGCTGTCGCCGGATCGCGTCAGCCTCCACTTCGGCGCCGTGGTCGCCGCGGTCGATCTGGCCGAGCCCAACGAGACGCAGTTACGGATGGCCGCGGCACTCGCCACGCTGGCGCACCAGCCGCTCATGCTGCTCAGCGTCGCGGCTGCGACTGCCGACGAGCACGACGTCGCGCGCGATCTCCGGGGGCTGGCAAAGCAGGCCGATGTGTCCATCTCGGCGGTCATCATCCGCAAGGGAGCCGTCGCCAGCGAGATCGCGCGTGCCGCGCAGCACGAGCAGGTGGGCCTCGTGGTGATGGGCCTGCGAAGGGCCGGCCGCGGGACGCCAGGCGCGATTGCGAGCGCCGTGCTCGAGTCCGGCCGGGCGCTCGTCCTCGCGGTACCCGAACGCTGAGGCTGACGGCATGCCCACGCTGCTGGCGATCGTTCTGCTGTTGTGCTGCGCTCTCCCCTCCGCCGCGCAGTCGCTCGCCGAGCCCGGCGTGTCGCTCGCCCTCGCCGAGGACCGCGCCCGGCGGGTGTCGGACCTGCGGTACGCCCTGTCGCTGACGGTCCCGCGCGATCCGGGAGCGCCGCTCGCCGGTCGCGCCACGCTGCGGTTCCATCTCGCCGACGCCACGAGCCCGCTCGTGCTGGACTTCGAAACCACGCGCGACCACGTCCACACGCTCGAGGTCAACGGTGCCGCGGCGCCCATCGTCTTCGAGGCCGGCCATCTCGAGGTGCCCGCCGCGGCCCTCGGGGAGGGCGCCAACGAGATTCGCATCGACTTCACCGCGGGGGACGCGTCGCTCAATCGCAACCCCGACTTCCTCTACGCGCTCTTCGTGCCCGCCCGCGCCCGCCAGGCGATCCCCGTCTTCGATCAACCGGACCTCAAGGCGCGCTGGACGCTGACGCTGACGGTGCCATCGGAGTGGCAGGCCGTCGGCAACGCGGCCGAAACGGACCGTACGGTGTCAGGGGAGGCCACCACCGTTCGCTTCGAGGAAACCGAACCGTTGTCGACCTACCTCTTCTCCTTCGTCGCCGGCGACTTCCAGGTCGAGACGGCCTCGAGGGGCGGCCGGACGTTCCGGATGTTCCACCGCGAGACCGACGCCGCCAAGGTGGTCAGGAACCGGGAGGCCATCTTCGATCTCCACGCGACGGCGCTCGACTACATGGAGCGCTACACGAATCTCCCGTACGCCTTCGGGAAGTTCGATTTCGTCCTGATCCCCGCGTTCCAGTTCGGCGGGATGGAGCACGCCGGCAAGATCCTCTACAACGCCGCCTCCCTGCTGCTCGACGAGTCGGCCACGCAGAACCAGCACCTGGGACGCGCGTCGCTCATCGCGCACGAAACGGCGCACATGTGGTTCGGCGATCTCGTGACCATGCAGTGGTTCGACGATGTCTGGATGAAGGAGGTGTTCGCCAACTTCATGGCCGCGAAGATCGTGAACCCGTCGTTCCCCGAGGTCAACCACGACCTGCGCTTCGTGCTGTCGCACTACCCTGCCGCGTACGACGTGGACCGCACCGGCGGCGCCAACCCGATCCGCCAGCCGCTCGCGAACCTCAACGAGGCCGGCAGCCTGTACGGCGCGATCATCTACCAGAAGGCGCCGATCGTGATGCGGCATCTCGAGGATCTGATGGGCGAGACCAGCTTCCGGGACGGCCTGCGCGACTACCTGGAGCGGTACGCCTTCCGAAACGCCACGTGGCAGGACCTCATCACGATCCTCGACGAGCGGACGGCCATCGACCTCGTCGAGTGGAGCCGGGTGTGGGTGGAGACGTTCGGACGGCCCGTGATCTCGACCGACCTCGAGGTCAAGGACGGCCGGATCGCGCGCCTGGGCTTCCGCCAGCGTGACTACTGGGAACGCCCCCTGTTCTGGCCGCAGCAGCTGCGTGTCGCCATTGGCGACGGGACCGGGGTGCGGCTGATCGAAGTGCCGCTCCACGGTGCGGATGTCGAGGTTCCCGAAGCGGTGGGCCAGCCGGCGCCGCGCTTTGTCCTCCCGAACGGCGGGGGCTGGGCGTACGGGGCCGTCGCCCTTGATCCCACCTCCCTCGCGTACCTGTCCACGTCCCTGCCCGACATCCCTGATGCCCTCACGCGCGGTGCGGCGTGGGTGACGATGTGGGATGCCCTGCTGGAGCAGGGGATCCGTCCGGCGGTGTTTGTGGACCTGACGGTGGCGGCACTCGCAGCGGAGACCGACGAGCTGAACCGGCAACGTGTGCTCGGGTACCTGGGCAACGCCTGGTGGCGGTTCCTCACGCCGGAAGAACGGGGCGCCCGCGCAGCCGCCCTCGAACGCGCGCTTCGGGACGGACTGGCGCGCGCCGAGACCGCCGGCCAGAAGTCCGCGTGGTTCGGGGCCCTGCGGACCGTGGCCACCACTCCGGCGACGGTGATGTGGCTGCGCGCGGTGTGGGCAAAGGAAGAGGCGGTCCCCGGCCTGCCTCTGGCGGAGGCCGACTACACGACGCTCGCACTCGAGCTGGCGGTGCGGGAAGTGACGGGGTGGAACGACGTGCTGGCGACCGAGCACGAGCGCATCGAGAATCCGGATCGCAAGGCGCGCTTCGCCTTCGTGATGCCGGCACTCTCGGCGGACCCGGCCGTGCGCGCCCGCTGGTTCGAGAGCCTGAAGGATATGGCCAACCGTCGTCGCGAGCCCTGGGTCCTCGAGGGCCTGGGCTACCTCCACCACCCCCTTCGCGCCTCATCGTCTGCTCGCTACATTGCCCCGTCGCTGGAACTGCTGTGGGAGATTCAGAAGACCGGGGATATCTTCTTTCCGAAACGCTGGCTCGATCAGACCCTTGGCGGCCACAACTCCGCCGAGGCGGCCGAGATGGTCGAAGGCTTCCTCGAGTCGCTTCCCGCCAACTACCCGCCGCGACTGAAGCAGATCATCCTGCAGTCGGCCGACGACACCTTCAGGGCAGCGACGATTCTGGGAAGATAGATAGATGGACAGATAGAGAGATCAAGACGCCGGCATCTGTTGATCTCGTGATGTGGTGATGTGGAGATCGGATGTGCGATCTCCAGATCTTCAATGGCCAGGGATGCATCTATCTCGTGATCTTTCGGGTGCCGGGTTGCATCCATCTGGTGATCTGGCACTTCCCGGCGCGAGGCGCCGCGAAGCGGTGCCGGCGTTCACAAGATAGATTCGGCCCGGCCGCCAAGATCGCCACATCGCACATCCCATTCACCACATCACCACGTGACGAGATCACCAGATGAATCTATCTGACGATCTTGCCTCCTAGCATGACTAGCGTCACGCGTCGGAGGGCGGTGATGTCGGTCGTGGGGTCCCCGTCAACGGCGATCAAGTCGGCGAGCAGTCCCGGAGCCACGCGGCCGACACGGTCGGCAAGGTGAAACAGGCGGGCGTTCACCGAGGTGGCCGCACGGACGACAGCGAGCGGGGTCATGCCGTGATCGACCATCAGCTCGAGTTCCCGGACGTTGTCGCCGTGGGGATAGACGCCGACATCCCCGCCGAAGCAGATTGTGACTCCGGCCTTCAAGGCCTCTCCAAAGGCGGCACGCTTCTCGCGGATTCGTGCGGGTTCAGGTTGCTGCCCCTTCTTCCACCCCCCGTACTGCGCGATCGCGTCTGGGGCGGCCAGCGTGGGACAGAGCGCGACGCCGTGCTCGACCATCAGGCGCCAGATGTCCGCGGTGCCGCCGTCGCCATGCTCGATGGTCTCGACGCCGGCAAGGATCGCACGGCGCATCCCCTCGGCCGTCGCGGCATGGGCCACGACCGGTCGGCCGCTGCTGCCCGCGACCGCGACGATCGCTTCGAGCTCGTCGAGCGTAAAGGTCGGCCGCGCCTCGCCGTTCGGCCCCCAGCGGTAGTCGGCGTAGACCTTGATGAAGTCCGCGCCCTTTCCGATCTGCCTGCGCGCCACACGCGTCACGCCCTCGATTCCGTCCGCCTCCTCGGCGCCTTGCAGCACGTCGATTTCCGGCGCGAAGCCCTTTGGCGCGTAGCTGCCCGTCGCTACCATGGCGGGCCCCGCCACGAGCATGCGCGGGCCGGGAATCACGCCGTCATCGATGGCCTGTTTCAGGCCGATGTCGGCATAGGCCGCGCCCTCGGCGCCCAGGTCCCGTACCGTCGTCACGCCCGCCATCAGCGTCGCTTCGGCGTGGACCACCGCGCGTGCGGTGCGGTAGGCCAGCGACTCGCGCAACACCTGGTCGTTCCACGGCGTCTCGTCGTATGGATGGAGCAACAGGTGGGAGTGCCCCTCGATGAGCCCGGGCATCAGCGTCCGGCCCGGCAGCATCACTTCACGAGCGCCGCCGGGGATGGCGACAGAGGCCGCAGGCCCGGCGGCGTCGATGCGATCGCCCCGCACCACGACCACCCAGCCGGAGTGCAGCGCGTCGCCATCGAAGACACGGTCTGGACGCAGCACCACGGTCTCCGGCGCCTGTCCCAGGACGGGGGCATGGAGGACGAGCACCAGGGCAACAATGAGGAGCGGCATGGGGCAAGTGTAAGCTGTGAAGGGCGCGAAGACGACGGAGGATTGGACGTGGCGACGGAGACGGCGGACATCTGCATCATCGGCGGGGGCTGCATGGGCGCCAGCACCGCCTATCACCTGACACGGCTCGGCCTGACCGACATCGTGCTCGTGGAGCGCGACGCGCAGCTCGCGACGGGCTCGACGGGACGCAATGCGGGCGGCGTCCGGCATCAGTTCTCGGATCCGGCCAACATCGCCCTCTCGATCGAGTCGATCGCGTTGCTCGAGCGATTCGAAGCCGAGACGGGCACGCCCATCGACTTCTGGCAGGATGGCTATCTGTTCCTCCTCGCGAGCGAGGCCAGCGAGGCCGCATTCCGGGCGAATGTGGACGTGCAGCGCGCAGCGGGCGTGGACGTGGAATGGCTGGATGCCAGCCAGGCGGCCGATCGGGTGCCCGGCCTCGTCGTCGATGGCGTGCGCGCGGCCACGTTCTGCGCGCGGGACGGCATTGCCGATCCGAACGGCGTCACCACGGGGTTCGCCCGGGCCGCGCAAACGGCCGGAGTGCGGTTGCTGCGCGACACGGAGGTCACCGGACTCGAAGTGAGTCACGGCCGCGTGACCGGCGTCGCCACCACACGCGGCCGCATCGCCACAGGGGCCGTGGTGAACGCCGCTGGTCCGTGGGCACGTCAGATCGGCGCGATGGCCGGCGTGACCGTGCCGGTGGACCCGCTGCGGCGGCACATCTTCATCGCCCAGCCGGCGGGCGGCGCCCATTGGGACGCGGAGGCGCATCGAGGGAAGGTGCCATCAGACCGGATAATGGTGATCGACTTCGACACGAGCTTCTACTTCCACCGGGAGGGCGGGGGGCTGCTGTTCGGCATGGGCGACCCTGCGGAGCCGATCGGATTCGACATGACCGTCCGCTGGGATTTCCTGCCGCAGGTGACGGAGGTGGCCATCACCCGACTGCCAGCGCTCGGAGACGCCGCCGTCACGCACGCGTGGGCGGGCCTCTACGAGATGACGCCGGACCACAACCCGATCATCGGCCCGTCAGGGCGGGTCCAGGGCTTCTACACCATCGCAGGCTTCAGCGGGCACGGGTTCATGCACGCACCGGCGGCGGGACGCCTGCTCGCGGACCTGCTGGCCGGGCGCGACCCGGAGTTCGACATGTCGCGCTTCGCGCACGCGCGCTTCGCAAGCGGCAGTGGCGAGGGCGAACGCAACGTCGTCTGACGGACGACCCGACGGTGATTCGCAGCGCGTTTCACCGTTCGACCACCCCCGGCGGTCCGTCAGCGCATCGACTGCTGGCTGCGAACGAACGCGGTGATGGCACCGAGCGCGGCATCGCCGCTGTCGGCAATGTTGCGCCAGATGCTCGTGTGGTCGCGGCCATCGATCTGCCGCAGCTGGACGCTTGTATGCCCCGTATCCGCGAGGGCCTTGGCCAGGTCGCGGCTTTCCTGCTTGCGGTCGGGCGCGTCGCCGTCGGCGTAGAGCAGCAGGAACGGCGGCGCGTCACGACGCGCGTACGCCGCGGACGAGGCCCTGGGCCAGGCCGAGGCCTCCGTTCCCCAGGTGTCCTTGGGACGATTCGGCGCCACACGCTCCACATGGTGGAAGCCGCTGATCGGAATGACGCCGCGCAGCGCGCCTGGCGTCAGCTTGTGCGCGCCGAGGTAGTCGTCGTTCAGCGCGACGAGAGCCGCGAGATACGCACCGGCAGACCAGCCCAGCACATGCACCTGGTCAGGGTCGCCGCCGTACTCGGCAATGCGACCCTTCGTCCACGCGACGGCCGCCGCGACGTCCTGTACGTGCGCGGGATGCTCCACGGCCGGCGACAACCGGTAGTTGATCACGACGGCCCCGAGCCCTTCGGTGGCCAGCCGCCGGCCGATCGCCGCTTCTTCCTTCTTGTCTCCCTGACGCAAGCCGCCGCCAAAGACGACGACCACGACGGGGAAGCGCGTGGTGGTGTCAGGCAGATAGAGGTCGAGCGTCTGGTTCGGGCTGAGACTGCCCTGCACGTACGGAATGTCGAGCAGCACGCGCGGCGCCTGCGCGCGGGCCGTGGCCGGTAGCGCGAGGGCGAGGCTCAGGCAGAGCGCGGTCGTCAATCTGGCGAACATGTGGCCTCCGGGGATTGGCTGTCAGCTGCCGCCTGGGTCGAGGCGGCGCCGTGAGCCTCCCGCGGAATATAGCAGGAACCAGCGGCGCGGCGCGCAGGCTTCGTCGACGTGTGTCTCCGTGAGCCTCGGGGGTGCCGATCTCAGGGTTCCGTCACTTGCACCACAACCCACGTCGTCACCTCGTGCTCGCCGTCCGACACGGTGTACTCGAACGTGTCCACGTCGCGAAAGCGTGCCCACGCCCGGTAGATGACCGCCCCGCCGCCGTCAGCGATGGTGACCGACCCGCGGTCGCCATCCGTCACCCCGACCACCCGCAGCGGATCGCGATCGACATCCATGTCGTTCCATAGCACCTCCAGCCTGGCCCCGGCAAGCGCCTCGACCCACGTGATCGTGAACAGGTCGTGCCGGGGTTCCGGAGGGTCGTTCACCGGCACCACCGTGATCGTGACGCCCCCCGTCGCCATCCGGCCGGCGCGGTCCCGCAACGTGTACGTGAAGGAGTCTTCGCCCGTGAAGGTCGTGGACGGAGCGTAGACGACCGAGCCTCGGGCACCGGTCTGCGCCAGGCCGTGCGCCGGCTGTGAGACGGACACGACCTCCAGGTCGCCCGGCGGCACGAGGTCGGGTACTACGACAACGGTGACCACTCCACGCTGCGGCACCGTCGCCCGCACGGAATCGGCGTGTGGCGCGGGCGCACAGGCACCGCCGCCGAGGCAGGCCAGCGCCGTCCAGAAGGCTGCGTCGCGAAAGCTTCCCAACAAGGCTCCTCCGGGAGAATAATCGACTCGACATTCACGGCGAAGCCCCTGAGAGGACCCCCATGGCTCCGATGACCACGCTGGCGGCCGCGGCCGTCGCACTCGCGTCTTTCCTGCTGCTGGCCTGCGGCACTCCCCCATCCGAGGACGCCGCGACGAGCACGGCGCAAGAACCGGCGGGCGCATCGTCCGGTCTCCCCCCGGAGCAGGAAGCATTCTGGGCGCGTTTCGCCGCGTACTGCGGAGGCGCCTATGGAGGCACCGTCTCCGACGTGACGCCCTACTACCGCGCGGGTCTCGAAGGGCGGGCGCTGGTGATGCACGTGCTCGAGTGCAGTGACGACCGGATTCACGCCGCGTTGCACGAGAATGACGACCGGTCGCGGAACTGGATCTTGACGCGCGTCGGGGGGACGATCCGTCTCAAGCACGACCACCGGCACGAAGACGGCAGCGAAGATACGGTCACCCAGTACGGCGGCGATGCACCCGTACCCGGCCTCGCACACCGGCAGATCTTCCCGGCCGACGCGCACACGGCCGCGATCTTGCCGGATCGGGCGGACAACTTCTGGTTCTTCGACTTCGTGGACGACCAGACGCTCCAGTACGGTGTGCACTGGCCGAAGTTCGGGCACTCGGTGCGGCTGGAGTTCGACCTGTCCACGCCGGTGGAGGCGCCGCCCCGGCCCTGGGGCTACTGACGCTGGCGGCTAGAAGACGCCCCGCTTCTTGAGGGTGGCGGTCGGGTTGATCGTCACGAGCAGTTCGAACCGGTGCTGGTTGGGAATGGGGTACGAGGTGGCGAACGCCTCGCCCTGAAACCACCCGATCGACACACCGGGCGTGAGGGCTACGCTTCCCATGGAGTAGAACCGCGTCCCCACCTCGTAGCGGTCGGCGTTGAGCGGGCCGTACTGCCTGTCGATGGACGCGATGCCCACCGTCATCGCGAATCGCTCATGCGGCCGCAGATCCGCGGTCACGTTGAACCCCTGGGCGGGCTCCGGATCCAGCCGTTCGTACGCCTCGACCTTCACCGCGGTCAGCCCCTTCACCGACGGTGGCATCCGCACGGTCAGGCCCTGCCGCAGGATCTCGCGCCCATCCTCGTGGGTGTAGTCGGCCGAGACATGCACGCGCTCGGCGAGCCGCGCGCCCACGAGGACGTGCCCGTAGTTCCACTCGTTCAGTCGATCGAACCGGCGGAACACGTTCGGCTCGCGGAAGTCGCCGATGTAGCCCGCCGTCACCGCTACCTGCGTGACCGCCCCCCGGCGCGGGCGCCACGACACGCGCTCCCCGACGATGTAGGCGTCGTTGTCGTAGCTCGTGACCTCGGTGCTCTCGCCGCGAAGCATGTAGAGCCCGCCGGCCTGCAGTTCGAGGCCGCGCGCCGGCTGCGCCGAGACGAACAGCTGCTTCACGCTGAAATCGCCGGCAAAGAGTCCGATCCCGCCGCCCGTGTTATTCCAGCCCGAGACGAACTGGCTGCCGCTGAACGCGCCGACGTGCAGGCTGAAGCGCTGGTCTCGATCGAACAGCACGCGCGCCCGCACCTGCGGCTGCCACTGGACGGTGCTGGACATCAGACGGCCGTCGGAGGCCTTCACCCACCGGTAGCGCGACGACAGGTGCAGGTGCTGGAGGTCCAGCCAACGCCGAATCGCCGGCGGCGCCGGTTCTTCGTCCTGCGTCGGCACATGCGCCCCGGCAGTCTGGGCCGTGGCAGTCTGGGCCGCCGGGCCAGCCATCGCGGCGGCGAGGATGAGCGCACGCGCCGTCGTTCGCACGGCCGTATGATCGCCGCCCGAAGTTACATGCGCGTTACCTCGACGTTACGTCTGTGTTGCGCCTCGGTACCGGCTCGGAGCAGACGCCGTCGCGTCGTCATCCTCAGATGACGAGCAGGTCCCGGCCCAGTATCACCTCGCCGCTGAAGTGCCTCCGGACACCCTCGAGCCACATGGCGTCGGTCACCGTCGGATCGGCGCCGGGGACGAAGTGGGAGAGCACGAGCGTCCCGACCCCCGCGGCAGCGGCCACTCGGCCCACGTCCTCGGTCGTTGTATGGCTGTCGACGATGTGCTGGCGGAGGCGGCGGGCGTTGGAATCGGTCCCGAAGATGCGGTCGATCCCAGGCTCGTAGAGCACTTCGTGGACCAGGACGTCGGCGCCCTTCGCGAGCGCGATGACGGCGTCCGACCGGTTCGTGTCCCCCGAGATCACGATGGATCGGTCTCGGGTGTCGAACCGGTACGCCAGCGACGGCACGACCGGGGGGTGCTCGTTGAGCGCCGCGGTGACGCGTACCTGGGCGTCCTCGTGCACGAGCCCGGCGTCCCGGATCTCACGCGTGCGGATCAGTGGCGCCAGCGGCGGGCGGCCTTCGTCCCTGATCCGCGTCTCGATGTCGTAGGCCTGCATCTCGAGGAAGAGCTCCGTCATGCGCGCGAGCGGCGGCGGGCCGTATGCCGCCACCGGCTGCGACAAACCGGTCGTCCATCCGAGCAGGAAGAGGTTGCCGAAATCCGCGTTGTGATCGGAGTGCTGATGGGTCAGAAAGACGCCACGAAGGGCGGGGAACGTGAGCCCCGCGCGCACGTACTGGCGTGGCGTGCCGTTGCCGCAGTCCACGACATACACCGCGCCGTCCACGACGATGGCCTGAGCCGGCGCGGAACGATCGGGCTTGGGGCTGGGCCCTCCGCCGGTGCCGAGCAGGACGAGCCGGGTGCCGGATCCCGGCGGGGCGGCCGGCCGCTGCTGTGCGCCGGCCGCTGGAATCGCCATCGTCAACGCCGCCGACTGTGCCAGGAACGCGCGACGGCTGACGCGAGAGGGCGCGGCCACGGCGTTACGGCGTGGCCTGCTTCTGCAGGAACCCGACGCCGTGCTCCAACATGGTGTTGACGCGCGTGAACATCTCCGAATAGTTCGCGCCGCTCACCTGCACAAGCGTCACAGGAGTGCCTTCGAGCTTGGCCTCGTAGGCCTTGGCGGACTCGACAGACTCCTCGTCGGCGGTCCCGACGAGCCACAGCGTGGGGGCCTTCAGCTCACCCGGCTCGAGCGGCGGGTAGTCGAGCATGGCCGTCTGCAGGGCCACCATCACCTCGAGGGTACCGCGCTGCAGGGTCTCGCGATCGCTGTCGGTGAGGCGCATGGTGCCGAGCGTGCCGGCATGCTGCGCGTCGAAAATCGGCTGCCACTTGGCAGCGAGGCCCCTCGCCGCCAGGGCCAGCGTCTCCGAGAGGGCCGGCCCGAACGGCACGCCGACATAGACCATCGCCTGGACCCGGTCCGAACGCGCGGCGAGGTAGCGGCCGATCACGGCGCCGCGCCCGTAGCCCCAGAGGTGGAAGCGGTCCACCTTGGCGGCATCCGCCACGGCCAGCAGGTCCTCCACCTGGCGATCCACCGCGTAGGCGGAGGCCTCGACCGGTTTCCCGCTGTCTCCGAAGCCGCGGCCATCAACGATGATCACCGTAAATCGCTCGGCGAGCGGCGTGACGTATCCAATCGTGTCCCACTCGCGGCGGGTCTGGCCGGCCCCGTGAACCAGGATCAGGGCCGGTCCCTCGCCCCGTACCTCGTACGCGATGCGGGTGCCATCGGGGGACACGGCGAACCGGGTGGCGCCGTCGGCCGCAGCCGCCTGGGTGGCGGCAGTCGTGGCCGCAGGCGCCGCCTGGGTGGTGGCACACGCCGTGGCTCCCATCGCCAGGAGGATGGCCAGGACCGTGGTCCGGCCGGTGACAAACATTCGCTTCCGATCGCCCATGGCGCCTGACGCTCCTTGAATGACTGTCCAGCTCGGCTGTGCTGAGACCTGCCAGCCTGCGAGCGCGCCTCGCCTCGCTGGCCACCACTGGTCTGGATCCCGGCGCCACCACCACGGCGGCACACCGTCCGAGCCGCTCCAGTCTACGACACTTGCACGTTACCGGTCCCCTTTGATGAGGGCACCGATGGAAACCCGTGCTAGGCTGGCGCGAGGTTCGCCGCACTGGCGAGAAAGGAGGTGCGTGCCCGCTGACCGGAGCGTCCCCGACGGTCTGGGCCTGCCCGTCGGTGGCGACTTGACCGCCGACGGACAGGAGATCCTGTACCGGATCTTCGAGTTCGCCCCAGACGCGATCCTGCTCGTGGATCAGGGCGGCATCATTGCGCGGGCGAACACACAGGCCGAGCAGATGTTCGGATACCGCCGGGCCGAGCTCATCGGTCGAGCGGTCGAAATCCTGATCCCGGAGCGATTCGCCGCCAGACACGTGGGCCACCGCTCCGACTACATCGCCGTGCCCCGCACACGTCCGATGGGTGAGGGCCTCGAACTGCTCGGGCGGCGGCGCGACGGCTCCGAGTTCCCTGTCGACATCATGTTGAGCCCTCTCAATCAGGGGCCGGACTCGCTCGTGTTGGGGGTCGTCCGGGATGCGACCGAGCGCAAGCGGATCGAAGCGCGTGCCGATGAGGCACGCGACATGTACTTCAGGGAAGTGCATCACCGCGTGAAGAACAACCTGCAGGTGATCTCGTCCCTGCTCTCGCTGCAATCGTCGGAGACGTCGGATCCCCACACGCTGGCCGCGCTCACCGAGAGTCAGAGCCGGGTGAAGTCCATCGCCCTGATCCACGAGAAGCTGTACCGGTCGGCCGATCTGACGACCGTGCACTTCGGCGACTACGTCCGCGACCTCGTCTCTGATCTGATCCGCACCTACGGCGTCGCCCACCACCGGCTCGTCGTCCGGACCGAGGTCGAGGACACGGCGCTCGAGGTCGACACGGCGGTCCCCTGCGGGCTGATCATCAACGAGCTGGTGTCCAATGCCCTGAAGCACGCGTTCGAACCCGGCGCCACGGGAGAGCTGCTGATCGCCCTGCGCACGACAGGTCCTCGCCAATACCACCTGACGGTCAAGGACACCGGTGTCGGGCTGCCTGCCGGCAATGCGTGGCGTATGAGCTCCTCGCTCGGCCTCCGGCTGGTCGGCGACCTGACGCGGCAACTCGACGGAGAGATGCAGATGGACAGCAGCCCCGCGGGCACGACCGTCTCGATCACGTTCGCGGAGCTGCACTACAAGGAGCGCCAGTGACGAGCGCCCCGGTGTCGATCCTGATCGTCGAGGATGAGATCATCATTGCCCGTGACCTCGAGGCGCGCCTCACGGGGCTCGGCTACCGGGTGGCCGGGATTGCCTCGTCCGGAAAGGAGGCGCTCACGCTCGTCGAGCAGGCCCAACCCGACCTGATCCTCATGGACGTCGTGCTGAAGGGCGAGATGGACGGCATCGACACCGCGGCACGCGTTCGCCGCCGGTATCACCTCCCGGTCATCTACCTGACGGCCTATACGGATCCGAAGACGCTGGCGCGGGCGCGGATCACCGAACCCTTCGGCTACATCGTCAAGCCGTTTTCGGAGCGCGAGTTGCACGCCAACATCGAGATGGCGCTGTACAAGCACCGGGCCGACGCGCGGCTCCGCCAGTTGGAGCAATGGTTTGCCGACGACATGGAGGAAGTGGCCTCCGCCGTCGTCGCCGCGGACTCGCAAGGGCACGTGACATACCTCAACGACGCCGCGGAGATCCTGACCGCCTGGCCGCGCCAGCAGGCGTTCGGCCGGCCAATGCAGGAGGTGGTGAGGCTCGTGCACCGGACCTCGGCCGCCCCCGTCGAGGCCGACGCGCACGATGAGGGCCCCACCGGGTACTCGTCGCGGGACACCGTACTCGTGGACCGGGACGACCGCCGGCTCCCCGTCGACGTCACCACGAGCCGCCTCCGGGGCGCCAACGATCGTCCCGGCGGGACGGTGGTGGTCATGCGCGAAGTCTCCGGAGAGCGCCAAGGCACCGTGGCGATGCTCACGGCGGACGTCGCCCTGGCCGCTGCCCAGGGGGTGACGCTCGAAGGCATGCTCCAGATCTGCGCCGAGTCCATGGTCCGCCATCTGCACGCCGCGTTCGCGCGAATCTGGGTCGTGAACGCCGCGGGCGACACGCTGCTGCTCCGTGCCAGCGCCGGCTGCTACACCCACCTGGATGGCGCGCATTCCCGCATCCCGGTTGGCGAGCTCAAGATCGGGCTGATTGCGGCGGAACGTACCCCGTACCTGTCGAACGACGTCGCCCGCGATCCGCGTGTGAGCGATCCCGACTGGGCCGAGCGCGAGGGGATGGCTTCATTCGCCGGCTATCCGCTGCTCGTGGACGAAAGGCTCGTCGGCGTGATGGCGATGTTTGCGCGCCACCCGCTCAACCGTCGCACGCTCGACGCGCTCGGCGCCATCGCGACGACCGTCGCGGTGGGGATCGATCGCAAGCGGCTCGAGGAACAGCTGCGCATGAGCCAGCGGCTGGAGGCGGTCGGCCGTCTCGCAGGAGGCATCGCTCACGACTTCAACAACCTGTTGACCATCATCACGGGCTGCAGTGAGGTCCTGCTGTCCTCCACGACGCTCCCGGAAGACGCCCGCCAGCTCGTGCGCGATGTCGCGCAGGCCGGCGATCAGGCCGCGGCGCTCACGCGGCAGCTGCTCGTCTTCAGCCGCCGACAGCCGCTCGAGGCCCAGACGGTCGATCTCGCCGCCCTCGTGGCCGGCACCGAGCGCATCCTGCGCCGCCTGATTGGCGAAGACATCCTGCTCGCGACCTCCGCGCGCGAGCCCGCGCGCGTGATGGCCGACCCGGGCCAGTTGGAGCAGGTGGTCATCAACCTCGCCGTCAACGCGCGGGACGCCATGCCCGAAGGCGGCCGGCTGCTCATCGAAACCGGCACCATCACACTGCACGAGGGTCTGAGCACGACGCTGCCGAACGTTGCGCCCGGCCGGTATGCCATTCTGAGTGTCAGCGACACTGGCGTGGGAATGCCTCCCGAGGTGGCCGCGCGCGCGTTCGAGCCGTTCTTCACCACCAAGGCGGCCGGCCAGGGCACCGGCCTCGGGCTATCCACGGTCTACGGCATCGTCAAGCAGGCGGGCGGGCATGTGACGCTCTACAGCGAACCCGGCCTCGGCACGATGTTCCGCGTCTATCTGCCCCTCGACGAAGCCGAGCCGCCCGAGGCCGTGCCCGCCGTGCCACCCACCATGCCGCCCGGCACGGAGACGCTGCTGCTCGTGGAGGACGAGGAGACCGTGCGCGGCCTGGCGCAGCTCGTCCTGGAGCGCTGTGGGTATACGGTGTTGACGGCCTCGAATGGCCGCGAGGCGCTGCGGGTCGCCCAGAACCACGACGGCAGTATCGCCCTGGTGATCACGGATGTCGTCATGCCGCTGATGCCGGGACGCGCCCTGGTGGAGCGCCTCGTCGAGGCGCGGCCGGACACCCGCGTCCTCTTCATGTCGGGCTACACGGACGACGCGGTGCTGCGTCACGGCGTGCTTCAGGAAGGGGCGGCGTTCCTCCAGAAACCGTTCCTTCCGAGTGCGCTTGCTCGACGCGTCCGAGACGTGCTCGACGCGCCTCCCGCCGCTCCCGCGGACTGATTGCGACACGGCGTCGGATGCGCACCCCTGCCGGTGACAGCACGAGACATCTCTCGCGCCGTCCTTGATATCATCTGGGGTCGTTCAACCCGCTGCCACCGCCTCATCCGGCCCACGGAGCCCATGACCAAGAAGATCTGCGACAGCATCCTCGAGACGATCGGCCACACCCCCCTGGTGCGCCTGCACCGCATCCCGCGCGGGGTCATCGCGGCCGACGTCCTGGCCAAGATCGAGACGGTCAACCCCGGCAACTCGATCAAGGACCGCATGGCCCTCAAGATGATCGAGGACGCCGAACGGGCGGGCCTCCTGAAGCCCGGCGGGACGATCATCGAGGGCACGTCCGGCAACACGGGCATGGGGCTCGCCATCGCAGCGGTCGTGAAGGGCTATTCCTGTATCTTCACGACGACGGACAAGCAGTCGAAGGAGAAGGTGGATGCGCTGCGCGCCTTTGGCGCGGAGGTGATCGTCTGCCCGACCGACGTGGATCCCGAGGATCCGCGGTCCTACTACTCGGTCTCGTCGCGGCTGGAGCGGGACACGCCGAACTCGTGGAAGGCGAACCAGTACGACAACCCGTCGAACGCCCAGGCCCACTACGAGCAGACCGGACCGGAGATCTGGGATCAGACCGACGGCGCGATCGACCACCTGGTGGTCGGGGTCGGCACGGGAGGCACCATCTGCGGGGCCGGCAGGTTCCTGAAGGAGCAGAAGCCCTCGGTGAAGGTCTGGGGCATCGATACCTACGGGTCGGTCTTCAAGAAGTACAAGGAGACGGGTGTCTTCGACAAGAACGAGATCTACCCGTACATCACCGAAGGCATCGGCGAGGACTTCCTGCCGAAGAACGTGGACTTCTCCGTCATCGATCACTTCGAGAAGGTGACCGACCGCGACGCGGCGATCATGACGAGCCGCATCGCGCGCGAAGAGGGGATCTTCGCGGGCAACTCGGCCGGATCCGCCATGGCCGGCCTGCTGCAGCTCGCCGATCGCTTCAAGGCCGGCGAGACGGTCGTCGTGATCTTCCACGATCACGGCACCCGCTATCTGGGCAAGATGTACAACCCCGAGTGGATGCGGGCGAAGGGCTTCCTGGACAAGAAGGGGCTCATCGCGCGCGACCTGGTCACGCACATGCAGAAGGCGCCGCTCGTCACCATCGACCGGCACGCGCCGGTCTCGGACGCCGCGCAGCTGATGATCGCCAACGACTATTCACAGATCCCCGTCACGGCTGACGGGCGGGTCGTGGGGTCGCTCAACGAGACGCATCTCTACGAGGAGATCGTCAAGCACCCGGAAGTGGCCAAGGGTCCGGTCGAAGCGATCATGGCGCCGGCCTTCCCCTTCGTGGACGTGACGACGAGTGTGGAGGCGCTGGCCGGCATGCTCACCGCGGAGAATCCCGCCGTGCTCGTGCGGGATTTCAAGAGCGACCAGACCTACATCATCACGAGATGGGATGTGATCGGGGCGCTCAGCTAGCCCGCCCTTCCTACTTCACCCTCAACTCCGCCCGGCACCCCGGCAGCGGCTGCTCGCCTGCGAGCAACACCAGTTCGAGCTCCCCGTGCGGCAGCGGCGCCGGCAGGGCGATCTCGAAGCGCCAGAGTCCAGGGCTGATCTGACGCGGCCGCTCCACCTCGAAGACGAGCGAGGTGTCGCTGCCAGGCGCCGTCACGCCAAACGCCATCGGCACACCCTCCGGCAGCGACCGCGCGGAGACGACGGTGGCCACCATCACGGGCTGTTCGGCATTGAAGACGCGGGTCACGTTGGGCCGCACCTGCCCGCCCTCGTTCTGAACGAGCATGAAGCCGCCACAGGCGGCCATGTCCGCGCCCGCCGGCGGCACGTCGACGTTGGCGAAGGCGACGCCTTCCTGGACGAGCGCCTCTATCCCGGCCACGAGCCGAAGCTGGTACCGGCCGGGCGCCAGGGTCATCCGCTGCAGGCCGCGCGCGGTGCCGCCCGCGGCCTTCAAGGTGCCCTTGGTGCCACTGGCCTGGCGGCCGCGGCCGTCGATGGCGACCAGCGAGTAATCGACCTCCGTGCCGTCGGTGAGTCCGGAGCCCAGTTCGAAGGGCACGGCGAGCGACGCACCGCCCGACGGGTCCGGGAAGAGCGTCGGCGCCAGGACCACCGGTAGGCCGCCGCCCGGCAGCGGCGAGGCCACGACCGCTGTGCGCGTGGACGCCACGTTGACGGGGGCCGGCGCATACGCCCGGCGATGCAGCACCGTGACACCAGGGGCGCGCGTCCGCACCTCGATGCGGCGCGCCCGTGCCGACGTCGAAGGCACCGGCTCGTAGCCGAGCAGGTAGTAGAACCGGTTTTCGCGCGTGATGCGATCGAACGCGGCGCTCAGCTCGTTGGTAGCGACCACAGCGCGCCCTCCCGTCGCGGTGGCGAGATCGCGGAGCGTGTCGAGGCCGGGATCTCCCGTCACCGGCAGCGCTGTCTCGCCGATCGAGGGCTCCTGCGATCCGCGGAGGCCACGCGGATCGATCGTGTAGATCGCGACGTTGCCTTCCCGGGCGGCCGCGAGCAGCCGGCGCATGCCGTCGAACGTCCGCGTGGTCTCGTCGTTGGCGAGTGCCTCGAGATCGAAGGCCACCCCCTGGCTGAAGAGCAGCACGGCCTTGCGGCGCCCGGGGATCCCCGCCAGGTACTCGACGACGCGCTGCAGCATGACGAGGCTCTGCTCGGCCTGAATCCGTGCCTCGCCGCCTACCTCGAGCAGGCCCAGCTCGGTGAAGTCTGCGAGGACCGGGGTATCGCCGCCCGGCATGGGGATTTCGTCGGTCTGTGCGCCGGTGATCTGCCCGGGGTCGCTGCCGCCGCGCCGGCCCGCTACCTGATCGATGACGGGCGAGACCAGCCCGTGATCCGTGGTCAGCATCAGGCCGCTGTCGCCTCCCGAGCGGACCACCGACAGGTAGTCCTGCGGCTGCACGTGCTCGTCGATGAACCGCCGCGCCCACTGCCGCACCAGTGGAGTGTGGCGGGCATCGATCATCATGTCATCGACGACCATGGCGAAGACCGCACCTGGCTCGCTCTCGTTACTGAACACGCCGGGGGGGTCCGGACTGCGCTCGGACGCACGCTCGAGGTCGACGACCTGGAACTGCCGCACGACCTGGGGGCGCCCGTCCTCGAAGATCTCGAAGTCGTCCGCCGTCAGGTCGCGGGCGAGGTTGCCATCAGCGCGCGTCGCAACGACATCCACCAGCACGAGCTCGGTGCTGGCCCGGAACGGCTGGGCTGCCGTGCGGACATCGCCGGCCACCACCGCCAGCATCGCTGTCCCGAGGACGGCCCCGCGACGCACGATTCCGAAGGAGGAAGGGGCTGTTGCCATAGGGCTATTGTACGAGGGATCCGGTGCGCCAAGTACCGGGCGCCGCCTGGACCGGGACGAACGGCACGACGGGGGGATAGCCGGGGCCGGAAGGGCTGGCCAGGAGGTACCACGGTCAGTCCGGCCTGGTCGCCACGCGCGTGCAGCACAGGAGCGCCAGGCAGCCCGGAGTGAACGCGATCGTCCATGCGGCGAAGTTCCACGCGTAGTTGACCTCAGCAGGACGGGCCATCCAGATCCCGGAGACCGCGTAGAAGGCCACGCCCGACGCCGCCGCGGCGAGCACCGCGCGGGTTAGCGCCGCCCGGGTCGCAACCCCCCGACCCCCAAGGAACTGGACGACCGCTGCCAGCCCGAACCACAGTCCGACCCACGAGAGGAACATCGCGCTGTAGCCGAGGAGCGGCGCCAGCGCGTAGAAGCTCGCTGCCGCCAGCAGGCCCACGATGCCCCCGAGCACTTTGCCCATGACGATCCGTCCGGCCAGAAGCCCGAAGTAGGCACCCATCCATATGCAGAGCGCCGTGCCATGCGCGAGGCCGTACTGCGGGCGATGCTCCAGCTGGAGCACGGCCCAGATCCAGTCGCCCGTCGTCATCGCCGCCGCGGCCCACAGCGCCGCGCCGAGACCCAGTCCCAGGTCGCGCACATCCCACCTCCTGTTCCTCACTCTAGCAGCCGTCAAGGGCTCCCCATAGTCCCTGGCCCCGCAAATCCCCGGTCCCCGATCCCGGGTCCCCGGTCCCCGGTCCCCGATCCCGTCGTAGAATCGCCCCCATGACCGACTTCATCCACGAGGGACGCGCCGGGCTTCTGGAGTCGTCGCCGTGACGGCGCCCCGCTTGATCCTGACCTTGTGCGGGCTGGCCTTCATCGGCTTCGGCCTGGCGTTCCTCGTCTCGCCGGCGGCGATGGCGCGCTTCGTGGACCTCGAGTTGCTGACGCCGACGGCGTTCACGGAGGTCCGCGGGATGTACGGCGGGCTCGAGATCGGCATCGGGATCTTCATGCTGACCGCCGTCGGCCGGCGGGAGCACGTCGTGGCGGGGCTGCGCCTGGCCCTCTTCGCCTTCGGGGGCCTCGCGGCGGGCCGCCTCGTCGGGCTTGTCGTCGATGGTCCATGGCAGCCGGTGACGTGGCTGCTCGTGGCCGCGGAGGTCACGGCCGCCACCCTCGCCTCGTGGGCCCTGATGACCATGCGCGCAGCCAGACACGACCTGGACGCGGCCGCACGCGACACCTAACCGGACCTGTCGGACCCCTCGGACCTGCCGGACCCGCCGGACCCGTTGTGAACCTCTCGCAGCAGGCTCCGCAGGTCGAGCGCGCGGGTGAACATGGCCAGCGCGCCAGACGCGTCACGCGGCCACGCGTCGCGCGGACGATCCCAGTACAGCTCGACGCCGTTCTCGTCAGGGTCGCGGAGGTACAAGGCCTCGCTCACGCCATGGTCGGCGGCCCCGTCGAGCGGGATCCCCGCGTCGCGCACCCGCCGGAGGGCGTCGCCGAGGTCGGCTCGCGTCGGATAGCGGATGGCGGTGTGGAAAAGGCCGGTGGCCCCTGGCGGCGGGGGCGAGCCGCCGGCGCTCTCCCAGGTGTTCAGCCCCAAGTGGTGATGGTAGCCACCGGCCGACACGAACGCAGCGCCGGGCATCCGCTGCATCAGCGTGAAGCCGAGCACGCCGCAGTAGAATCCGAGCGCGCGTTCGAGATCGGCGACCTTGAGATGCACATGGCCGATGTCGACGCCGGAGGCGATGGGCCGCGAAGGCTCGATGGATGCCATGGGCCAATTCTGACAGGTGCGGAGAACTTTGGACCTAGGACTCTGAACTCTGAACTCTGAACTCTGAACTTTGAACATACACTTCCCCGTGCCCCGCGTGCTGGCCGTCCCTGCCGTCCTCGCCGTCCTTGCGCTCGCCGCCACGGCTGAGGCGCACCCCGCTCCCTTCAGCTACCTCGACGTGCGGCTCGACGAGACCGGGCTGCACGGCTCGCTCGTGGTCCACGACTTCGACGCGGCGTACGAGCTGGGTCTCGAATCGCCAGAGGACTTGCTGGCGCCAGGCGCGGCGCGAGCGCACCGCGACCGCCTGCTGGCCATCATCAACGAACGGCTCGTCTTCCAGCGTGAGGGCGTGCCCGTGACGCCGATCTGGGGTGCGGTCGAGCTCCTGCCCGATCGGCAGAGCCTGTGGCTGCCGTTCCGCTTCGAGGGCGGGCGGGGCTCCCGGGTCACGGTGAACGCCCTGCTCTTCCCCTACGATCCCCTGCACCAGACGTTCGTCAACGTCTACGAAGACGCCGCGCTGCGCTACCAGGCCATCCTGGACAGCCGCCGCCAGCGCGTGGACTACTACGCGGGCTCATTCCAGGGCGTGCTGTCGGTGATGGGCGTGTTCATCCCGGCCGGCATCGAGCACATCCTGATCGGGCCGGATCACGTCCTGTTCCTCATCGCGCTGCTGCTGCTCGGGGGCTCGCTCTGGCGCCTTGCCGCCATCGTGACGGCGTTCACCATCGGTCACAGCATCACGCTGTCGCTCGCCGCGCTCGGCCTCGTGTCACTGCCCGCTCCGATCGTCGAGCCCCTCATCGCGCTCAGCATCGTCGTCGTGGGTGCGGACAACCTGCTCGTGTGGCGCCATGCACAGGCTGCACGAGGCGAGGCCGGGGTCCGTGACATCCGAGCTGTGGCCGCGGGGGCGTTCGGGCTGATTCACGGCTTCGGTTTCGCCTCGGTGCTGCAGGAGTTCGGGTTGCCGGCCACGGCACTTGGATGGTCGCTCTTCTCGTTCAACGTGGGCGTCGAACTGGGTCAGCTTGCGATCGTGCTCGTGGTCGCGGCCCTGTTCGGTGCCCTACGGCAGGCCTATCCGCGCCTCGGCGAGCGTCTCGTCGTCGGTGGATCGATGGCCGTGATGCTTGCCGGAGGCTATTGGTTCGTGGACCGCGTCTTCGTCGGGGGCGTGTGACACTGTGAGGAGATCCTGATGCCGTCGCGGTACCTGCCCCTGTTCGTCGCCGCGGTGGTCACCCTTGTGGTCGGAGTGCTGGCGGCAAGCACGCCGTACCTTCCTGGAGACGTGTCCCTGGCACGCGCGATCCAGTCCGCCGTGCCGAACGGTGCGTGGGTGCCGGCCGTCATCACCACCGCGTATGCCCCGCACAAGATCGTGCTGATGCTGCTCGCCGTGGCGGGGGCATTCTACCTGGGAGGCGTGCGCGCCGCCCTCGTCCTGGTCGTGGCGATCGCCCTCGAGCAGTCCTTCGGCGAGGCCAGCAAGCAGCTGTTCACGAGGCCGCGGCCTTCGCCCGAGTTGATCGCGGTGTCGGGCACGCCATCCGGATTCTCGTTCCCCTCGACGTTCGTGACGCTCTACAGCGTGACGTTCGGCGGCGTCCTGCTCGTCGCCGCTCGTGCGGGGCGCAGCACGACGAGAACGGCTGTGATCGCACTCTGCCTGGCGGCCCTGGGGCTGGCAGGCCTGGCTCGCATCGTACCGGGCGCGCACTGGCCGAGCGACGTGCTCGGCACCTACGCCATCTGCCTGAGCTGGCTCCACGCCGCGCTGGCGATGCGCCGTGCGTAACCCCTCGAATCGTGGCACGGCCGAGTGAGATCGGCAGAGCGTCCCTGCCAGCCCGGGCGGCGTCTCGAGCGCCGCGCGGAGCGCGGTGTCGCAACCGGCGGCAGCGAAAAATCGCCTGCCGCCGGCGCGTTGTGAACGAACGCGCGAGCGTTCGTGAACGATACGGGCTAGGATCGGGGCGTCCGCCATCCGGCGGCCAACCATTCAGGAGGACACGTGAACACTCTCGTCCTGGGCGCGACCGGCACGACCGGCAGCGGAGTCACGCGGAAGCTCGCCGACGGCGGCGCGAACGTACGCATCCTCACGCGCGACGCCAGCAAGGCACACCTCCTGCCGTCGGGCATCGACGTCCGTGTGGGCGACCTCACCGACCCAAGCGGCCTCGGCTCCGTCTTTGAAGGGATCGATGCCGTATTCCTGCTGAACGCGGTCAGCCCGACGGAGACCCAGGAAGGCCTTGGTGCGCTGGAGTGGGCCAGACAGAAGGGCGTCAAGAAGATCGTCTACCTGTCCGTGCAGTACGTCGAGCGCGCGCCACACATTCCCCACTTCGGCAGCAAGGTGGCCATCGAGCTGGCGATCAAGGCGTCAGGGATCGACTACACGATCCTGCAGCCCAACAGCTTCTACCAGAACGACTACTGGCTGAAGGACGCCTTGCTCGGATACGGCATCTATCCTCAACCGCTCGGCAGCGTCGGCGTGGACCGTGTTGACGTCGGTGACATCGTGGATGCCGCGGTGGCGTCGCTCGCCCCAGGCGCCCACAGCCGCCGCACGTTCATTCTGGCCGGGCCCGAATCACTGACGGGCGAAGGCTGCGCGGCCGCGTACGCGGCGGCCCTCGGCAAGCCCGTCACGTACATGGGCGACGATCTGGACGCGTGGGAGCAGATGTTCCTGCAGTTCCTGCCGGCCTGGATGGTCTTCGACTTCAAGATCATGTTCCGCTACTTCCAGGAGCACGGCCTGAAGATCTCGCCCGGTGAGATGGACGACCTGCAGGCGCTGCTGGGCCGTTCTCCCCGGAGGTTCGAGGACTTCGTGCGGGAGACCGTGGCGAGCTGGCAGTAGCCCTGTCAGGGGCGGCCGTCCTGGTACGGTTTCAGGACGGTCGCCACGAATCGATGGATGGGGGTCGGTACCCCCGCCTCCCGGCCGAGGCGCACGACGGCCCCGCTCAGCCACGGAAGTTCGAGACGCCGCCCGCGCTCGAGGTCCTCGAGCATCGAGGCCTTCGCGTTCGCCGGCAGGTCGCGCACCATGGCCTTGATTTCGTCCATCACGGCGTCGCTCAGCGGCACGCCGTGGGCGCGCCCCACGGCCAGCGACTCCTCGACGGCCTCCTCCAGCATGGTGAGCAGGCCGGGATCCTCGCGCAGCACGCCGATCGGCGAGCGCGTGACGGTCGTCATGCTGCTGAACACCGACAGCCGTGCGAACTTCGACCAGAGGTCCACCTGGATGTGCGGGCTGACGGCCGCCTCGACGCCGGCGGCAGCCAGCGCATCGCGCAGGGCATCGAGCCGCGGCGATGCCCGCCCGTCGAGCTCCCCGAAGATCAGCCGGCTGAGCGCCGTGTGGCGGATGACGCCGGGCTCGTCGATCACGGCGGCGACGTACGCGACGCCACCGGCCACGTGGCCGGCACCCACGTGGCGCGCGACGATGTCGGTGGCCTCGACGCCGTTCTGCAGGGTGACAACGACGGTATCGGGACCGATGAGGGGCGGCAGCTGCGCGGCGGCCTCGTCGAGGTCGTACATCTTCACCGTCAGCAACACGACGTCCACCGGCCCGATGCCCGAGGGATCGTCGGTCGCCTGCACGAGCGCGACATGCGCATCGCCGAGCGGGCTCACGAGTCGCAGTCCATGGGACCGGAGTGCGGCCAGATGGGCCCCACGCGCGAGGAATGTGACATCGTGACCATGCTCCGCGAGCCGTCCGCCGAAATACCCGCCCACACCGCCGCTACCGAACATCACGATCTTCATCTTCGCCTTTCGCTGTCCGCTATTCGCAATTCGCTGTTCGCTATTACGCCGTTCGTCGCCGATCACAGCTTGATGGCGTCCAGGCTCACGACAGGGTCGTC
>CAZNOC010000017.1:19828-34165 GCA_964574545.1 uncultured Bifidobacteriaceae bacterium | reverse complement strand
CGCGCGATCACGTCGGCCGGGATGTTCGACCCCTGCAGCGAGTTGTTGTACCAGTCGACGTAGCCCTCACCAGCGAACATGTTGCCGCCCGACTTGGCGATGAACTGGCTCTGCACCCCCGGGTTCGGCATCTCGGCCGACTGGCCCGACGTACCGAGGAACACCTCCTCGAGCGACGAGTAGTCGAAGTAGAAGCCGGCCGCGCCCGTGCCCTCCGTCGTGTTGATGCCCTCGATGAGGACGCGCACCTGGCCGGTGAAGCCGTACGCCGTGAATCCGGTCTGCGTACCGGCGCGGTTGCCGCCCACGTCGATGCGCGCCATCTGCACGGCCGGCGTCACCGCGAGCAGCGACCACATGTCGCGGCCGTTGGGAATCGACTGCAGCTGATCCAGCTTGAAGTTCTGCACGACGCGCGTCGCCGTTGTGTCGATGACCGGCGAGGCGCCCGTCACGGTGACGGTTTCCTCGAGCGTCGCCAGCGCGAGCTCGATGTTGATGTTGGCCGTGAACCCCAGCGTGAGCTGGACGTTCTCACGGCGCACGGTGTTGAAGCCGGGCAGCTCGAACGTGAGCACGTAGGTGCCGGGAGGCACCGCGGGGAAGCGGTAGTTGCCGTTCTCGGACGACACGGTCGTCTGCAGGCCCAGCATCGACGGGCTTTCCGCCGTCACCGTCACGCCAGGCAGGACCGCGCCGCTCGTGTCCGCCACCCGCCCCTGGATCGTCGCCGTCGAACTCGCGCCGCCGCCCTGGGCCAGCGCGTCCGACACCGCCATCCCCCACACCACCGAGACGATCGTCGCCAGCATCCATGCTCGTCTGATCACTCTCCACCTCCTGCAACGGCGCCCGCGGGCGCAGGCGCCAACGGCGCGGTCATCGCAACGGGCGTGCCCGGACTCACGTCTGTCTCGACACCGATGGACGGCGCTCGTCACGGGACGAGCCGGGCCGTCCCAGAACAGGCGTTCGGAAGTTCAACGACATGAATCCGGGATCCAGCCGCATGGGCCAGGACGTACAGAATGGCTGGCGAACGCCGGTCCCCCGGGGATGGATGGAGCGTGGGCGGCCGCCCTCGCGCTCCCGGTAGATCCAGGGCCACACGCGGAACAAGGGATGAACCGCACCGGCCGGTGACGAACACCGGCGAGGCCCGTGCCCGGCACCTTGACCGGTGAGCCGGAGGCCCGCCATAGTGCCCGCATGCACCCACGCTGGCCGGTGCCGCTCCGGGCGCTCATGGCCGCGGGCGTCCTCTACGCGCTTTTTGCCGCGTCGGTCTCGCACTGGTTCACACGGTCCACCGGCCTCTCGCGCTGGACGATGCAGCCGGCGGGCCCGGCCCTCGAGTTCCTCAATCTCTTTGGCGTGAACCTGGCCACGTGGTGCGGCTGGGGGCTGCTGGCGTTCGCCGTGTTCTGGCTGGGCCGCCGTGTGCGGTTCGACCGCGCGCAGTGGGGGCGGGCCCTGGCCTTCCACGCCGTCGCGTCCGTGCTCGTCACGACGCTGCAGATTGCGGGGGTGGCCACTGTCCGCGTGGCGTTGCAGACGATGTGGGGGCTCGATCCGAGCTGGTGGGCCTCGATGTACGAAGCGTTCTTCCGCATGGTCGATCAGACGCTGCCCGTCTACTGGGCGCTGCTCGGCCTTCAGCACGCGGTGGACTACCACCGCGAGGTGCGGGCGCGGGAAGTGGACGCCGCGCAGCTCGAGACGCGCCTCATGGAGGCGCAGCTTCAGGCCCTGCAGTGCCAGCTCCACCCCCACTTCCTGTTCAACACGCTGCACGCCATCTCCGCACTCGTCCACCGCGATCCTGACCGGGCCGACGCGATGATCGAGCGGCTGAGCGATCTGCTGCGGCTCACCCTCGACAAGGTGGGCGCGCAGGAGGTGCCGCTGGCCGAAGAACTGGAGTACCTGCAGGCGTATCTCGACATCGTCCAGATCCATTTCGGGGGGCGTTTGGAGGTGCGGCAGGCGATCGATCCCGAGACCCTCGACGCGCTGGTGCCCTATCTCGTGCTTCAGCCCATCGTCGAGAACGCGGTGCGCCACGGGCTCGAACCGCGTCTGGGTACCGGCCTGCTGACGATCGCCGCGCGCCGCGTCGGCGGCGTGCTTCGCCTCGTCGTGAGCGACAACGGGCGCGGCCTGCCGGGCCCCGCGCTCGACGACGCGCACTTCGGTGTGGGCCTGTCGAACACACGCGCGCGGCTCGAACGCCTGCACCACGGACGGCACACGCTGGCCTTGACCGTCAACCCGGAGGGTGGAGTGATCGTGACGATCGAAGTGCCGTTCCGGCACGCGCCAGCGCCGGCGGCGAGCCCGGTCGTGGCTCAGACGGAGGTGGCCTGATGATTCGCACGCTCGTCGTCGACGATCAGCCGCTCGCCATCGAACGGCTGCAGACGCTGCTGGCCTCGCAGCCCGACGTCGATGTCGTCGGCACGGCACAGTCGGGCCCCGATGCCGTCGTGGCGGTCTCGACGCTCGCACCCGATCTGGTCTTCCTCGACCTGCAGATGCCCGGCCTTGACGGCTTCGGCGTCATCGAACAGGTGGGCCCTGAGGCGATGCCCCTCACCGTGTTCGTCACGGCCTATGACGAGCATGCCCTGCGCGCCTTCGACGTGCACGCGCTCGACTACCTGCTCAAGCCCTTCGGCCGCCTGCGGCTCGAGCGCACCCTCGCGCGGGCACGCCGCCGGCTCGAGGTCGAGCGCGCCGGCGCCATGGCGTCACGGCTCGTGGCGATGGTCGAGGACCTGCGCGCGCCGCGCCGGAGTGGTCCACGCCTGCTCGTGCGAAGCGGCGGCCGCGTCTTGTACGTGCCGATGGATCAGATCGACTGGGTCGAGGCGGAGGGCAACTACAGCGTGCTGCACGTCGGCACCGACCGCTACCGCGTCCGGGCCACGATCTCCTCGCTTCTCGGGGAACTCGCCCCGGCGGGGTTCGCGCGCATCCACCGGTCCACGCTGGTCAACATCCGGCGGGTCAAGGAGCTGCGGATCGCCGCCGGCGGCGACTACGACGTGATGCTGACAACCGGGGAGAGCCTGGGGTTGACGCGGCTGTACAAGGAAGCGCTGCAGACGCGGCTGGCGGACGGAGGATGACCCGGGAACGCCGGGCGTCGGGAGGCACGCCACCGCTGCGTCCGGCGTCGTTCGACGACGTCATTCGGGAGGCGTCGCCGCCGGTCCGCGAGACCGCGCGCGCGTTGCAGGCCATCGTCAGGCAGTCACTGGATGGCGTCGAGGAGGGCCTGTACGGCGGTGGCAAGGTGCGCATGGCGCTGTACTCGATCGACGGCCCGACGCGAGTCGTCTGCGGGATTCAGCCCGGCCGCGACCGATGCCTCTTCTTCCTGCACCGCGTGACCCAGGACGACGTCCCCGAACTTCGGCTGACCGGCAAGGGGAAGCACGCCCGCCAGCTTGCGTTCGCGACCAGACAGGCCGTGCCCGACGAGGTGATCTGCCGGCTGGTGCGGCTATCGGCGGCGCGGCTGAGATCCCGGAGCGGGTGACGGGCGTCGAGCCGCCCGGACATGTCTTGCAACGTGCGCACCCGAAGCGCCCGGGCTGCGACCCTGGAGGTGACGCATGGACTCCCGCATCGCCGTAACGGTGGTGGTGGCGGCGCTGGCGCTCTCGGCGTTGGTGACGGCCGGCCCGCAGGACGCCCCCGCGATCGAGATGATCCGAGTCGAGGCATGGCCCCGGTTCGGCGGACCGACGCGCGACTTCCGGGGTGCGTCCGGCCTTCGCCTTGCCGACGCGTGGCCCGACGCCGGACCGCCCGAGCACTGGTCGCGCCCCCTCGGCGGCGGGTATGCCGGCGTCGTTGGGGACGCCAGCCGCCTGTTCACGATGTACCGGCGGGACGACCACGAGGTGACCGTCGCGTTCGACGCCGCGACCGGAAGGATCCTGTGGGAGCACGCCGAGGCCGTGACGCCGATCGCCGATCAGGATCTGACGCAGGGCGCCGGGCCGCATGCCACGCCGCTCCTCGACGGCGACCTCCTGTGCACGGCCGGCGTCACCGGCCGGCTGCAGTGCCTCGATGCCGCGAGCGGGAGGGTGCGCTGGACGCGCGAGCTGATTCGCGATCTCGGAGGTACCTCCATCTTCCGCGGGTACTCGTCGAGTCCCGTGGCCTGGCGCGACGCGATCGTCGCCGCGGTCGGGGGCGAGGGGCGTGGTCTTGTTGCGTTCCACCGACTGGACGGCCGCGAGATCTGGCGGGCCGGCGACTTCGACAACACAAACGCGTCCCCGGCGCTCGTCGACCTCGGCGGCCGATGGACCGTCGTCGCCTTCACGACGCGGGGCGTGACGGCGGTGGAGGCGGCGTCGGGCGCGGTGGCGTGGAGCTTCGCGCATCCGCAGCGGTTCGGCGACAACATCAGCCTGCCCCTGAGCGACGGCCGGCATGTGTTTGTGACCTCCGCACTCGACGGCGGCGCGCGCCTCGTCGAGGCCGCCGGCGGCGGGGGGAAGCCCGTCGCGCGCGAGGTCTGGCACCAGCCGCGGTTCGGCGTCTACTTCACCAACGTCGTGTGGGTCGGCGGTCACGCGTACGGATCGACCGGCGGGCTGGGGCCGACCTTCCTCACGGCGCTCGACATGACGAGCGGCCAGGTGCGCTGGCAGAGCCGTGACGTGCCGCGCGCCACGCTGATCTGGGCGGACGGCAAGGCGATCCTGCTCACCGAAACGGGAGAGCTGGTGCTGGCGCGCCTCTCGCCTGAAGGCGTCGAGGTCGTTTCGCGCGCGATGGTCCTCGAGGAGGCGCCGCCCGCGCCGCTGGCGCTCATCGGGACGACCCTGTACGCGCGCGATCAGACGAGGCTCGTTGCCTTCGACGTGGGACCGCGCGGGGATGACTGAGCGACGTCAGTCGCGCAGCCGGTGCCGCTTCGTGAGGTGCTCGGCCTCGTCCACCGACCGCAGCCGGAACACGCCGCGCGGGTAGACCTTCGGCGCCAGCGCCCAGTAGCGGGCGCAGTGCCGGAAGAACGCCTCGATATCGCCGCGGGTGGCCCGTCGCGGCGTGGCGCGGTTCATCTCCTCGATGGACCGGAACTTCTCGATCGGCATCACTCGGGCTCCTCGACGAGGCCGAACCGCTCGCGCAGCGCGGCGGCGTCCTGGTGATCCTTCGCCCGCACGGTGCCTCGTTTCATCCGGTACAGGGCCGCCGGCGTCGCGACGGGCACCGCCAGGTCGTCAATCCGCTTCACCTCGGTGTCCAGCGCTTCGAAGCTCACCGGCCGCGGTGATCTCCTCGATGTGCGCATCTCCATACACCGCGCGCATCACCGCCATTTCCGACCGGGCCTCCTCAAGCGTGGCGTCGGCGCCAGGTGCTGCCGCATCAGCCCACCCGCGATCGGTGTTCTCCCGTCCCCGCCCCGGGCTCAGCGTGTCGGGCGCGACACGTAGACTTTGTTAGCGATCTTCCAGGCGCCGTCGATCTTCAGCAGGACGAAGTAGTCGATGAAGGTCGTTCCACCGTGGACGAGTGTCGCGCGCGCCATGGCGGCCGTGCCCGTGACGTCGATGCTGTCGATCGTGCGCACCCGCGACGCCTCGTCCGGGGCCGGCGTGCCCTTGAAGAGCGCGCAGTACTCTTCGACGGTCCAGGAGACGAACTGGTTGCTCCGCAATCCTTCGACGTGCGCCGTATGCAGGAAGGCCTTGCACATCTCGGCGGCGTCTCCGGTGGCGTGCCCACGGAAGTACTGCTGCACCACCGCGCGCACCTGCTCCTCATCGGACGTTTGGGCCGCGAGCGGGGTGGGAAGCAGGAGAAGGACGAGAAGCGCGTACGTGCCAGGCAGCATCGTGAACCCTTTCGATGATGGGCGCGGTGGGCAAATTCTCGCACGGGAGGCAGGCCGGCAGGAACTGAAGGCCTGACGCACCTGACTGGTGCGCCACGTCGCCGGGACGAACGGCGGCTGAGTGGGATGAATGGCGCGCGCAAACCGCGCGCGCCGTCAGGCGCCGGGAGTCGCCGAGAGGCCGTAGCTGCCGATCGGCGCCGAGCCGACTGAATACGGCCTCGGGATCGGCGGGACAATCAGTCGCGCGGCCGGTGCCGCGCGTTCAACTGCTCGGCTTCTTCGAGGGAGCGCAGGCGAAACACCCCGCGCGGATAGGTGCGTTCCACGGTGTCGGCGGTCGGCTGGATCATGATGTCGACGTCCACCGTGGCGCGGACGACGCCGCGAAAGCCCATCGCTGTTGAAGGGGGGATCGGGCCCTGCGGCCCGATCCCCCGCCGGCCCGAAGAGGCCGGGGTGCCGCTACCAGTCGAACTTCACGCCGAACTTCGCGATGCGCGGTCCGAGCACCGTCGTCGCCTTCTCGAAGCTCGCGCCCGACCGCCAGTTGATGTTCACCGCCGTATTCGAGTTGAACACGTTGAACACGTCCACGAACAGCCCCACGCGCGCGCGGTCGGCGAAGCGGATCTGCTTCTCCGCGCGCACGTCCACGATGCTCACCGTGTCCTGGCGGCGAGTGCCGATCGGCTCCACCAGGATGATCTGGTTGCCGTAGTTCATCGCCGCCGTGAAGTAGCGGCCATAAGGCGAGCCGCTCTGCATCTTCAGCACCGGCGTCACGCGGACGTCCCAGCCCGCGTCCACCGTGCCGGACAGCTTCGCGTTCCAGTTCGTGAACTCGTTCTGGGTGCGCTCGTTCGGATTCGTCGGGTACGAGCCGAACAGCGAGAACTGGTTCACGGCCGTCCCGAAGCGGTTGTTGAAGTAGAGGTTGCCGAACTCGTCCGTCCACGTGTAAGAGAACGACGCGTTCATCGACCAGCGGTTTGTGTAGCGTTTGTTGGCCGAGAACTCGAGCGTCTTGTAGGTGCCTTCGTACCCGGGGACGTTCGTCGTGACTACGTTCGACCCCCGCGCAGGGTCGTCGAGATTGAACCCGGCGATGTCCGCGCCATCGTCCGCCGTGCCGAGCACGCCGTCGGGCCCGGGATCGCGAATGGTCGTCGGCACGTTGAACGCCGAGGCCGGCCGCGCCGTGTTCATCTGCTGCCAGCCGTCGCTGTCCTTCTTCCAGACGAAGCCCACGCGGACGCCGAGGTCGGCGAGCACCGCGCGCTCGAGGAAGAACGACGCCTCGTCCGTGTAGGAGTTGCGGAGTTCGGGGTCGATCGACACGTTGGACCCGCCCACACGGCGCTGGAACACGCCCTCCTCGCCGTTCTGGAACACGCGGTCGCCGTTGAGGTCGTTCCACGTGTAGTCGGTGTACTGGTTGCCGGAGTTCTGGTTCACGGCATCCGCCAGGTTGACGCCGGTGTTGAAGTAGAAACGCCCGTAGTTGGCCTTCAGGACCGTCCGGCCATCGCGGGCGAAGTCGTAGATGGCCCCGATGCGGGGCACGAAGTGCGAGAACGACACGACCTCCGACTCCTCGGGGAAGGTGGTATCCGTCGCGACGAAGCGCCCGGCGGCCAGCGACTGCTCGGGGAGCCACGGGCGGTAGTGGTCGAAGCGGACGCCGAGGTTCATCGTGAGCTTGCCGAGCGCCCACGTGTCGGTGACGAAGGCGCTCGTGGTCGCCAGCGCGCTCCAGCTGTTCGAGTTGTTGTAGAGGCGCACCGCGGACGGCGTCGTCGCCGCGACGCCCTGGGTCAGGTCGCCGTTGACGAAGTGGATCACGTTCTCCGCGTAACCCTGGTTCCACAGCGTCTGGCCCTTCTCGTCGAGGTACTCGCCGCCGACCTTGAACGTGTGGGAGCCGCCGAGGAAGTTGTCCTTGAAGTAGCTGAGCGCGCCCGTGTACTGATTGCGTCGCCGCCGAAGTTCCCAGTCGCGGCCGCCGCCGAGTACCTGGTTGCTGGTGAGCGACTCATAGCGCGTGTCGGTGGTGTTGCTGACGAGGCCGAAGTTGTACCCGAACTGGCCCGCGCGGACCTCGGCATACATGTTCTGGCCGATCGTGCCGTTCCACTCGCCCTTGTACACCCAGCTCGGCGAGTTCTGCAGCACCGTCGAGTCTGCCGTCAGGTGCACCGGCGCGCCGAGCAGGTTGCTGCTGTCGGTGCGGTTCGGCTGCTGCTTGGTGCCGTGCTGCAGGTAGCCGACGAGCTTGTTGGCCTGGTTCAACTGATACGTGAGCTTGCCGGTGTAGTTGAACAGCTTGGTGTTGAACGCCGTGCCGTCGAGGAAGGATCCCGCGGGCGGCGCGGCCACCGAGTTCTGCTGGTTGAGGTACGAGAAGTGGCCCCACACGCGGTCCAGCATGATCGGGCCGCCGACGCCGAGGTTCAGGTTCTTGTACTCGGCGAGCCGGTTGCCGTCTTCGCGAATGGTGGCGCCCGGCGCAGGAAGGATCTGATCGGCCGCGAGGTTGCGGCTCTGGATCGACTCGTTCTCGTAGTCGTAGTAGAGGCTGACCGACGGCGAGTTGCCACCGCTCTTGCCGACAAACTGCGTCAGCACGCCCGGGTTCGGCATCTCCGCCGAATTGCCCGCGGCCCCGATGAAGACCTCTTCGAAGGATCCGTAGTCGAGATAGAAGCCGGCGGCCGCCGTGCCCTCCGTCGTGTTGATGCCCTCGATGAGGGGCCGGTTCTGCCCGGAGTACCCGTACGCGAAGTACGTCGTCTGGGTCCCCGCGGTGCTGCCGCCGACGTCCACGCGGTTGAGGCTGACCGACGGCGTGGTGGACAGCAGCGACCACATGTCACGCGCGTTCGGCAGGGACGACAGTGCCTGCTGATCGTAGTTGGTCTGGACGCGGGTGGCCGTGGTGTCGATGACCGGCGACTCGCCGCTGACGGTGACCGTTTCCTCGAGCGCGGCCACGCCGAGCTGCACGCTCACCTGGGCGTTGAAGCCCAGCGTGATCCGGATGCCGTCGCGGACGACTGTCTGAAAGCCCGGCAGCTCGAACGAGAGCCGGTACTCGCCGGGTGGTACGGAAGGGAAGCGGTAGATGCCGGCTTCGTTCGTCACGGCCGTGAGCACGCCGATCTGCGCGGGGCTGGTGGCGGCAACGGTGACGCCGGGCAACACGCCACCCTGCGAGTCCCTGACCTCGCCGCTGATGCTGCCGGTCGAACTCGCGCCGCCGCCCTGTGCGAAGGCGGGGCCGGCCGTGAGCAGCAGCGCGGCGGTCAGAGCCCAGACGATATTGCGGTAACGCTTCAACATTGGAGAAACCTCCTGTGGGGTCTACGCACACACGGGCGCGCGACTGGCACGCCCGAAACGGCCGCTCCATCACGGCCTTTCCCCACAGGAGCAAGGCGGGTGCCGCCTGCGCCGATCGCGATACGACCTGCCGGGCGGATGTGGATGGTTGGGCCGAGTCTCGCGCCGCCGGGGGTGAATGGCGGCTGGTCCCACGCCCGTGCCATTCGACGCGCGGCGGCGATCCGCGGCGTGGGACGAACTGAAGGGACGAATAGCGGCGGCGTTCGATTCGGCGAATGCGATCTTCGAAACGGCGAAGCCGGTGATCAGGTCCGAACACGAAGGCCACAAGGAGACGAAGGCCGCACGAAGGGGTTGGTTCCACGGGATCAACGGTGTCGGGTGCGATCTCGTCCAAGCCTCGGGAGCCCCTTCATGACTTACGCCCTGGACGACCTCCGCTACGCCGTGCGACGGTTGTGGTACCGGCCGGCCTTCACGATTGCGGCCCTGCTCACGCTGACGCTGGGCCTGGGCGCCAATATCGCCGTCTTCTCGCTTATGCACGCCGTCCTGCTACGGTCGCTGCCGGTCGAGCGCCCCGGCGAACTCCACCGGCTGGGCGAAACGAGCCACTGCTGCGTGAACAGCGGCCTGCAGGGGAGCTACTCGCTGTACTCGACGGCGCTCGCCGGGCATTTGCGCGAGGCCGCCGCCGCCGACTTCACCGACATGGCGCTGTTTCAGGCGACGACGCAATCCGTCAGCGTGCGCCGCGGCGCCGGGACGGGCGAGTCGCTGCGCGGGCAGTACGTCTCTGGCAACTACTTCCGGATGCTTGGCGTGCGCCCGGCGGCCGGACGGCTTCTGGCGCCGGACGACGACACGCCGGGCGCCACCCCTGTGGTCGTGCTCAGTCACCAGGTGTGGGTCGATCGCTTCGGATCCGATCCTGACATCGTCGGCGAAGCGCTGGTCGTCAACGGCACGCCGGTCACGGTCGCCGGTGTGGCCGGCGCCGGATTCTTCGGCGACACGATCCGGCCAAACCCGGCGGGCGTCTGGATCCCGCTCGGGCAGGAACCCACAATGCGCGGCGAGGCCTCGCTGGTCGATCGCCTCGATCAGCACTGGTTGTACGCGATGGGCCGGCTCCGCGACGACGTCGTTCCCGAGGCCGCCAGCGCGCGGATGACCACGGCGCTGCGGCACTGGCTCGACGCGCAGGCGTTCATGACCGAGAGCCAGCGCGAGGCCCTCGAGCAGCAGCACATCGTGGTGACGCGGTCGGGCGGCGGGGTGCCGGTCATGCGCGCGCAGTTCGAACAGGCGCTCACGGTGCTGCTCGTCACCTCGGGTCTCGTGCTGCTGATCGCGGCGGCCAATCTCGCGAACCTCCTGATGGCCGGCGCCGATCGCGGGCAGGCGGCCATCCGTGCGGCGCTCGGCGCGTCCACCTCGCGCCTGGTCCGGCAGCCGTTGATCGAGGGCGTCCTCCTGGCCGTCGCCGGCAGCGCGATTGCGCTGTGGGTCGCCCTGACCGGCGCGCGCCTGCTCGTGGCGACCGCGTTTCCCGCGGCCCTGGTGGCGTATGTGCCTGTGGACCTCGCGCCCAACACGACAACGCTGGCGTTCGCGCTCGGCCTCGCGGTCGTGACCGGCGTGCTCTTCTCGGCCGGTCCGGCATGGGTGATGTCGGCGACGCCTCCCATCGAGGCGCTCAGTGGGGTCGGGCGGTCGGGAAGCGTTCGCACGTTCGTGCCGAGGCGCGTGCTCGTGGTCGCACAGGTGGCGCTGACGTTCGTCCTGCTGGCCGGTGCCGGCCTCCTCCTCGGCACCCTGGGGTCACTGGAGCAGCAAGAGCTGGGCTTCGACCCCGCGGGGCGAATCGTGGTGCACATCGATCCACCGACCTCGCCCGATCCGGCGGAGCAATCGCGCCGGTACGAAGCCATGCGTGCGGCGCTGGCGCGCCTGCCCGGCGTGCACGCCGTGTCGTACGCGCTGTACAGCCCGATGGAAGGCAACAACTGGTCTGGCGGGATCAGCATCGCCGGCCGTGCGTCCGATCCGGCCGCACCGGACATCTCGTCGTGGAACCGGGTCGGCCCGGACTACTTCGACGCGACGGGCACGCGTGTGCTGCGCGGTCGCGCGTTGCTGGAGTCGGAGATGGTGACCGGCGCACGCGCCGCCGTCGTCAGCGACACCTTCCGCAGGATGTACTTCGAGGATGCCGATCCCATCGGCCAGCGGCTCGGGCTGGGCGGGCCGTCCCACGCGGGCGACTATGAAGTCGTCGGCGTCGTGGACGATGTGCGCTACGCGGCGCCGCGCCAGCCCGTGCGGCCCATGATCTTCCTGCCGGCTTTCCAGACGGCCGACTACGAGGGCGAGCCTGGGGGTGCCAGCGTGCAGGCGCGGTCGATGCAGTTGCGCACGCTGGTCCTCCATGCAGCCGTGCCGCCCGGCCAACTGGAGCCGGCCGTCCGTCAGGCACTGGCGGAGGTCGATCGAGACGTCACCGTCGCCCGTGTTGTCGCGCTGGAGGATCAGGTGAGCGTCAACTTCCGGATCGAACGGCTGATGGCGAACCTGACGACGGTCTACGCCATGCTGGCGCTCGCCCTGGCGGCGGTGGGGCTGTACGGCGTGACGGCGTTCGGCGTGCGCCAGCGCACCCGGGAGATCGGTGTGCGCCTGGCGCTCGGCGCCGGACGCCCGCAGATCGTGCGTGCGGTGATGGTGGGGCCGCTCGTCCAGACGGTCGTGGGCCTCGCGATCGGCCTGCCCGCCGCGTTTGCCGCGACCCGAGCCATCTCGACCCAACTGCACGGCGTGGAAGCCGGCGATCCCCTCGTGTTTGGCACGGCGGCCGTGGGTCTCCTCGTCACGACGGCCGTGGCGGCCCTGATCCCCGCATGGCGCGCGACCGCAATCGACCCCACCGACGCGCTGCGATCGACGTGATCACGGGCAAACACGCAGATCGCGAAGGCCACGAGACGCACGAAGCCACGTTTCGTGATCAGCGGAGCAGCAGCGGCAGCGCCGTCACGAACGACAGGATGATTGCGCCCGCGCTCAGAACCAGGCACACGACGGCGAGCGCCAGGTGGTCGATGCGTTCAGGCTTGAGCGGGTCCAGGATGAGGGACGTCGCATAGCCACCCAGGAAGCCGCCGAGGTGGGCGTAGTTGTCGACGCCGGGAAAGATCAGCCCGAACACCCCGAGCACCGCCGCGTACATCAGCGCCTGGCTTCCCGCCTGGCTGCTGCCGGTTCGGCGGCCGTAGTAGACCAGCGCGCCGAGCAGCCCGAAGATCGCGGCCGACGCCCCGACCGTGAACTGCGCCCCGCGCAGAAACGGGACCGGCATCCAGAACAGGTACGCTCCGGCCAGGGTGCTCAAGGTGAACCCCGCGATGCTCGACACGGTGAAGATGATGATCATCCGGCCCGCGCCGTACAGCTCCGCGGTGGCCGGGGCAAGCTGGCGGAGCCACATCACGTTGAAGAGGATGTGCAGCACGCCGGCGTGCAGAAAGCCCGCGGTGAGCACCGTCCACCAGCGGCCGTAGCCAAACACCGGAACGGCGCCGCTCGCGCCAAGCAGGAAGAGGATCTCGGTGCTCGGCGAGAACATCCCCTGGATGTTGGCGCCCGACAGCAGCAAGCCGAACACGTACAGCCCGACGCAGGCGCCGATGACGAGGGGCACGAAGCCCATGTCGTTGCCCAGCCGCCGGAACGCGGGACCATAGCCCCAGAGACCGGGATTGCGCCGGCCGCAGTTGTAGCAGGTCTCGTCCTTGACGCCCACCAGCACGCCGCACGAGGTGCACAGGAGCGACCCTTCGGTCTGCCGCTTGAGGAACATCAGGACATGATACGCGGTCACATGCTTTTCGGCTTTCGGCTTTCGGCTTTCGGCTTTCGGCTCTCGGCTAGAATGACCCGGTGTCCCACCCTCTGGGCGATCGGATGCCCGACGACCTGCTGTCGCGTCTGCGATCCGAGACGGCAGACGGCAAGGCGCTGCTCGTCTGCAGCGTTGGAGACGATGGGTGGCCGCATCCGGCGATGCTGAGCCACCAGGAACTGATCGCAGTGGATGCGAGACGACTGCGTCTCGCCACCTATGCCGGGAGCCAGACCACCCGGAACCTCACCGCCAACGGCGTCGTCACGGTGATGATCGTGGACGAGGGCGTGGCATACTACGTCAAGGGCACGCCACAGCGTCTTGCCGACGCGTCCGACCTCGGTCTCGCCCTGTTCGACGTGCGCCTGACAGAGGTTCGCGTCGATGGCGCCGGCGCCACCGAAGGTACCGTGCGAATACTCAACGGGATCCGCTTCGAGGCTGACGACGTCTACTGGAACAGGGCGAGCGAGATACGGCGCGCGCTCCGGGGAGAGCCGTGAACATCTCGTGATGTGGTGATCTCGTGATGTGACGATCTCGGATGTTGGATGTGACGATCGGCTGATCTATCTGATGATCTTTCGATGTTCAGCGAATAGCGAACAGCGAATAGCGAACAGCGAATAGCTAACAGCGAACCGCGAACCGCGAATGGCAATCACTTCCTCCGTCCCCCGTCGTCTGATCATCGGCATGACCGGCGCGTCCGGGTCCGTCTACGGGATTCGCCTGCTGGAGCTGCTTCGCGAGGCTGGTGTCGAGACCCACCTCGTCATGAGCAAGTGGGCCGTCCGCACGATGATGCACGAGACGGGGAAGACCAAGGACGAGGTCGAGGCTCTGGCGAGCGTGGTTCATCACCCCGGCGATCAGGGGGCGGCCATCTCGAGCGGCTCGTTCCAGACGATGGGGATGATCGTCGCCCCGTGCAGCGTGAAATCACTCGCGGCGATTGCGACCGGCCTCGGCGACCATCTGGTCCATCGCGCCGCGGACGTCGTCCTGAAGGAGCGGCGGCGGCTTGTGCTGGCCGTGCGCGAGGCGCCCCTGAGCGAGATACACCTGGAGAACATGCTGAAGCTGGCCCGCATGGGGGTAGTCATCAGCCCGCCCGTCCCGGCGTTCTACCAGAAGCCACAGTCGCTCGACGAACTCGTCACCTACACCGCCGTCCGCCTGCTCGACCAGGTCGGGATCACGCTCGACGCAAAGCGGTGGG
>CAZNOC010000017.1:18286-19728 GCA_964574545.1 uncultured Bifidobacteriaceae bacterium | reverse complement strand
TCCACCCACACCGTCTTCACGTTCACGAACTCCCGCAGCCCCCACAGACCGAGTTCGCGCCCGTGTCCCGATTCCTTGATGCCGCCGAACGGCAGGCGCGGATCGGATTTCACGAATGCGTTGACGAAGCAGCTACCGGCCGCGAGGCGGTCGGTCGCGATCTGCTCTCCGCGCGCCGTGTCGCGCGTGAAGACCGCCGCGCCCAGCCCGAAGACCGTGTCGTTCGCGATCCGGATGGCCTCCTCCTCGTCGTCGGCCGTGATGAGTGAGGCGACGGGCCCGAAGAGCTCCTCGTGGTACGCGGGCATGCCGGCACGGACGTCTGCCAGGACCGTCGGTGGATAGTAGGCACCGGGTCCGTCCGGGAGCGTGCCTCCGAGGAGCACCCTCGCGCCGGCTGCGGCGCTTGCGTGGACCTGTCGATGCAGCGCGTCACGCAGATCGAGCCTGGCCAGGGGGCCGAGGTCCACTCCGGAGAGCGGGTCGCCCACGGTCCGTGTCCCCATGAGCTCGACGAACCGGCGTTCGACGTCTGCGGCGCGACGCCGGGTGGCGATGAAGCGCTTGGCGGCGATGCAGCTCTGCCCCGTGTTGATCAGCCGCGACGTGACGCAGGTGGCCACGGCGGCGTCGAGGTCCGCGTCATCGAGGATGAGGTACGGGTCGCTGCCGCCGAGTTCGAGCACGCATTTCTTGAGCGCGGCGCCGGCGCGCGCGGCGACCGCGCGTCCGGCACGGGTGCTGCCGGTCAACGTGACCGCGGCCACGCGTGGATCGTCGATCACGGCGCCGACGCGGCTCTCGTCGAGGCGCAACACCTGGAACAGCCCGTCGGGCACGCCCGCGGTTCGAAGCACGTCTTGGATCGCCAGCGCGCAACCCGTGACGTTCGGCGCGTGCTTGAGCAGGGCGGCGTTCCCGGCCACGAGGGCTGGCGCCGCGAAGCGGAACACCTGCCAGAAGGGGAAGTTCCACGGCATGATCGCGAGCACCGTGCCGATCGGCCGGTAGACGACAACGCTCTGTGCCGCCTCGGTCGCGACCGGTTCGGCGGCGAGGAAGCGCTCGCCGTGCGCGGCATAGTACTCGCAGACCGAGGCGCACTTCTCGATCTCGGCCGCCCCCTGCAGCAGCGGCTTGCCCATCTCGAGCGCCATCAGCCGCGCCAGGGCCGGCGCGCCTTGCCGCAGTTCCGCAGCCGCACGGCTGAGCAGGCCGGCGCGTGTGGCGATCGGGGTCGCGCGCCAGGATGCGAATGCGAGGGTCGAGGCGGCCAGCGCCGCTTCGACCTCGACGTCGGACATCTCGACGTAGCGCGCAATCTCGTCGCCGGTGGCGGGGTTCGTGGAGATCAGGGGCATCCCCCGATCGTAGTCACTTTTGGATGGAGAACCGTGCCTCCGAACGATCGCGGCGGTTCGGCGGTCCCGTGCGCGCGGAGG
>CAZNOC010000017.1:0-18186 GCA_964574545.1 uncultured Bifidobacteriaceae bacterium | reverse complement strand
GAGGGCCGGCGCGAAGGGCCTATAATCACGCCTCATGCCCGACATCTGGGCCGAAGCCGCGATCATCCTGTTGCTGCTCCTGGCCAATGGCCTGTTCGCGATGTCCGAGATCGCGGTCGTCGCCTCGAGCCGCGTTCGCCTGCAACAGCGCGCGGCAGACGGAGACCGCCGGGCCGAGGCGGCCCTTGGACTCGTGGACGACCCCACCCGGTTTCTCTCCACCGTCCAGGTAGGCATCACGCTCGTCGGCATCCTGGCCGGCGCGTACGGCGGCGCCACGGTCGCGCGCCGGCTGGCCGGGGTCATCGCCACGGTTCCCGCGCTCGCGCCCTACGCCGACGGGCTGGCGATTGCGGTCGTGGTGGCGGTCATCACCTACCTCTCGTTGATCGTCGGCGAGCTCGTGCCCAAGCGCATCGGCCTGTCCCATCCCGAGACCATTGCCGGCTGGGTCGCGGCGCCCATGTCCGCGCTGGCGCGCCTGGGCGGACCGGTCGTTCCGCTCCTGTCGGGATCCACCAACCTGCTGCTCCGCCTGCTGCGCTTCAAGACGCGCGCCGCACCAAGCGTTACGGAGGACGAGATCCTCGCGCTCATCGCCCAGGGCGTGCGCAGCGGGGCCATCGCCGCCACCGAAGGCGATCTGGTCGAGAGGGTCTTCCGCCTTGGCGACCAGCCGGTGGCCGCCATCATGACCCCGCGCGTGGACATCGAGTGGATCGACGCCGACGCGCCGGCATCAGTACTGCGGGAGTTCCTCGCCACCCACCGGCATGGCCATGTCGTCGTGTGCCGCGGCTCGCTCGATCAGGTCGTCGGCATCGTGCGTGCCGCGGATCTGCTGCCGGTCGTGATGCAGGGCGGTGAGATCCCGCTCGCCGAGCTCGTGCGCGAGCCTATCTTCGTGCCGGATACGACGCTGGCCTTCACTCTGCTCGTGACGTTCCGCGCCCAGCACAGGCACGTGGCGATCGTGCTCGACGAGTTCGGCGCCGTCGAGGGGCTCGTGACGCTGGGCGACCTGCTCGAAGGACTCGTCGGAGACATCGCGGCGGACGCGGCCCACGTCGACGCCGAGATCGTTGTGCGCGCCGACGGCAGTTGGCTCGTCGATGGCGGCGCCTCCATCGTCGACCTGCTCGACGAGCTCGACGCGGGTCCGCTGCCCGGCGATGAGATGGGGCGCTACCACACGATGGGCGGCTTCATGATGGCCCGGCTCGGGCACGTGCCGAAGACCGCCGAGGCGTTCGAGTGGCGCGGCCTTCACTTCGAGGTGATGGACATGGATGGCCGGCGCATCGACAAGGTGCTCGTCAGCAGGCCATGATCCGGCCGGCCGATCGGCGGGTGGGCGGTGACGGCGCGCAGGCGCCGTCCTGATCAGAAGTGCACGCCCACGCTGATGCCGACCGTCCGCGGCCGGCCCGGCTCGCCGATGTAGCCCGACGGCGCGAAGCCCTGGTAGGGGAAGGCCACCGGCACGTAGCGCGTGTCGAAGACGTTGCGGGCCCAGCCCTCGACGAAGAGCAGGCGGCCGCGGACACCGGCCCGGAGGTTCGCGATCGAATACGCGTCCTGGCCCTCGGCGTTCGTGTCGTCGTACTTGAAGGCGCCGTAGAAGGTGGCTTCGGCGCGGCCATAGAGCGCCAGGCCGCGACCAAGGTCGTGCGAGAGCTGGGTGCCGATCGTGGCCGTGTAGTCGGGCGTGAAGGGAATCTCGTTGTCCGACACGTCGAGGCCCATCGAGACGCTGCCGCCGGCGAACCGTGCGTCGGTGTAGCCGAACGCGCCGAAGACCTCGACGCCGGCGCCCGGGCGTGCCGTCAGCTCGAGTTCGGCGCCGCGGCTCGTCGCGCTGCCGACGTTGCTGATGTAGAACTGCCCGGGCACGAACGGGTTCGGCACGTTCAGCTGCAGGTCGTCCCAGGTGATGTGGAACACCGCGGTGTTGATGCCCAACCGCCCGCCGAGGAAGGTGGCCTTCTGCCCGATCTCCACGTGCCAGGCGCGCTCCTGGTCGTAGACATCGGCGCCGGCCGGGGACGCCGGGTTGAAGCCGCCGGCCTTGAAGCCGCGGCTCGCCGAGGCGTACCCGATGCGGTTGGGATGAAGGCGATACGACAGCGCCACCTGCGGCGACACGTCCGAGAACGTGCGCTCGGCGGTGACATCGGTCGGAGGCGCGATCATCGGGGTGTAGAACGTGCCGAGCGCGGCCTGCTTGCGTTCGTGGTCGAACCGCGCGCCCATCGTCAGGTCGAGACGATCGCCGATGACGAACGTGCCCTGGCCGAAGATCGCGGCGCCGCGATCGTCGAGCGCCGCCTCGGGCGAGGTCTGCTGCACCGGGAAGGCGATGAAGGGCGACAGGACGAACGGGGAGATGGTATTGACCGCGAGCTGGTCGTAGTTCTGCGTGAAGTAGACGACGCCCGTCTGCCACTTGAGCTGCACGGCATTCGACAGCCGCAGCGGGGCGCTGGCCGCGGAGGCCAGCCGGACCTCCTGGGTGAACTGGACGGACTCCTCCTCGTTCTGGCGCGTGGCCAGCGGCATCGCCGTATAGTCGAGGTCCGTCTCATCGTCGGTCACCCAGCGGACGAGACCGGTGCTGCTGGTGAAGGCAAACCGGGATCCCTCGTGCCGGAGCTGCACCGTCGTGGCGTGGATGTCGCGGTGCGTGTAGCCCGTGAAATCGCGCGACACCTGGAACGGGCTCTGGCGCGCGTTATCGAGATCGGTCAGCGCGTAGTCGCCATCCCGGTTCTGCTCGCCCGTATAGATGACGCGCGCTTCCCAGTTGGCGGTGGGCACCCACAGGAGCTGCGCCTTGCCGAACGTGCCTTCGCGGAAGTCCACGTCACGGCCCGTGACCTGGTTGGTCGTATAACCCTCGCGCTCCTGGCGGCCCAGGGAGAACCCGACGGCAAGCTGATCGCCGAGGGGGCCCGAGACGCTTCCGCGAACCTCGCGCGCGCCGAAGTCACCGAAGGGCGCCACAAGGCTTCCGGTCCAGCGTGTCAGGTCCGGACGCGCGCTGGTGACGTTCATGATGCCGCCGATGGCGTTGCGTCCGAAGAGCGAGCTCTGGGGCCCGCGTACGAATTCGATCTGCGCGATGTCGAACAGCTCGATGCTCGACGAATTGGAACTGAGGTGGGGAACGCCGTCGATATAGGTCGTGACTGCCGGGTTACCGGGGCTGGACCCGATGCCGCGCACGCGCGGGTTGCTGGTCTTGCGAGCGGTGAAGTCGGTGAAGATCGTGTTCGGCGCGAAGATCGCCGCGTCGCTCACGATGCGGATGCCGGCATTCGCGATCGTGCGGTCCGTGACGGCGGTGACGCTCGAAGGGATCGCCTGGACGTCGGCGGGCTCCTTCTGGGCCGTGACGATCACGGTGGGCACGGTGACGGGATCCGGCGCGGGCTGCGACGACGACTGTGCCGCCACGGGCGACGCGAGCGCGAGGGCGAGCACCGGACCGAAGGACACGCGAAACAGCGAGCGGATGATTGGCATGACAGTAGAAGTATACCGACGAGTCCCGGCAAGCGCTTACCGGCGGGACGAGCGGAGGGACGGGAGGCGGTGAAGTGCGATACCCTCCCACCGGCGGAAGCTTCCGCTGCATGGGGGAGGCGCTCGATGAGTCGGTCGCGAATGCGCACGGTGGTGGCCGCCGCCTTTGTCGGACTGGCCGGGATGGTCACGCTGGCCAGTTATCCGCGCGGATTGGCCGCATCCCTGGCCGCGCAGCCGCCGTCGGTCCGTGCGTTCGACTGGCCGCAGTGGGGAGGTCCCCGTCGCGACTTCGTCGTCGAATCGCCCCGTCTGGCCGACACCTGGCCCGCCGACGGGCCGCCCGTCCTCTGGAGCCGCCCGCTCGGGCCGGGCCACTCGGCCATCGTTGCCGCCGACGGCCGCCTGTTCACCATGTTCCGCGCCGGCGACGGCCGCGCGAAACAAGGGCCGTGGGATGCCGAAGAGACCGTCGTGGCCCTTGACGCAGCCAGCGGCAAGACGCTCTGGCAGCACGCGTATCCGTCGCGGCACGAGGATTTCAGCTTCGGCGCGGGACCACACTCGACCCCCCTCGTCGCCGGCAACCGGCTCTTCACCATTGGCACCAACAAGCAGCTGCACGCCTTCGACGTCCGCACGGGCCGGGTGCTGTGGTCGCACGACCTCATTGCGGACTTCGGTTCTCCGGAGCTGCTGATTCGGCCGGTCGTGAAGGCCGGCTACGGCTGCAGCCCGATTGCGTGGCGCGACACGGTCATCTGCGCCGTCGGCGGTCCGGGCCAGTCCGTCATGGCCTTCCGCCAGGACGACGGAAGCGTCGCGTGGAGGAGCGGCCACTTCCTGACGTCGGAGGCCGCGCCGATCCTGATCGAGTTCGCGGGCCGGACCGATCTCGTCGTGCTCGGGGGAGGCGCCGTGCACGGACTCGATCCGGACACCGGCCAGGTGCTGTGGTCGCACCCGCACGATCCGGGCAACGACATCAACAGCGTGACGCCGATCTGGGATGACGACGACATCCTGTTCCTCTCGTCGGCGTACCGCGCCGGCAGCCGCGCCATTCGCCTCGTGCAGGACGGCGCTGTCACGCGCACCGAGGAACTCTGGTTCACCAACCGCGTGCGGTTCATGTTCCTGAATCCTGTTCGTCTTGGCGGTCACGTGTACGGCACCACGGGCGATTTCGGTCCGGCGTTCCTCACCGCGCTTGACCTCCAGACCGGGCAGCCGGCGTGGCAGCATCGCGGCTTCGGCCGCGCGAGTCTGCTTCACGCCGACGGGAAGGCGGTCATCATGGACGAAGACGGCGACCTGGCGCTGGCGAGGGTCTCGCCCGACGGCATCACCGTGCTCGCTGAAGCGAAGGTATTCGAGACGACGTCCTGGACCGTCCCGACGCTCGTGGGGAGGACGCTCTACGCACGGGACCGGGAGAAGATCGTGGCGCTCGATCTGGGCCACCCTGGCGAACCCGCCGGCGGGCTGCGCAACCTGCTCCTGTCCGTGCCGCCCGCGCCGCCGGCACCAACCCTGCGGTCGCCGCACGAACGACCCACCACGCCGGCGTTTTCGGGAACGTGGCGGCTCGATCCCGCCCGCAGCACGCTGCACGAGTCGGGCGGGCTTGCCGGCATGCCCGGTGCCCGCGCCATCGGGACGTTGCACATTTCGCAGGCGGCCAGCGGCACGATCACCGTCGAGAGCCAGATCAACGCCGGCCACCTGCGCTACTACGCGGCGGGTGGAACCACGACCACGCCCGCCGGGCAGAGCGGCACCATCACGATGGCGACGCGGTGGGAGGGGCGCACGCTTGTCAGCGAGGGCCGCCAGCAAGCCGATGCGGGGGCCACCGCTTCCGTCACCGCCGTGCGTGAGGTCTTCCGCCTGAGCGAGGACGGCGGCACCCTGACCATCGACGCCGCGGCCACCACGGCGGGGGAGACCAGGGCGAGCACCCTCGTCTACACGCCGATTGACAGCGTCGGCGGGTGCGGCACGTGGCCGTCGCCGTGCAAGCGCACCCCCTGAACCCGCCGGCCTGTCCCTGCCCGTGGTCTCGAGCCGCGCGGTGCGGCGGCGGACGAAACGGCATCGGCAGGGCCCCGGATCTGGGCGCAGATCGACTTCGAATGGGCCGGAGCGTCCGGTCTTGATATGCTTGGAGGTCCGACTTTGGAAACCCACGGCATCCAAGCGTGCTGACCAGCCCAACTATTGCACCATCCGGCCCCGTGTCGAGCCACGCGGACGCGGTGGCTACTGTCCCTGCCGCGGTCGTTGCACGACTTGCCAGGGTGCGGGACCCCCTGCATGTCGTGAGGGACGCGTCCACCGGCGTGATCGGGGTCGCGGGGGACGATGGGGTCGCCGCGATCCAGGCCGGCGGGTATCAGCTGCTCGGCTCGCTCGCGCCGTTGTACCCCGAGTGGCTGGGCGATCGGTCGTTCACGGAAGTGCACGGCCTGCGCTTTCCGTACGTCGTCGGGGAGATGGCCAACGGCATCGCGTCCACCGACATGGTGATCGCGGCGGCGCGCACCGGCGCGCTTGGCTTCTTCGGTTCCGCCGGCCTGAGCCCGGAGCGGGTTGACGCGGCCATCACCACCCTCGAAGCGGCGCTCGGCCCCGCCGGGCTGTCCTGGGGCATGAACCTGATCCACTCGCCGCACGAGCCGGGGCTCGAGGCGGCGACCGTCGACCTCCTGCTGCGGCGCGGGGTGCGCCGCGTCTCGGCGTCCGCGTTCCTCGCCTTGACGCCGAACGTCGTGCGTTACGCCTGCGCGGGTCTGCGCCAGGCGCCCGATGGCAGCGTGCTGCGGCAGAACCACGTGTTCGCGAAGATCTCACGCCCCGAAGTGGCCGAGCCCTTCATGAGTCCGGCGCCGCCCGCGATGCTCGCGGCGCTTGTCGCGCAGGGACAGCTCACGGCCGACGAGGCGGGCCTCGCCGCACGCGTGCCGCTGGCCGAGGACATTACGGCGGAGGCCGACTCAGGCGGCCACACCGACAACCGCCCGCTCACGGCGCTCGTCCCGACCATCCTCGGCCTTCGTGACGTCGTCGTCGCACGTCACCACTTCCCGCGCCCGATTCGCGTCGGCGCGGGGGGCGGCATCGGCACGCCGGCGGCGGTGGCCGCCACATTCGCGCTCGGCGCGTCCTACGTGATGACGGGCTCGATCAACCAGAGCGCGGTCGAATCGGGGCTGTCCGAGAACGGCCGCGCGATGCTCGCGCAGGCCGGCCTTGCCGATGTGATCATGGCGCCGGCCGGCGACATGTTCGAGATGGGCGTGAAGGTGCAGGTGTTGCGGCGTGGCACGATGTTCGCCGCGCGCGGCGCATGGCTCTACGAGTTGTACTCGACGTACTCGTCGATCGAGGAGCTGCCCGCGGCCGTGCGCGAGCGGCTGGAGCGCGAGATCTTCCAGCGGTCGATCGCGCAGGTGTGGGCCGAGACCGAGGCGTACTTCCGCCAGCGCGATCCGCAGCAGGTGGAACGCGCCGCGCGCGACCCGCGGCACCGGATGGCGCTCGCGTTTCGCTGGTACCTTGGCCAGAGCAGCCGCTGGGCGATCGCCGGCGATCCGGCGAGGCGGCTGGACTACCAGATCTGGTGCGGACCGGCGATGGGCGCGTTCAATGCCTGGGTGGCCGGTTCGTTCCTCGAGCCCGTGGCCCAACGCACCGTCGAGCAGATCGCGCGCAACCTGCTCGAAGGAGCGGCGGTCATCACGCGCGCCCAGCAGGCGCGCACGTCGGGCGTGCCGGTGCCGCCCGGCGCGTTCACGTTCGCGCCCCGGCCGCTGGCATGACGCCGCCCGGAAGAGACACCTCGAATGCCCAGCCCCGGAAGAGTTCAGTGATGCCCGTGTCCCCGTGCCCCGTTGCCGTCATTGGCGTGAGCGCCCTGTTCCCAGGCAGCCTGGATGTCGGCGGCTTCTGGCGCGACATCCTCGCCGGCCGCGACCTCATCACCGATGTCCCGCCCAGTCACTGGCTGATCGACGACTACTACGACCCCGACCCGTCCACACCGGACCGCACGTACGGCAAGCGCGGCGGCTTCCTCCCGGACGTGCCGTTCAACCCCGTCGAGTTCGGCATCCCGCCAAGCATCCTGCCGGCAACCGACACGGCGCAGTTGCTCGCGCTCATGGTGGCCAAGCAGGTGCTCGAGGACGCGGCGCAGGGCGACTTCGCGAACCTCGACCGCGAGCGCATCAGCGTGATCCTCGGTGTGACCTCCGCGCAGGAGCTGATGCTCCACATGGCGAGCCGCATGCAGCGGCCGATCATCGAGAAATCGCTGCGCGATGAAGGCCTGCCCGAGGACGTGGTCCAGGCGGTCTGCGCGCGGGTGGGCGAACACTACGTGCCCTGGCAGGAGAGCACCTTTCCGGGCCTGCTCGGCAATGTCGTGGCCGGCCGCATCGCCAACCGGTTCGACCTCGGCGGCACCAACTGCGTGACGGACGCGGCGTGCGCCAGTTCGATCTCGGCGATGTCGATGGCCCTCAACGAGCTGCACCTCGGCCAGTCGGACGTGGTGATCTGCGGCGGGGTCGACACGATGAACGACGTGTCGATGTACATGTGCTTCAGCAAGACGCCGGCGCTGTCGCCGACCGGCGACTGCCGGCCGTTTGCCGCCGACAGCGACGGCACGATGCTCGGCGAGGGGCTCGGGATGGTGGCGCTCAAGCGGCTGGCCGACGCCGAACGCGATGGCGACCGCATCTACGCGGTGGTCCGCGGCCTGGGCTCCGCGTCCGATGGCCGCGCGCTGAGCGTGTATGCGCCGCGTGCCGAAGGGCAGATGCTGGCCCTCGACCGCGCCTACCTGTCGGCGGGCTACGGCCCGGAGACGGTCGAGCTCGTCGAGGCGCACGGGACGGGGACGAAGGCGGGCGACGTTGCCGAGTTCGAGGCGCTGGCGGCGGTGTTCAACCGATCGGGCCGCGCCGATCGGCAGTGGTGCGCGCTCGGGTCCGTGAAGTCGCAGATCGGTCACACGAAGGCCACGGCCGGCGCGGCCGGCCTGATCAAGGCCGTGCTCGCCCTGCACCACAAGGTGCTGCCGCCCACCATCAAGGTGGCGCAGCCCAACCCGAAGCTCGACATCGAGCAGACCCCGTTCCACCTGAATACGCAGGCGCGTCCCTGGATTCGCGATGCGGCGCATCCGCGTCGCGCGGCGGTCAGCTCGTTCGGCTTCGGCGGCAGCAACTTCCACACAACCCTCGAGGAGTACACCGGGCCCGCGCCCCGCGCCCATCGCGTGCGCGCCGTGCCCGGCGAACTTGTCGTGCTTTCGGCGGGCGACGCGAAGGGCGTGGTGGACGAATGCCACGAATGGCGTCAGCGCCTCAAGGACGAGACGCCGCTGGCGCTTGTGGCGCACCGCACCCAGATGGCGTTCGACGCCGCCAGGCCGGCACGCCTGGCCATCGTCGCGACGGATCTGGCGGACCTGCGGGCGAAGCTCGACCAGGCGGCCGAGTCGATCGCGCGGGAGCCCGCGAAGGCGCTTTCGATGGCGACCGGGCTGTACTTCCAGGTGGGCGCCGAGACCGGCGACATCGCGTTCCTGTTTCCCGGGCAGGGCAGCCAGTACGTGGGCATGGGCGCGGATCTGGCCATGACCTTCGATCTGGCGCGCTCCCGCTGGGACCGTGCCGCCGCCGCGGTGGACGGCGACACGCCGCTCCATCGCGTGGTGTTTCCAGTCCCGGCGTTCACCGACGATGACCGGCGCGCGCAGAGCGCGCGCCTGACGTCCACCGAGTGGGCGCAGCCGGCCATCGGGGTCACGAGCCTGGCGCAGCTCGCGATCCTTCGCGCGTTGGGCGTCGCGCCGGCCATGGTCGGCGGCCACAGCTACGGCGAAGTGACCGCGCTCCACGCCGCCGGTGTGTTGAGCGATACCGACATGGTGCGCGTGGCGCGCCGCCGCGGCGAGCTGATGGCCGCGGCGGCGGCCACCACGTCCGGTGCGATGACGGCGGTCAGCCGTCCCGCGCCGGAGGTCGAGGCGCTCCTTATGGACTGGGGTGTGCCGGTGGTCGTGGCCAACGCCAACAGCCCCAGGCAGACCGTGCTGTCCGGGGCCACCGAGGCGATTGCCGACGTCGAGACGCGGCTGACGGCGGCGGGCTTCACCTGCACGCGGCTGCCGGTGGCCACGGCCTTTCATTCGCCGATCGTCAGCCCCGCGTGCGCGCCGTTTCTCGACAGCCTCGAGGACGTCCCGTTCGAGATGCCGGGCCTGCCGGTCTATGCCAACGCGACGGCTGCGCCCTACGCCGCGGATGCGGCGGGCATGCGGGCGCTGCTGGCCGATCAGATCGCGAGCCCCGTGCGCTTCGCGGACATGATCACGCGCATGCACGCCGATGGCGTGCGCACGTTCGTCGAGGTCGGCCCCGGCACCGTCCTCACCGGGCTCGTCGATCAGTGCCTGCCGGGGCAGCCCCACGAGGCGATCCCGCTCGATCGCAAGGGCCGCCACGGCGTCACCAGCCTGTGGCACGGCCTCGGCCGCCTGGCCGTGGCCGGCGTCGCGATGCGGTTTGCCACCCTGTGGGACGGGTTCGCCGTGCCCGAGGACGCCGCCGCGGCTGCGCCGTTCACCGTGAAGATCAACGGCAGCAACTACGGCAAGCCCTACCCGAAGGCTGACGGAACGCCGGTGCCCTCGGGGCCGCGCGCGCGAACGTTGCCACATCCAGCGAGCCCCGACGTGTCACAGCCTCCCGTTCCCGTTTCCCCCGCGCCGCCCGCGGCGTCCCCCGTCTCGCCAGCATCAGCCGCCGCTCCGGTGCCAATGGCAGCCCCTGCGGTTCCGACCTTCTCGCCGTCCGCGCCGGCGGCTCCGCCGATGGTTCGTGCCGAGGCGCCTGGAACCGCACGGCTGGTCCAGGACGCGCACGGCGCGTTCCAGCAGGCGATGATGGACACCCACCTCGCGTTCCTCCAGACGATGAGCGCGTCGTTCGAGAACTATTGCGCCGCCGTCTCCGGCCAGCCGGCCACATCGGCGTCGTCCGCCATGCCGGTCCCGCAGCCATTCACGCCCCCCGCCCGGGCCCTCCCGGCGACGGCCGCTGCGGCTCCCGTGATGGCGCAGGCCCCTCCCGCGTACGTGCCCATGCCGCTGGCGGCGCCGGCAACGGCAGCGGCGCCGGTGCCTCCTCCGCAGGCGTCCACGCCGGTGGTGGCTCCAGCGGCGGCCGCGGCGGTGGACGTTGGCGGCTTCGTCCTCGCGGTTGTGGCCGACAAGACGGGGTATCCCGTCGAGATGCTGAGTCTCGACATGGCCCTCGAAGCGGACCTCGGCATCGATTCGATCAAGCGCGTCGAGATCCTCGCGGCGACGCAGGCGCAGGTGCCAGGGCTCTCGGAACTCGACCCCACGGAGATGGCGAGCCTGCGGACGCTCGGCGAGATCGTGAGCCACCTCGAGAGCCGGCGTCCCGCCGCATCCACGACAGTGCCCGCGGTGGCGGCTTCCTCGACTGTCCCGGCCGAGGCCGGACCGGCAGCGGTCGACATCGGAGCGTTCGTGCTCGCGATCGTCGCTGACAAGACGGGATACCCGGCCGAGATGCTGAATCTCGACATGGCGCTCGAGGCGGACCTCGGGATCGATTCGATCAAGCGCGTCGAGATCCTCGCCGCGACGCAGGCGCAGGTGCCGGGCCTGGCGGCGCTCGACCCCACCGTCATGGCGGGGCTGCGGACGCTCGGCGAGATCGTCAGCCACCTCGAGAGCCAGCGTCCCGCGCCCGCGCCACAAGCGGCGGCATCGAGCCCGGCCACCGCCACGGTCCCTCCGGCCGTGGCGCCCCCTGTCGCACCGGCGCCCGGTGTACGGGACCTCGGCGCGACCCTGCTGGCCGTGGTGGCGGACAAGACCGGCTACCCGGTGGACATGCTGAAGCTCGACATGGCGCTTGAAGCCGACCTCGGGGTCGATTCGATCAAGCGGGTCGAGATCCTCGCGGCGATGCGCACGGCGGCGCCCGATCTCCCCGAAGTGGATCCGACCGACATGGCGGCCGTCCGCACGCTGCGCGAGATCGTTGACTATCTCGAACGGCCTGCCGGCACCCCCACCGATCCGGCCCCGACGACGCCCGATGATCGGCAGCCGCGACGTCCGGAGGCCGCCGAGGCGGAGCCGGACCGCGCCAGCCGCTTTGTCGTCCGCGAAGTGGCGGCGACCGTGAGCGGTCGCTCGATGCTCGACGCGGTCGGGTCCGGGCTGATCGCCATCACCGACGATGGCCACGGGGTGGCCGCGGCGCTGGCCCAGCGTCTCGGCGCGCAGGGCGCGCGCGTCGCGGTCGTCGAGACCGTGCCGCCCGAGGCGGCTGGAGTCGTCCTGCTCGACGGACTGCGCACCTGCAACGACACGTCCACGGCTCTCGGCCTCAACCGGCGCGCGTTTCAGGCCGCGAAGGCCTTTGCGCCACGCGCGTCGAAGGACGGCGGCCTGTTCGTCACCGTGCAGGACACCGGTGGAGACTTCGGCGTGACGGGCGTGGACGCCGAGTCCGTCTGGACTGCCGGCCTCGCGGCGCTCGCCAAGACCGCCGCGCAGGAGTGGCCGTCGGCGCGCGTCAAGGCGATCGACCTCGAGCGCGGGCGCCGGCCCGTGGCGAAGCTGGCCGCGGCGATCGTGCAGGAACTCGTGGCCGGCGGCGACGAGATCGAGGTGGGCTTGCGCAAGGACGGCCGTCGCACAACGCTCGCCGCGGTGGCCGAGCCCGTGGTCCCCGTGCGGCCCGTGGTCGACGAGCAGAGCGTGATCGTCGCCACCGGAGGCGCGCGCGGCGTCACGGCGGCGTCGCTGCTGGCGTTGGCGCGCCGCGCGCGGCCGCGCATCGTGCTCATGGGACGTACGCCGATCGCGGAGGAGCCGGCGGTGTGCCGCGGTGTCGAGGGCGACGCGGCGCTCAAGAAGGCGCTGCTGGCCGAGGCCAGCGCGCGAGGGGAGGCGCTGCGCCCGGCCGACCTGGGTGCGCGCGTCGATGGCATCCTCCGCTCCCGCGAGGTGCGCGAGACGCTGGCGGCGCTCGAGGCTGCCGGGTCCCCGGCACGGTACGTCGCCGTGGACGCCCGCGACGCGGGCGCGGTGCGTGAGGCCCTCGTGACGGTGCGCGCGGATTGGGGGCCCATCACCGGCATCGTTCACGGCGCGGGCGTGCTGGCGGACAAACGCCTCACCGACAAGACGGTCGAGCAGTTCGACCTCGTCTTCGACACGAAGGTGGGCGGGCTCCGCACGCTGCTCGAGGCCACCGCCGACGATCGCCTGACGGTCATCTGCCTGTTCTCGTCCGTCGCCGCGCGGGCCGGAAATCCCGGTCAGTCCGACTACGCGATGGCCAACGAGGTGCTCAACAAGGTGGGGGCGCGAGAGTATCGGCGCCGCGGCGGCGCGTGCCTCGTGACGTCCATCAACTGGGGCCCCTGGGAGGGCGGCATGGTGACGCCGGCGCTGGCCGCGGAGTTCGCCAGGCGCGGCGTCTCGGTGCTCCCCGTCGCGACCGGCGCTCGCATGTTCTGCGAAGAACTCGAGGCCGCGCCGTCAGCGAACGTCGAAGTGGTGATCGGCGGCCTGCTGAGCGGCGGCGCTCACGCCTTCGGCCCGTCCCGTCACACCGTGGCGGTCGATGCGAAGAGCTATCCCTACCTGACAGGCCACCGCATCCAGCATGACGCCGTCGTGCCCGCCGTGCTGGCCCTCGAATGGTTCATGCGGGCCGCGTCGGTCGAGCGGCCGGAGCTGGCGGTGATTGCCTGCGACGATCTGCGCGTCTATCGCGGAATCCCTCTGCCCGACTTCGACGGCCAGGGCCACACGCTCGCGGTGACACTCCAGACACAGCCTGCCGCCGACGGCGCCACGATGACCGCCGCGCTCGTGGGTCCGGACGGCACACGCCACTACGGCGCGACGCTGACGCTCGGTCCCGCGGGCAGGCGCGACGCGCCCCCGGCACTGTCGGCGGGCACGCTCGAGGCGTGCCCCTGGACCTCGTCGCACATCTACGGCGAACTGCTGTTTCACGGACCCGAGTTCCAGGTGATCCGCAGCGTCGAGGGCGTCTCGGATCAGGGGCTCGTCGGCGTGCTCGAGGGCGTGCGTGCCCAGCGGTGGGGCGGAGGTCCGTACCGAACGGACGTCGCGGCGCTCGACGGCGCCGTGCAGCTCGCTCAGGTCTGGGGCCTGCACCGCGTCGGCCGGTTGTCGTTGCCGACCCGCATCGGCGCCTTCCGCCAGTGGCAGACGGGTCCGATCGACGGCGCGCTGACGTGCGTGCTCGAAGGCCGCGTCACCGGCACGCATGGACTCGCCGTCAACCTGCTGCTCGTCGATTCGACGGGCCGTCCCGTCGCGTCGATGGCCGACCTCGAGATGCACATGCTTCCGGCATCGAAGTCGAGCCAGCAGGCCGCCGGGGTCCGCTGAGGTGGCATTTCCGCCGATCGCCATCGTTGGTCGGTCCTGCCTGCTGCCCGGCGCGCCCTCGCCGCAGGCCCTGTGGGACAAGGTGGTGGCGGGCGCGGATCTGCTCGGCACCTGCCCCGACGACCGTTGGCGTCTGCCGTCGCGTTTCATCACCGACGATCCAGCCGGCGCCGGCACCCGCATCAGTTCCCGGCGCGGCGGCTACGTCGAGGGGTTCGACGCACTTTTCGACCCCGCCGGTTTCCGCGTATCCGCGGACGAAGTGCGCGCGCTCGATCCCGCCTTCCGCTGGGTGCTGCACACCGGCCGCGCGGCGCTGTCCGACGCCGGCTACGACACCGTCGCGGCCGGATCGCGCACCGGCGCCATCATGGGCAACTTGTGCTACCCGAGCGAGTACCAGGTGCGCTACGCCGAGGCGTACTGGCTCGATGCGCAACGGGAGGGATGGGCCCCCGACGATCCTCGAGCGCTGGCGGGCGTCGAGTGGTGCGCGCCCGAGAACCGGTTCTCGTCCGGGTTGCCCGCGCACGTCCTTGCACGCGCGCTTGGCCTCGATGCCGGTGCGTTCGCGCTCGACGCGGCGTGCGCCTCGTCCCTGTACGCGCTCAAGCTGGCCTGCGGGTGGCTGCATACCGGCCGCGCCGATATCATGCTCGCCGGCGCCGTCAACCGCTGCGACGACCTCTTCATTCATGCCGGGTTCACGGCGCTCCAGGCCCTCAGCCCCACCGGCCGAAGCCGTCCGTTCCACCGCGAGGCAGACGGCCTCGTCCCCGCCGAAGGCGCCGCGTTCGTCGTCATCAAGCGGCTGGACGATGCGGTGCGTGACGGCGATCGCATCCTGGGGGTGATCCGCGGGATCGGCCTGTCGAACGACGGCCGCGCGCAGGGCCTTCTGGTGCCCAACGAGCGGGGCCAGGTGCGGGCGATGCAGCAGGCGTACGACATCGCGGGCCTGTCGCCGGCCGACATCTCGCTTGTCGAGTGCCACGCGACCGGCACCACGGTTGGCGACGCGACCGAGGTGCGCAGCATGTCGGCCGTCTACGCCGGCCTGTCCGGTGTGCCGCTGGGATCGTTGAAGTCGAATCTTGGGCACGCCATCACGGTGGCGGGCCTGGGCGGGCTGCTGAAGGTGGTCGGGGCAATCGAGCACGCAACGCGGCCCCCGACGCTCTGGACCGACGATCCCGTGGAGGCGTTGGCCGCATCCCCGTTCCGGCTGCTCACCGCGGCCGAGCCGTGGCCGTCTGAGGGGCCGCGCCGGGCCGCCGTCAGCGCGTTCGGGTTCGGCGGCAACAACGCGCACCTGCTCGTCGAGGAGTGGCAGCCCTCCCGTCCCCTCGTCGCCGTCCGCAATCCCGAGCCCGGACGGGGCCCGATCGCCATCGTCGGGATCGGTGCGGCCGTGGGCAGCGGACAGAATCGCTTTGACTTCGCCGATGCCGTGTTCGCCGGTGCGGCGCCGGCGCGCGAGGAGTCCGGCGCGCCCGCCGAGGCCGTCGCACTGCCCCTCACGGGGTTGCGGTTCCCTCCGCGCGATCTGGCCGACACGTTGCCGCAGCAGCTGCTGGTGTTGCGAGCGGCCTCGGAAGCGCTGGGCGAGGTGGGCGAGGTGCCGGCCGGCCGGACGGGCGTCGTGGTCGGCATGGGCTGCGACAACGAGATCGCCCGCATGGGCGTGCGCGAACGCCTCGCCGGGTGGGTCGAGCGTTGGGCTGCCGCTGGCATCGACGCGGAGGGCATCCTGACGCCGGAGGCGCAGGACGCGATCGCGCCGCGACTGAACGCCGCGATGGTGGTGGGCATGATGCCCAACATCGTGACCAATCGCCTCAACAGCCAGTTCGACCTGACGGGTCAGAGCTTCTCCGTGGCTGCCGAGGAGATCTCCGGCCTCGTGGCGCTCGACGAGGCCCAGCGCGCGCTGCGTGCCGGAGAACTCGGTGTGGCCGTGGTCGGTGCGGTGGACCTGTCGTGCGAGCCGGTCCACCAGTCGGCCGCGCGCCAGGTGCTGGCGGCGGATCGACAGGTGCCGGGCGATGCGGCCGTGGTGCTCGTGCTGAAGCGTCTGGACGATGCCGAGCGCGCCGGCGATCGCGTGTACGCCGTGCTGCCCGACGAGCCGCCCCAGACGTCCGACATGCACCTCGGCCTCGCCGAGGGCGCCATGTCACTCGTGCCCATGGTTGGTCATGCGCATGCGGCGTCGGGACTGGTGCACGTCGCTGCCGGAGCGTTGGCGCTCCATCACCGGCTGCGCCCGGTCGGCAGGGGTGGCGTCGTGACCCCGTGGCTGGCCGATACCGAACGCCGCGCCGTCACGATCTCCGTGGACGCCACGGGCGGGCAGCGCGCGGTCGTTCACATGGTCGAGGCGTCCAGCGCGCCCGCACCGCTGGCGCGACCCATCGTTCCGCGGGTGCTGGCGTTCGCCGGCGCCGATCGTCCGGCCGTGGTGGCGGCCGCCACGCGTGGCGACCTGCATAGTGAAGGCCCCGCGTGCCTGGTGGTGGTCGCGACGAACGACGAAGAACGCGAGCGAAGGATCCGCGTGGGAGTCGAGGCGCTGACGGGCGCGGGCGATCGCGCCGTGCCGTTCCAGATAGAGGACGGGGTGTACTTCCGCGACCGGCCGATCGGCGGGGACATCGCCTTCATCTTCGGCGGCGCGGGCGGGTCGTACCGCGGCATGGCGCGCGACTTGATCGCGGCGTTTCCCAGCCTGCTGTCGAGCACGACCGCGCTGATGCACCGCAACCGGACGGTGGCCGGGTGGATCTTCGATGCCGAAGGGCCGGAGGAGATCACGCCCGCGGAGCGCCTGAAGGGCGGGTCGTTCGTGTCCTACCTGCACGCGGCGTTCTCGCGCGATGTGCTGGGCCTGAAGCCCGACGCGGCGATCGGCCTGTCGTCGGGCGAGACGACAGCGCTCTTCGCCCTGGGAGCGTGGCGCGATCTGGACGTCTTCTACGACGCGTTCCTCGGGACGGGCGCCTTCGACCACGAGATCGCCGGGGACTTCAGGGCGATCGCGCGCGCCTGGGGATCGAGCGAGGCCGAGGCCGCAACCTGGCAGACGTGGCGCGTCGTGGCGCCGATCGCCGCGGTGCGCGCGGCGCTGGTGGACGAGCCGCGGGCCCACATCACGATCGTTCACACCGACGGGGATCTGATTCTGGCCGGCGAAGCCGCGGCATGCGCCCGTGTGGTGGCGAAGCTCGAGGGCGCCCGAGCATTCCCCGTGCGCTACAACGTCGCCGTGCACTGCCCCGAACTCGAGGCGTTTGGCGAGACCTGGCATGCCGTGCATCGTCGTCCGACCGAGCCGGTTCCCGGTGTCCGCTTCTACACCCATGCCACGAACACGCACTTCGCGCTGACCGACGATTCGGTGGCGGACATGCTGACCCGTCAGGCGGTGCAGACCATCGAGTTCCCGAAGGTGATCGAGAGCGCCTGGGATGACGGCGTGCGGGTGTTCATCGAGCACGGGCCGCGGGCGGGGTGCGCGGCGTTCGCTCGAGAGATCCTCGGCGAGCGTGAGCATCTGGCGGTGGCGCTCGATACCGCCAGCGAGCCTTCCCTGGTGCAGGCGGTGCGGGCGGCGGCCCAGTTGATCGCGGCGGGCGTGCCGGTCGATCGCGCGCGCCTGGCGCGTGCGCTGCAGGATGTGGAGCGCCGTGACGAGGTCTCGGCGGGGCCGCAGACGGTGCTGCCGGCACACCCATCGCCCGTTCGGCTTCCCGCGCCGAGGACCAAGGATGCGCAGGCGCTGCCAGGCGCGCCGCAGTCCATGGCCGCGGCGCCATCGCGGCTCCCGGTGTTCTCGGCGCTCTCGGCCCCGGCGGCTGTGCCTGCGTTCGAAGTGGTGGGGTCCGCGACGGGCGGTGTGCGGGCGTCGGGTCCGAGTGAAGCGGTCGTGTCGGAGGTGGATGTGTCGGAGTGGCAGCGCGCGTTGAGCGATCAGTACCTCACCATGGTCGCCCGTCTGGCCCAGGCGCAGCAGAGCTACATGCAGCACGCGCAAGCCGCGTTCGCGCGTGCGGGAGGAACCGCGGGCTTCGGTCTCTCTCCCGCCGGCGTCACGCTCCCCGCTCCAGCCGCGACCCTCCCGGGACCAGTCGGACCAGTCGGACCCGTCGGACCCGTCGGACCAGTCGGACCCGTCG
>CAZNOC010000016.1:0-34567 GCA_964574545.1 uncultured Bifidobacteriaceae bacterium | reverse complement strand
ACGGCGTGAACGCCTCCTGGAACCAGTACAGGACCAGCAGGACGATGACGCACACCACCATCACGCCGATGTAGTGTCGCTGCACTCGAGTCATCTTGGCTTTCGGCTTTCGGCTTTCGGCTTTCAGCTATCGGCTTTCGGCCAGCTACAGCGCACGCACGGCCTCCTGCAGGCGAAGGTCCGCGGCGGCCTGGGCCTCGCGGCGAGCCGTCCACGCGGCCCGATCCTCGTCCAGCCGCCCGCGCGACTCGCCGAGCGCCCGTCTCGTCTCGCTCGGCGCCGGCCCCCCGTGCGTCGTGCGCACCTCCACGAAGTGCTTCGGGCTCAGGATCTTCTGCAGGCGCGCTTCGCTGTACTCGAGCGGCTGCCCCAGCAGCGCCGCCGACGCGTCGTGCAGCGCGCGCGCCAGCGAGGCGCCGGGATCCTCGGTGCGCGCCTTGAGCAGGAGCGCCGCGATGCCGTGCGCCGTGCGGAACGGCAGGCCGTGGTCGCGCACCAACGTGTCGGCCAGCTCGGTGAGCGTCGTGCCGCCGTCGCCCGCCCGCGCGGCCAGCCTCGGCACGTCGAAACCGGCGCCGCGCATCGCCGCCCCGACGAGCACCACCATGCGCGTCGCGTCGCGGAACATCGACGCCACGAGCGGTTGCAGGTCGTCCTCGGTATCCACGATGTCGCCAAACGGGGTGTTGTGGACGGCGGTGATGATGGCTTGCGCCTGGCCGAGGGCCTTGCTGCCGATGGCGCGCGCGTGCTCGAGCGCCACGGGGTTGCGCTTCTGCGGCATGATGCTGCTGCCCTGCACGAAGCCTTCGCCGAGCCTCAGGTAGCCGAACTCCATCGTGCACCACAGCAGCAGATCCTGGACGACACGACCCAGCCCGACGAGGAGCACCGAGGTCGCGGACACGCTCTCGAGCAGGTAGTCCACCGTCGCGATGCTGCCGTAGGTGTTGCCCGTCGGCCCGGTAAAGCCGAGCAGCTCGCTCGTGCGGCCGCGGTCGATCGGGAACCCGGTTCCTGTGATCGCGCACGCGCCGAGCGGGTTGACGTTGGTGGAGACGTGGGCCGCCTCCAGCCGCACCGTATCGCGCTCGAGCTGCTCCACCACCGCCAGCAGGTAGTGCGCCATCGTCGTCGGCTGCGCCGGCTGGGTGTGGGTGTGGGCGGCGTAGACCGTGTCGGTGTGACGCTCGGCCAGCGTGACGAGCGCGTCACGCAGCTCCAGGACACCGGCGGCGAGCGTCGCGATGAACTCCCGCTGCCGCATCCGGTACATGGTCATGTCGATGTCGTTGCGGCTGCGGGCGGTGTGCAGCCGCCCGGCGACATCCTCGCCGCAGGCGTCCTTCACGAGCTGCTCGATGTAGTAGAAGAGGTCCTCGTACGTCCCGTCGTAGATCACCTGTCGCACGGTGTCGAGCGAGATGCCGTCGAGCGCGGCGCGAATCGCGCGCGCGTCGGCGGCCGACACGATGCCCCGCTCGGACAGCATGACGAGGTGGGCGTAGTGAATCGCCATGAGCGGCGCGAGGAGCAGCTCCTTGGCATCTTCGAAGTTCTCGTTGAGAACATGGGTGATGTATTCAGGCGCGAAGCGCATGCGAAATCCAGTATACCTGTTACCCTGCGGGCCTCGGGCGACGCCGGAGGGCCGCGCCGGTTTCCGACGGGGTCGACGGGAACGCGGACGAACATGCGCAGAAGATGCGAGGAGACACGCAATGGTGAGACGGGCCGGGAAGCTGGCAATGGTCACAGCGCTGGTGGCGCTCTCCACCGGGTTCGACCTGCAGGCACAGGGAGCGGCCACCGAGCTGCGGGTGACGGGGCTCGCCGAGCCGGTCGAGATCCTTCGCGACCGGTGGGGCATCAACCACATCTACGCCCGCAACGAGGCGGACCTGTTCTTTGCCCAGGGCTACGCGGCCGCCCGCGATCGGCTGTTCCAGTTCGAGATCTGGCGCCGGAGGGCCACCGGGACCGTGGCCGAGATCCTCGGCCCCCGCGAGATCACCCGCGACGTCGGCGCGCGGCTCCACATGTATCGCGGCGATCTCGACGCCGAGCTCAGCCACTACCATCCCCGAGGGAAGCTCATCATCGAGTCGTATGTCGCGGGCATCAACGCGTACGTCGATGAAGTGGCGGCTGCTCCCGACCAGCTCCCCATCGAGTTCCGGATGCTGGGCATCTCTCCGGGCAAATGGACGCCGGCCGTTGTCATCTCGCGGCATCAGGCGCTCACGTCCAACGTGACCGCAGAGGTGAACTACGTCCGGGCCATGAAGGCGCTCGGCGCCGAGCGGCTGCGCGAGCTGCTGCACTTCCAGGGCGGAGACCCCGTGTTCACGGTCGACCCTTCGATCGACCTGTCGGTGTTTCCTGATGAGGTGCTGCAACTCTATCAGGCGTTCCGGTCGCCCATCGAGTTCCGGGTGGAGGACGTGCTGCCGGAGTACCGCGCGTCGCGTGCCGGGGATGACGGGGGCGAAGCGCCGGACGCATGGGAGATCGACCCGCACGACATCGGCAGCAACAACTGGGTGGTGGCCGGATCACGCACCGAGAGCGGCTACCCGATCATGGCCAACGATCCCCACCGCGTGATCGAAGCGCCGTCACTGCGCTACTGGACGCACCTCGTCGCCCCGGGGTGGAACGTGATCGGTGGCGGCGAGCCCGTGCTGCCGGGCGTCTCGATCGGCCACAACGGACACGGCGCGTGGGGGCTGACCATCTTCGGGACCGACAACGAGGACCTGTACGTCTACGACACCAATCCCGCCAACCCCCACGAGTACCGCTACCGTGGCGGGTGGAACACCATGCGAATCCTCTCAGACGCCGTGCCGGTGAAAGGACAGGCGCCGGAACAGGTCGAGCTCAAGTACACGCGGCACGGCCCGGTGATCTACGAGGACCGGGCCAACCGAAAGGCGTACGCCCTGCGGGCCGCGTGGATGGAACAGGGCGGCGCGCCCTACCTGGCCAGCCTCCGCATGAATCAGGCGCGCACGTGGCAGGAGTTCCAGGAGGCGTGCACCTACAACCGGATGCCGTCCGAGAACATGGTGTGGGCCGACCGCACGGGCACGATCGGGTGGCAGGCGGCGGGCATCACGCCGCTTCGCCGCAACTGGAGCGGCCTCCTTCCGGTCCCCGGCGATGGGCGGTATGAATGGGACGGCTACCTGCCGATCTCGGCGCTGCCCCACTCCGTCAATCCAGACGCCGGCTTCCTGGCGACCGCCAACAATCACCTGTTTCCAAAGGACTACCCCTGGCCGGAAGCGCTCCACTACACCGGCGCCGATCCCTATCGCGCGTCGCGCGTCGAGGAAGTGCTCGGATCGGGACGGAAGTTCAGCGTCGCCGAGACCGCGCGGCTGCAGAACGACGATCTGTCGCTGCCCGCGCGCGCGCTCGTGCCCCTGCTGCGGGACCTGACGCTCGCCCGTCCCGCCAGCGCCGCCGCGCGCGACCGAGTGCTCGACTGGGACTTCGTGCTCGACAAGGACTCGGTCCCTGGCGGCATCTTCCAGATGTTCTCGCGCCGGTTGTACGCGAACGTGCGCGATCTGTTGATTCCAGCCGAGGCCCGTGCGTCCGTGCCCGGATCGCTCATCACGGTGAAGCCGATCATCGATCGCTTGTACGCGCCCGACGGACGCTTCGGCGAGGATCCTGTCGGCGGGCGCGACGCGATCGTCGCCCGGAGCCTCGACGAAGCGGTGGACGAGCTGACGAAGCGATTCGGCCCGGAGATGGACCGGTGGCAGTACGGCCAGGCGCAGTTCCACCATGCGCTCGTCCGCCATCCGCTGTCGAACGTGGTGAACGCGGAGATGCGCGCGCGGCTCGACGTGGGTCCCGCCCCAAGGGGAGGGGATGCGCTGACCGTGAGCGCGACGGGCAGCAGCGACAACCAGACGGCCGGCGGCTCGTTCAAGATCATCGTGGACACCGGCCACTGGGACAACTCGGTCGGCATCAACACACCCGGCCAGGCCGGCAACCCCGATGATCCCAACTACCGATCGCTGTTTCCGATCTGGGCCAACGGCGGCTACTTCCCCCTGGCGTACTCACGCACACGCGTGGAGTCGGTGACGGCACACACCACCCGACTCGAGCCGCGTTGACGGGGTTGACGGGGGTTGACGGGGGGTTGACGGGGTCGGGATGAGTTTCAGTTTCTGCCATCCCATTTCTTCGCAGAAACTGAAACTCATCCCGACCCCGTGGCACCCGTGACACCGGTCAGACCTGGTACCGCTCCCTGAGGATCGTCAGGTGGTGGTCCGCGTGGCCGGCGACGATCCAGGTGATGGCGCGCGCGGTCACCCGAACGCCGTTGGCCTGGCCGGCGCGCGCCGCGGTGTCTTCAGTGAGGGACCGCACGAGCGACAGCGTCGCCTGGCGGACGTCCCGGAGCTCGCCAGCCACATCCGCCATCGCGCGACGCTCGAAGCCGGCGGCCGCCACATAGGCGTTCTCATCGAACCCGGCAAGAGGCGTCTCGTCGGCACGGACGATGCGAAGCATCCGGTAGGCGAAGATGCGCTCGGCATCCGCCATGTGCCCCACGACCTCCCGTACCGTCCACTTCCCGTCGGCGTACCGAAACGCGGCACGTGACTCGTCCAGCACCGCCAGGCTCTCGAAATTCGTCAGCTGACGGGCCAGCACGGGCAGCAGTCGGGGCTCGCTCGACACACGGTCAAGGTATCCCTGATAGAACGGCGAATACTCTCCGGCGGCAGGCTTCGGGATGGGCATGGGGGGATCCTAACAGGTCCGGCCGGTCCGGCGGGTCCGATGGGTCCGACTGGTCCGGTTCCATCCGTCCTTCGTCACCAGAGGACATGGGCGCGCCCGATCTCCTTCCACCTCCGTGCGGACCAGAGTGGGCCGCGCGTGACGACTGCGAGGCGTTCGTAGCGCATGGCCAGCGCCGGATCGGCAATCTGCGTGCGCCCCGATTCGAGTGTCTCGACGTAGCCCTCCGGCAACGCGCGAGAGAAGTGGCCGATGCGCCAGGGCCCGGCGATCGGCAGGCGCGCGAGGAACGGATCGCCCAGCCCCATGGTGTCCACAACATGCACCAATGGCCCCGCGTAGAACCCGAACAGCCCGACGGAAGACCGGACCACCACCCCGCCGGCGTCGCGCGCTGCCCGCCCCTCAACGACTTCCTGGGAGTGCGGCAATGGCAGGTCGCGGCTCCACCGCAGCAGTCCCGTGTAGCGGTAGTAGAACGCTCGCTCGTCGGCGATGCCGCTGGCGCCCATGCCCTCTGCCGCCGCCAGGATGAACGTCTCCGGCCCGCTCGTGATCGGAGGCCGGGTGGTAGCCTGCCACCCCAGCAGCACGACGACCGCCGCGACGACAGGAGCCGCGCGCGCCAGTCCGTGCCACCGCTGATGCGCGAACAGCGCCACCGCGCAGAACAGCGGCGCGGCCAGGAACCGTCCGCTCATGAAGTCGCCACCGACGCGCACGATGTAGGCGAGGTAGAGGAGGATGCCGAGGGCGAGCGGCCAGCTGGCTCGGGGATGGATCCAGACCGACAGCGCCACCATCACAGCCATACCGAGCAGCGTGACCGGGTCGCGCGCCAGCGAATCCAGGAGATACAGCACGCCTTGCGCCACGAGCGCGCTTGACGCGATGCCGGTCTGCAGCTTCGCATACGCCGTGTTCGGAAAAGCGGCGCCGTAATAGATCACCGAGAAGAGGTGCCATGCCGCCACGGGCAGCAGGCCGATCGCCGCCGCCCGCAACACGGGCCGCCATCTGGCGCCAGCCGAGCTCCACAGCACCGCGGGCAGGACCAGCAGTCCCGCGTCGAGGCGATTCAGCAGGATCAGGCCGGCCAGCCCCCACAACGCCGGATCGCTTCCACTCACTCCGGGGCGCCAGTAGCGCGAGAGGAAGACCGCCAGCAGCAGAAACGTGAGCGGGTTCTCGAGGCCCGACGTGGAGTACTCGACAAACGCCTTCGAGAAGATCAGCACGACCAGCGCCAGAGCGGTGGCCGTGACGCCGGCCGACAGACGGAACGCCAGCAACCAGACCGCGGCGAACGCACACGCCATCGACAGCAGCAGGGTCGTGAAGTACGGTTCGCGCGTCACCGCATACGGCACCGCCAGCGCCATCATCCAGAGCGGATGCGTAAAGGCCTGCACGCGATCGGCCGTGTTCCAGCGCGGGCCGTAACCGTGGACGAGGTTGTCCACCGTTCGAAGGGTGATGAAGGCGTCATCCGACAGCCAGGCGGTGCGGATGACGACGAGGATGAAGGCGGCAAAGAGCGTGGAGATGAGGAGAAGGCATGCGTCGCGCGGCCAGGCGCCGAGCCCGGCATCGTCCGTCGCAGGTGCGTGGGCGTGCATGCCGCGGTCAGGATACCGCAGGCGCCCGGCTGGCGGCGGTGTCTGAGGCCGCGACGCTACATGTTGAACCAGTAGGACAGCTTGACCAGGAACACGTTGTGGGAGGGCGCCGAGAAGATGTCCCCGAAGTCGCGGCCAAACCGGAAGTCGCCCGTGCTGCCCACATCCTGCCGGCCCTGCTGCCAGACGACGAAGAGCGAGGAGCCGGCGCGATACTCCCAGCGAAGGACGTTGGTGGTCCGGAACGAGCGGTAGCTGAAGTCGGGGTTCCCCGTGTAGTCGTACGTCCGGTAGCGGGCCTCGTAGTCGGAGGCCCGTCCATCCACGAGCTCGCGGAACTTCGAGTAGTCCCCCGCCGACACGAACGGCTCGGCGTACGTCTGGATCGACAGATTCGGCGTGATGGTGTAGTTGAGGCGAGCCGTCATCGCCACGGTGCGCTGCTCGATTCGTCCGAAGACGTACCGCGTGGTCCCGTCCCGATTCTCATTCCTCACCCACTGCGCATCGTCGTTGTTGAGCCCGATGCGCATCCCGAGCTGCAGGGACGCCGCGGAACTGGGGCGCCAGGTGATCACCGGGTTGAAGTTGTGACGGGTCGTGCCCTGACCGTCGGTCTCGTGATACCCGTTGTAGCCCGGGATGAGCGCACGGCGATTGTCGAGGTCCGTGTAGTACCACAGGCTGATGTTGCGGTTGCCGCGCACGCCGGGACCGCCGCGGGTCGTGCGGTCGCGGAACGGCGCCGTGTTGCCGTTGACGCCAAACCCGGTCCGCCAGTTGTTCTGCCACGTCCAGTGCATGTTGATGTTGCCGCCGGAGAACATGCGATCGCCATCGAAGTTCCAGCCCGCCCACTGATTGAAGTTGACCATCCAGGAGCGGGTGAAGCGGCCGGGCGTGTTGTACCGGAGCTGGAACCAGTGACTCATCGTGCGTTCGTCGGCGCGGCGCTGAAAGCCGAGGTCGTTGACGTCGAAGCCGGGACGCTTGTAGCCGTAATGCGCATTGAAGCGCGTGCGCTCCCCGCCGATCTTGCCGAGCGACAGCGCCGCGGCGTGGCCGCTGAGCGTCGTGGCGTCCTCATCGAGGGCGACGTGACCGGCGTCCACACGCTGGTACTGGTGCACGGCGTTGCCCTGAAGCCGGGTGATGGCGTCGGTGGAGCCGCGCACGTGGCTGGCCGCCCAGAAACCCGAGACGCTGTAGTCCGGGCGGACTCGCCAGTCGTAGTCGAGACCCGCGGTGTATGCCGCGTCGGGGAGGAAGCTCACGTCCTGATCGAGGCGCCGGTTGGTGGCCGTGGCCATGAAGCCGAGTGTGGACCGGTTCGCGAACTCGCGGCGCGCGCGTACGACCTGGTACGCGGAGAACGGCTCCACGACCTGCTGCCGGTGGTTCAGGCCGCTCGAGATGGAGGCGTGCTCCTGCTGCGTGTACGCGGTGATGGCGCCGACCGAGAAGCGGCCCACGCGGCCGGTCAGCTTGGCGGCGCCGAGGATGGTCGCGGCTGCCGGGGACGCCGAATACTCCCCATCGGCGGTCGTTGCGGTACCCTGTGGCGCACGTCCGACCCGGCGCGAGTAGAACAGGCCCGTGCACTCCCCGTCGTTGCAGTCGATGTTGAAGCGGAACGTCCCGGACCCTTCGACGAAGAACGGCCGCCGCTCCTGGAAGAACGTTTCGAACGCGTCCAGGTTCACGACGGCCGGGTCGGCCTCGACCTGGCCGAAGTCGGGATTGGCCGTCGCGGTGAGCGTCAGGCCGGGCGTGACAGCGTACTTGACGTCCACCCCCAGGGAGCCGGAGGGATCGGAGCGCTCGACCAGGGGCCCGACCGCCTCCGGGGGCTGCACCGACAACTGGCCCACGGTGTACGGCTGCACCTCGAAGCGCTTCGGCGAACCGGCCATGCGCAGGCCGTGCAGCTCCCCGAACTGCGAGACGAGGCCGGTCTCGTTGCGCGAGAGGAGCGGCCAGGTGGATGTTTCGTTCAGACGGCCGATTTCGCGCGCCACGGCAAAGCCGACTGGACCGCCCGTGGTGTTGTGGAACCGGAGCTGCGAGAACGGGATTCGGAACTCGGCACGCCAGCCTGTATCGTCGCGGGCGACCGCCACGTCCCACACCGCGTCCCACGTGTCATCGCTGGAGCTGTCGTTGTAGTAGTACCGATCGAGCTTCACGCCGACGGGGTTGACTGCGAACTCGTATGCCGAACGGCGATCGTGGTACGAATCCACCGCCACCTTGATCCAGTCGGACGGCGACCGCTGGTCCCGTCGGGTCAGGAGGCCCACGATCGCCGCAGGATCGCTGTCGAACGCCCGCACGGCCACATAGAGCGCCTCGGCATCGTAGGCCACCTGTACCTCGGTCCGCTGGCTGGGCGCCTGCCCTTCGGCCGGCTCGCGCTGCACGAAATCGCTGATGACCGGGGCCTCCTCCCACACGCGATCGTCGAACTCCCCGTCGAGCACGACCGGCGTCTCGGCCGGCACGGCCTGCGCGATGAGGATGGCGGGCAGCCGCGATGCGCCAGCCGCCGAAACAGGGAAGAGGATGCCGGCGACGGCCAGCGCGGCGGCAAGGTGTAAGGGGCTTGGCATGGTGTCAGGGCGCACCCGAAGTAGACGTAGGGGGCCGCCGAAAGGTTGGCTGACGCCGGAAAACCCCTATACTTGGGCGCGGTGCACCGCGATCTGTCCGTCGATGCCGTGATGAATGAAGTGAGGGCCACCGTGCGGGCGCGCCTGCGCGAGGAGCTCGCCCGAACCGACCCGGAGTCCCCGCTCCTGACCGCACGGGTGTTCGACGAGGCCGAAGCGGTCTACCGAAAGGCGCTGGAGCGGCGCCGGCTCCTGATGATGCCGGCGCTCCTGCTCGACGAGGACGAGTGGGAACTCGACACCAGCCTCCGTTTCGCGAGCCACCGGCGGCTGTTCGGACGGCTCGTGGTCTTCGCGAAGCGTCGCGTGCTGCTCCCCCTCACGCGATGGCTGTACGAGTTCAGCCGGGACAACTTCGCGCGGCAGGCGCGTGTCAACGACACGTTGATGGCCACGATCGAGACGCTGGTGGTGGAGATCGTGATATTGCGACGCGAGGTCGAGCAGCTCCGCGACGGGCGCACCGGCCCTCCCGACGCGCCATGAAGATCGCGTGCGTCGTCCAGCGCTACGGCGCCGGCATCACCGGAGGATCGGAAGCACACTGCCGGAACCTCGCGGAGAGGCTTGCCAGGCGGCATGACGTCCACGTCCTGACGACCCGTGCTGCCGATTACGTGCACTGGCACAACACGCTGCCACCGGGCTGGACGACGGAGGGCCCGGTGCGGGTGCACCGCTTCCCCGTCGCCCGTCAGCGACACCTGCACACCCTGGCTGACCTGAGCGAGCGCGCGTTCGCACGACGCCACACGGAGGATGATGAACTCGCCTGGTTCGTCGCGAACGGTCCCGAGACGCCCGCGCTCGTGGACTACCTGAGGGACCACGGACACGAGTACGATCTCGTGCTCTTCTGGGCGTACCGGTACTACCAGAGCATGTTCGGCCTGCCGGTGGTGCAGGACCGGGCGGTGCTGGTACCGACGGCAGAAGAGGACGCGGTGCTCGACTTCGTCATGCTCGCCGAGTTCTTCAGGCGGCCGAAGGGCTACATCTTTCTCACTGAAGAGGAACGGTTGATGGTGACCGCGCGGGCGGGCGGTACCGTGGGTCCCTCGATCGTGATCGGCACAGGTCTCGACCCAGCCGGCCCGGCGTCACCCACGGCACTCGGACCTCTGAACCTGGCCAGACCGTTTGTCGTGTATCTCGGGCGGGTCGATCGCAACAAGGGCTGCGACACGCTCGTCGATCACTTCATCAGGTATCTGAGCGAGGAGGGGCGCGACGTGACCCTGGTGCTCGCCGGGCCCGTGCACGTGGACCTGCCGGCGCACCCCGGGGTGCGTGTGCTCGGTTTCGTCTCCGACGAGGTGCGCGAGGCGCTCTTCACCGAGGCGCGCGCGCTCGTGATGCCCTCGCCCTATGAGAGCCTCTGCATGGCGCTGCTGGAAGGCTGGAATCGCGGCCTGCCGGCACTCGTCAACGGACGGTGTTCGGTGTTGCGCGGACAGGTCGAGCGTGCCAACGGGGGCCTGTACTACGGCACCTATCGCGAATTCGCCGCGGGGCTGTCGTGGCTGCTCGACCACCCGGACGAAGCCCGCCAATTCGGCCGCCAGGGCCTCGCGTACGTGGACGCCGAGTACCGATGGGACACGGTGATGGCGCGAGTCGAGGAGCTGCTCGCGAGGCTGCGCGCCTGAGCGAATGATGAGCGCCCGGCGCCGGGCTCAGACGACAACATCACAAGATAGATTCCCAGATCCCCACATCCCGACATCCCATCTCAAGATCACCACACCAAGAGATCATCAGATGCGCCCGTCACAATCTACCTGCCGATCCACGCCGTGAGGCGCACCATCTGCTCATCGGTCGCCCGCGGATTCGGCTCGAGCCGCCACGCGCGGCCGGGGTCTGCGGCGAAGGTCAGGTCGAGCCGCAGAATCCGATCGCGCCGCGCGACGAGCAGGCTGACGGTGTCCCCGGCCTTGTACTGATCGAGCCGGTCGTTCAGCCGGTCGGCTCGAACGCGCACATCGTCGATCGCCAGGACCTCGTCATCGACGTTCAGCCCGGCCGCGGCGCCGGGCGTCTCGCGCCGCACCTGCGAGACCACAAGCCGCCCGGCGTCGTTGCGGGTCTGGAGTCCCGTCCAGGCGCGTGTGGAGGGCTCGACGGGACGGAAGCGGAGTCCGTACCACTCGAGCGCCTCCGTGTAGTCCAGCGCCTCGGTTGTCGTCAGTACACGCGCGAACCACGGCTCGAGATCGAGGCCCGCCACCTCGGACATGGTGGCGTGGAACTGCGCCGGGGTGTATCCGGTGTCGCCCGAGTACCGCTGATAAGCGAGGCGCATGCCGTCATCCAGGGAGCGGGCGCCGCCCGTGGCCGCACGAATCCGTGCGTCGAGCAGGAACGCGATTACCTGGCCGCTCGAGTAGTAGCTGACGGCTGTGTTCGGCGTGTTCTCGTCGGGGCGGTACTGCTTGATCCACGTGTCGAACGAAGAAGCGGCGGTCGTCTGCACGTGGCGGCCTGGAGCGGTCTGCACGTTCTCGATCTCGGTGGACAGCGTCTCGAGATACTCGTCGCGCGTGGAGAGGCCGGCCCGCCGGACGAGCAGGTCACCGTAGTACGACGTGGCGCCCTCAGCCACCCACAGGCTCTCCGTGTAGTTTTCCCGCTCGTAGTCGAACGGACCGAGCGCCAGGGGCCGCAGGCGCTTGATGTTCCAGACGTGGAAGAACTCGTGGCTCACCAGGTTGAGCCAGCCGAGGTAGCTGCGGCGCGTGCGGGTCGTGAACCGGTTGGCCATCAGGAGCGTCGAGTTCTTGTGCTCCAGCCCGCCGCCCGCTTCCGTGATCATGTTCAGAAAGTAGTAGTGCGGATAAGGCAGGCTGCCCCAGAACTGACGGGTCACCTCCACGATCCTCCGCGTGTCGTCGGCCGCACGGCGCGTGTCCCACAGTGACGGATCGCCCTCGTGGACCAGGTAGTGCGCGAGGCCGTCAACGACGAACTCGGTGATGACGGGGTTGCCCGCGATGATGGGGCTGTCCACGAGCGTGTCGAAATCCTCGGCGATGAAGGTGTGCGGTTCGCCGCTGACCCGGGTCAACGCCGTTGCCGTGCCCGTCCAGCCGGCGGGCAGTTCGATGCGCACTCGGTGCGGCCGCGGCCCCGCCTCGGCCAGCGTCAGAAAGCTCGGCGCCCCGTTCAGCATCGCGAACCCGGACTCGATCCAGTTGTTGCGCACCGTCATTTCGCGGCCGTAGACGCGGTAGGACACGGCCACCGATGGGGCGCCGCCCGTCGCCACGCGCCAGCGGTTCTTTGTCGTCTTGCGCACCTCGAGCGGCGAGCCTGACGGCCCTTGCGCCGTCAACTGCTCGACGTGGCGCTGGTACTCCCGGATCAGGTACGACCCCGGCGTCCACACGGCCATGAACACGTCGATCTCCGCCCGGCCCCCGGTCGGATACACGGCCTCCACCTCCATGTAGTGGGTGGCCGGCGCGGGGAAGCGAATCGTGTAGGCGATTGGTTCAGGCGCCTGAGCGCCGGGAGCGGTGGCAGCCATCATGGTCATCACGAAGCACAGGGTCAGCACGACACGGGTCGATTTCATGACGCCCGTATTCTATGCGGCCCGCCCTCACCCCCGGCCACCCGGCCGGGAACACCTCTTGCTGTGATGAACATGCAGGGGGGAACACGCCCCGCCTCAATGATATGCACTCCGGAGCCTAAGTTACTCATTCTCAAGTGTTTCCGTGATTGAGCTGCCTTCAAACCCGTTGAGCGCCTTTGTCAGGCGACCCGCCACTCGCGGGGCGCGCTGGTTCGGCTCGCTGCGCGTTCGCCTCGCCCTGGCCATCGTCGCCACGGTGGCCGTGACGGTCGGCATCACGGGTTGGCTCTCCCTGCGGGCATCGGAGGAAGTGCTGCTCCGAGAGCTCACGACGACAGCCGTCCAGGCCGCGGAGCTCATCGCGAGGGACATCGAGCAGATGAGCGACCCCCTGCCGACGCAGTTGCTGGAGGGCCGCATTCGAGACGTCGACGCGGCCGCGGGAGAGGTCGGTCGCGTCGCGGTGATCACCCGCACGGGCGAGGCGGTGACGGTCATCGCCACCTCAGGGCCTCCCCCGGCCGAGGACGGACTCCGGCTTGGAAGCCGTGCGCTGGCCGAGGGCCGGACGTTGACCGAACGCAGTGCCGCGACCATTCGAGCCGCGGTCCCCTTCTCCCGAAACGGGCAGACCGCCGGGGCGGTCATGGTCCGATCCGATGTCGCCGTCGTCCTCGCCGTGCAGCGCCGGGCGCTCTCGAGCCTCCTCTGGTTCGCGGCCCTCGCCATCGCCGTGTTGGTCCTGGTGGTCGACCAGCTGGCCGGGCCGATCGTGCACACGCCGATTCGTCAATTGCGCCGGACGATGGAACGCGTGTCCGAGGGAGACCTCGAGGCACGTGCTCCAGTCTCCGGCAGTGGGGACCTGGCAGACGTCGCTCGCGGACTCAACCAGGTGCTGGACCACATCGCGAACTTCAACGACGCTCTTCAGGCCCGCGTACGGAGTGCGACCGCAGAACTCGAGCAACGCAACGTGGAGCGGGTCGAGTCGTACCACCGCCTGCTGTCGGTCCGTGAACAGCTGGCCAGCGCGGAGCAGATGGCGTCCATCGGTCAGACGGCTGCCAACGTCGCCCACCAGGTGGGCACCCCGCTGAACCTGATCTCCGGCCACGTGCAGATCCTCCAGGAGCAGCTGGCCGGCGATCCCGACGTCGCCCGCCGGCTGGCCGTCATCGAGGAACAGATTGGCAAGGTCACGACCACGGTGCGCTCGCTGCTCGACCGCTCGCGCCGACTGGGTCCGCGCACCAGAACCACGGCGAAGGAGCTGGTGGACCGGGTGGCGGAAGCCGTGAGTCCCAATCTCGAGGCGGCCGGCATCCAGCTCGAGTCCTCGGCGCCGGCCGGTGCCACCGAGATCCTGGTGGATTCGGTCAACCTCGAGCTCGCGCTCCTGAACATGGTCAACAACGCCGTGCACGCGATGCCCAACGGCGGCGCCCTGGCCATCCGGATCTCGACCCCTTCCGTAGACACGGTCCGCATCAGCATCGAGGACACCGGTGTCGGAATTCCCCCCGAGTTGCTGGGCCGGATCTTCGAGCAATGGTTCACCACCAGGCCGGATGGGCGAGGCAACGGGCTCGGACTCAGCATCGCCCGGGACGTCGTCCACGCGCATGGTGGTAGCATCACGGTCGCGAGCGAGACCGGCCGGGGTACGACGTTCACCATCGACCTGCCCGCCGCCGCCGACGCTCCGGAGCAGACGCACGCATGACCGCAGCCCCAGGCAGCCGCAACCGTATCCTCATCCTGGATGACGATGCCGAGACGTGCCGGCTGATGCAGGAGCTGCTGGCCGGCCCGGGGCGTGACATTGACACCGCGACCGACCCCGAAGTCGCGCTGGAGCGCTCCCGCGCGCGGCCCTACGATCTGGTCGTGTCCGACCTGAAGCTGAACGCGCGGCTCGACGGCATCGACGTGCTGCGTCAGGTACGGGCCGCCTCTCCCACGACACAGGTGATCATCGTCACCGGCTTCGGGGAACTCGAGAAGGCCGTGGAGGCGGTGCGCGAGGGCGCGTTCGATTTCGTCAGCAAGCCCTTCAACATCGTCGAGATCAAGCAGCTGGTGGAGCGGGCTCTGCAGAAGGCGCCGGTGCTGCCGGCCAGCTCGGCCGTCCGCGATACGATTCCCCCCGGCCTGCTCGGGCGCACGCAGGCGATGACGAGCGTCTACAAGCAGATTGCCTACGCCGCGACGGCCGATGTCCCCGTGCTCATCGTCGGGGAGAGCGGCACCGGCAAGGAACTGGTGGCCGACGCCATTCACGAGCACGGCAAGCGATCGGGGCGCCCCTACGTGCCGATCAACTGCGGCGCCCTCACCGAGACGCTGCTGGAGTCGGAGCTCTTCGGGCACGTCAAAGGGTCGTTCACCGGGGCGATCGCCGACAACAAGGGCATCTTCCAGGTGGCGCACACGGGCACGGTGTTCCTCGATGAGGTCGGAGAGATGTCGCCCGCGCTGCAGGTGAAGCTGCTGCGGGTGCTGCAGGAGGGCGAAGTTCGACCCGTCGGCGGATCACGCACCGTGCAGGTGGACGTGCGCATTCTGGCAGCCACGAACGTGGACGTGGAAAAGGCCGTGGCCGAAGGCCGGTTCCGCCAGGATTTGTACTACCGGCTCGGCGTGGTGGTGATCCACCTCCCGCCGCTCAGGGAGCGACGCGAGGACATCCCGCTGCTGGTGGAACGCTTCCTCGGCGCGGCATGCGCCAAGGCGGGACGCGAGGTGGAGATGACGCCGGGGGCCATGGAGGCGCTGACGAGCCACCCCTGGCCGGGCAACGTCCGGGAACTCGAAAACACCATCGAACGCCTGGTCGTGTTCAGCCGCGGGTCGCGCATCGACGCGGACGACCTGCCGGTGACCCTGGCCAGCAAGCCCGCGACGGTCCTGCGCCAGCTCTTCGACGATCTGCCGTCGCTTGACGAGCTCGAGCGCCGGTACCTGCTCCACGTGCTCGAGCAGGTCAACGGCAACCGCACGCGTGCCGCCGAGGTGATGGGCATCGACCGCCGCACGCTGTACCGAATGGCCGAACGCTTTGGCATCCCGCTGACGGACGAAGGCCGGACGGAGTAGGGCTCCGTCCGGCCTTCGCAGCTTTCTACTTCCCCTTCTGAATCTTCCCGCCTGACTCAACCCAGGCGGCCCAGCCTCCGAGCATCGTCTTCACGTTGGGGATGCCGGCGTTCATGAACTCCAGCGCCGCACGGGCGCTCGTGGACTCGGCCACTCAAGCACAGTAGGTGATGATCTGGCGTTTCTCGCCCTTCAGTTCCTTCGCCCGCCAGTCGGCGTCGAGGAAGCTGATGTTGATGGCGCCGGGGATGTGTCCCATCAGGAACTCGCCCTCGATCCGCGTATCAACGAGCAGAACCTTGTTCTCGGCGATGAGCTTCTTGACTTCGTCCACGCTCACGCGCGGGACGTTGCGCACGGCCTGCGCGGAAGCGGGAGATGCGCCCAGTACCAGCGCGGCCAGGGCCAGCGCCGCCAGCGCGGCCATTCGTCGTTCACGTCTCCACATGATGATCGTTCCTCACTGTCCTGATGTCAGCCACTCGCGGCGGAAGCGCTGCTGTTCCGATGATACCGTGCCCCCGGTCGATTCCAGCGTCACGATCTCGATGTGCGGGTCTTCGCCAACGACGAGCGTCCCGGTGACGGCCTCGCCACCCCGCCGCACGAAACGGACGGGCACCGACTGACCGGGCGCAAGCCGGCCCAGCACTCCCTCCAGCGCGGCCTGTGAGGAGACCTCGGTGCCGTCGATGGCGAGGATGCGATCCTCGTGGGCCACGCCGGCGTCGTGCAGGGGGGAGCCGAACGGCACGAGCGCGTTGACGCGGGCGCCGGCGCCACCGGTGAACGCGAGGGACACGTTGCCCAGCCACGCCCGGCCGGCGGCGCGGGGTCGCACCACCAGGCCGGCCCTGGCGAGCAGCGGGGAAAAGTCGATGGCCTCCCGGCCCTGGATGTAGCGCGTGATGAACGACTGCACGAACGCGCGGTCACCGCTCAGTTCACCCAGTTCGGCCCTGATGTCGTCCATCGTGAAGGGCGTGGCCACGAGACCTGGCGTCTGCTGCCCTGGCCGGCCGAACGACTGCCACATCGACTGCATGAAGGTGTCGAGCGAGACGGCGCTGTTCCAGCGCCGTCGCAGCTCGAGATCCAGCCCGAGGCCGATCACTGCGCCCCACGTATAGTACGAAATGAACGTGTTCGGCCACGCCGTGCGGTCGATGGACACGGCCGCGTCCACGAACGCCGCGACCTGACTCATCTCCTCGGCGCTTCGGACCAGCCTGCCCGGCCCCACCTGCACGGCATTGATCGACCCGGCGAAGCTGGCGAGCATGGCCTCGAACGTCATGAGCCCGGCCCGGTGCAGGATGAGGTCGTCGTAATAGCTGGTGAATCCCTCGGCGAACCAGAGCTCGCCCGGGACGCTGGCATCCTCGAAATCGAACGGCTCGAGCGAGCGCGGCCGGATGCGTTCGACGTTCCATGCGTGCACGAACTCGTGCGCCACGGTGCCGAGCAGCCCGAGGCGATCGGACGGGTTCCGCAAGGCGCCGGGGCTCGTCAGGATCGTGCTGTTGCGGTGCTCCATCCCGTCACCGCTGGCCCACGGCAGGTAGTCGGCGATGAACGTGTAGGTGCCGGTCTCGAACGCCGGAAATTCCCCGCCGAACACCGCCAGCGTCTCGCGCACGATGGCCTCGACGTCACGGGCGTAGCGGTCGGCGTCCGCGTCGGTGCCGTCGTGGTGCAGCGCGATGCGGAACGTCGGCGTCTGCCCGTGTCGATCCGAGACGGTAAAGGTGCGCCAGGTGAAGTCGCTCAGTTCGGTCGGGCTGTCGAGGAGGTACGCCAGATTCGGCGCGGTGAAGACGTAGGGGTCGTCGGTCGGGAACAACTGCGTCGCGACGCGCCACAAACCACGTCCCGGCCTCGCGGACGGTGGCACGAACGTCACGCGCGCGGAGCGCCCGGGGAGCTGCCGTGCCCACACGAGGGACGCCGGCATGTTCAGGTGCGCATGCTCGACGTCCACGCTGAGGTACGTACCGTCGGTCCGGTCGCCGAAGATGCGGTACCGAATCACGACCGTGCCGTCGTGGCCGGTGACGGTCCATTGGTGCAGGTTGGGGCGGGCCGGGGTGAGCACCGCGCCGGCGCCGTCCCGCACCGAGACATCGAAGACGTTCTTGGCAAACTCGTGCAGCGCGTACCTGCCGGGCGACGTTCGGCTCATGCGAACGTCGAGCGGGCCCGGCGGGACGTCGGGGAAGGTCACCTCCACCTCCATCCACCGATGCTCCGGTGCTGGAAACGAGATGCGGTACTCAACCGGCGCCTGGGCCAGAGCCGGCGCGACAATCGCGAGCCAGATCCAGATCGCGAACGACACCCGCATGATCACGCGCATCCGCGGAATGCTAGCACGGGGATCGGGGTCGGTGGACGGCGCCGTCCTCCCCTCGTCGACTACCTGGACCCGCGGGCCCTGCTCTCGTCAATCACGGACACGGCGGCCTGCGTCGGAGCCGTCCTCTTGCGCCGGGAAGTACACGTAGAAGCGGGTGCCCTTCCCGGGCTCACTGAGCACCCTGATGAACCCGCCATGACTCCGCACGATGGCGAGCGACGTCGGGAGGCCGAGACCCGTGCCTTCGCCAACGGCCTTCGTCGTGAAGAACGGATCGAAGATGCGGCCGACGATCTCGGTGGGAATACCCGTGCCCGTGTCCTCCACTGTCACCACGACGTAGTTGCCCGGGAGGGCGTCCGGGTGATGCGCGGCGAACTGCGGATCCACGTCCACGTTCTCGGCCGTCAACGTCAGCGTGCCCCCCGACGGCATGGCGTCCCGCGCGTTGACGCAGAGGTTGAGCAGGACCTGGTGCACCTGCGTGGGATCAGCCGAGACGGCAGTGAGATTCGGCGCGACGACTACACGCACCTGGATGTGCTTCAGAAAGGTGTCGTTGGCAATCCTCTCGACGTCCCGCAGGGCGTGGGCGATGGAAACGGCCACGCGCTGCCCTTCCACCCCACGCGCAAACGACAGGACCTGGCGCACCATGTTGGCGCCGCGGCGGGCGCTCGCGTCGATGGTTCCCAGAAGCGCCTGGCGGCGCTCGTCCGGCTCGCCCTCCTGCAGCATCTCGACCGACAGCAGGATGGGCGTCAGGGCGTTGTTGAGGTCGTGCGCGATGCCTCCCGCCAGCGTGCCAAGGCTCTCCATCCGCTGCGCGCGCAGCGCCCGTTGCTCCGCGAGACGCCGCTCCGTCACATCCCGCAGGACCGACAGGTGCAGTCCCGGCTCGGTGCCGGCCACGGCGCGGAACTCGACGTCCACCACGCCACCGTCCTTGCGGCGCACCTGAACCTCGCCGCTCGCCTCCCGCTGCGCGATGAACTGCTTCCATTGCTGCAGAAAGGCGTCGCGGCTGAGGCCGGCCATGACGTCGGCCCCCGTCTTCCCGATCAGTTCCTCACGCGTGTACCCCAGCATCGCGCACGCGCCAGGATTCGCATCGACATAGCGCCCCTCGTCATCGGCCAGGAGCATCGCGTCGCTGGCATGATCGAAGATCCCCTTGAAGCGATGGTTGCTGGCAGCAAGGCGTTCGACGAACTCCTGCCGCCGCACCAGCACGAGCGCGATCAGGCCTCCGGAGAACAGGACGCCGGTCGTGACCACGGCGGCGCTCCGGCGGTAGAACTGCTCGCGCGCGCGCGCTTCGACGAGGACGTCATCCACCGCGACGCCCACCGTGGCCACGAGCGGGTACGGGCCGACGGTGCGGAAGCTGAAGATCCGTTGCACGCCATCAAGGCCGCCCGGCCCGACGTACGTCCCGGATCGGCGGGCGCCCCACTCCCGCATGAGTTGACTGCCGGTGAGGTCCTCGCCCGTGCTGGCCCGATCGCCCACGCGCCGCGCGCGGGTGATGCCGTCGCGGCCGACGAGCGAGATGATGTCGCGCGCACCCTGTGTCGCCTCCGCGTAGAACGCGGTCAGGCGTGACGGGTCAAACTGCACGGAGACGATTCCGGCGAAGTCGCCGTCGGGGTCGTTCAGGCGGCGGGTGACGGGCACCATCTCCCGGCCGGATCGGCGCGATTGCACGGGCCGTCCGACGAACGCCTGGCCCGTCTCCCGATCGCGATGCACGGCGAAGTGCTCGCGGTCCGCGATGTTGATGGGGCTGAGCGGTGGTGGCACCGACGCGCCAGGGATGACGGCCCCCGTCCGGTCGACGATGCTGATGGCGTCGTAGGCGGTGCGATCGATGTCGAGATCCTCGACGAGCGCCGCCAGGTCTGGTGTGCGGCCGAGGAGCGTGTACTCGTGGGCGATCGACAGGATGATGCCATCGGCGGCTTCGATGGTGCGGATCGCGTACTGCTCGAACGCGATCGCGAGGTTGGCCGTGCCTCGCGCCGCGGCGGCGAGCGCCTGCTCTCGATCGAAGCGAGCCTGCGTCACGACGGCCGCCCAGGTCAGGGCCACCAGCGCCAGGGTGACGCCAAGCACGCTCAGCGGCAGAAGGAATCGCCCGTGTCGGCTCGGAAGCACTGCAGACGATGATAGCCGGGTCTGCGGACGCTGCGCCGGCAAAGTCTCGAAGGGGGCGCGACTGGGCGGGTCAGGCGGGACCGACCGGCACCCGGCGGACCGTGCCTTCGATCGTGCGGTCCCCGAGCGCGATGAACAACTCCCGGTCGTGCACCGACAGCGAGAACGCCATGCGCCGGTCGAGGGCGGCAACCAGGGCGTCGAGGAGCGGCCGGCCCACATGGTACAGTTCGAGGGCCTCGATCCGGTGTATCCGCTCGCCCGCCCAGAGGCGCAGCATCTGGGCCGGGTCCCTGTGCGCGTAGACCACCACACGCCCGGCCGCCTTGCCGGCCTTGTGAACGCGCGCGGCGTCGGGCGCGCCAATCTCCACCCAGACGCAGATCGCACCGGTGAGATCGCGCACGACGATGGCCGGCTCGTCAGGGCTCGACACCCCCTTCGAGAAGGCGATGCCTTCCGTGTGCTCGAGGCAGTAGGCCAACACGCGGGTGACCAGGTAATCCTCCGACTCGGACGGATGGCGGGCCACGCGGAGCGCGAGGTGCTCGTAGACGCCGCGGTCGGCGTCAGCGAGGTCGATCTCGAAGTTGTAGATCGTGGAGGTGAGCGCCAACGCCTATCGTCCCGGCAGGCGGAGGGTGCGGCCGTGCGCCGCCATGACCGTCGCGAGCCGCTCGTACGGCAGTTCGTATACCACCCGCCCATCAGCCCCCTGCATCGTCGCGCCCTTCATCAGCGCGTTGAGGATCGCCTCCTCCGTGGCGTCGACGGTGGCGCGAAAGATGGGCTCGACGAAGTCGGTGGCCAGCAGGCGCTGCGTGAACTCGCGCGGGGGATCGTTCAGGGGCATGACGTTCGCCGTCGAGAACGCGAGGATGATGTCGCCGCTCGTGTTGCCGGCCGTCCCGCCCGTGCGTGAGATGCCAAGCGCCGCCCTTCGCGCGACACGCTCGAGCTGCCGGGACGAGAGCGGCGCATCGGTGGCGATCACGACGATGATCGATCCCTCGCGCGGGTAGCCGCCGGCCATCTCCGGCACGGCGGGGAGCAGGTCGGCGATGTTGCGACCTACCGGTACGCCGTCGACTCGGAGCTGATCGCGTCCCCCGAAGTTGGCCTGCACGAGCACGCCGATGGTGTGGCCGCCTTGATCCGCCGGCAGCACACGTGACGAGGTGCCGATCCCGCACTTGAAGCGGAAGCACACCATGCCGGTACCGCCGCCGACATTGCCCTCGGCGACCGGGCCGGATGCGGCGCCATCGATCGCCGCTGCCACATGCTCGAACTGCACGTGGCGCCCCCGCACGTCGTTGAGCTGCCCGTCCCACGTCTCGCCGACGACGGGCAGCGTGGCCCACGATCGGGCGGGATGCCGTTCGGTCATGTAACGGACCGCGGCGTCGTGTACCGCACCCACGCTCCCCGTGTTCGTGATGAGCACGGGGTGCACGAGCGTCTCCATGTCGCGGATCCAGTGGATGCCCGTCATCTCGCCGTCGCCGTTCAGCGTGTGCGTGGCGGCATAGACACCGTTGAACCACACGTCCCGACGCGGCAACACAGCCGTCACGCCGGTGCGCACGGGCCCTTGGCCGACACGCAGCGGGCCTTCGCCGCTGATGATGGTGCTGTGCCCGACGAGGACGCCGTCCACGTCGGTGATGGCGTTGAGCGGGCCGGGGGCGAACGTGCCGATGGTGATGCCGAGGTCGCGGGCACGGAGCCGGGCGTCGGAACCCGCCGAGGTTGCCTGCTGACCCACGATCGGTACGCTCAGGCAGACGCAGACCAGGATCGCTCCGAAGCAGAATGCGCGCATGGGATCTCCCTCCAGGGACAGACGGCGGCGTGGTGCGGTATCCGCAGATTACACGGATTACGCAGATGGCGGCCGGCTGACAAGGCGTGACTGCCGTCGCGTGTGTCACGTCCCGCAGTCGCCGATCTACGACCGGCGACTGGTGCCGGTGGACGGAGCGATCCGTGAGCCGATGGGCAACGGTGAGTGGCTCACGGATCGCTCCGTCCACCGGCACCCTCCGCGGCCTCTGGCCGCGTGCGGGACGCCAGGGCACGCGACTGTGCGGCCACGCTATGAATCCGCGGAATCGGCGGAATCAGCGGATGTCTTCCCTCCTCACCTGACGAGCGCGTGCACCTCGGCGATGCCCTCGGCAAGCCGCGTGAGTCCGGCCTCAATCGCCGTCAGCTCCGCATCGCGCCTGGCTTCATCCCGAAGGCGCACGGCCTCGGCCAGGCCGGGAAACGGCTGGCCGTCGTACATCGCGTAGATGTTCCAGCCGTGCACGACATGACGGAACCAGCGCTGGTCTGGGGGCGCATCCTCGTTGAGCAGCCGCTGCTCGAGCTTTGGCAGCCGCTCGTTGATCGCCGCGCGCGTCTCCTCGCTCAGGCGGCCCTCGGCCAGCGCCCGGTCGAGGTCGCGCTCGAACGCCTCGGCCCTTGCAGCGACGTCCCGGGCGAGCGTCACCGCGCGCGCTGTGTCAATCGCCAGCAGCTGACGGCCCTCCTCGTCCACGCCCCAGGCCGGCACGCCCGCCAGTGCGGTCACGAGCTGTCGGCCGTAGTGCCCATACCGGAACGGCAGCATGGGGGCGTTCGCGAGCCGTAGACCGGTCGTGCCGAGCAGCCGCGCGAGCACAAGACCGCGACGGTACCCCTGATCGGCCACGCGATCGAAGTAGGCCAGCGAGTCGTAGTTCGAGTGATACGTCCCGAACCCGTAGCCGCCGGCGCCGATGAACTCGAGCGACAGCGTCGGCAGGCCGAGAAACACCTGGAACGGCACGAAGTCCGCTCCGCTGCCGAGCGCGCGCAGCTCGACGTCGAACGCCTCGCGCCCCAGCCGCCGTCGGTCGGGCGTCTGCCGGACCCACTCAGTGTCCCGCCAGCTGTCGAGCACCGTGCGGTCGCCGTCCGGAATGTCTCCGGCGACCTCCACGACGAAGTCGCGCAGCGCCGCGGCGCCGCCGGCGTCGAACCGGCCCTCGTAGTACATGTCGGTGTTGACGTACGCCACCGCATTCTCGCGCAGCGACTGCTGGAAGTCCTCGGCGTGCTCGGTCGATCCGATGAGGCCGTATTCTTCGGCGTCCCAGAACGCGATCTCGATCGACCGTTCGGGCTGCCAGCCCTGCCGGCGAAGCTCGCCGAGCCCGCGCGCCATCTCGAGGAGCACCGCCATCGCCGTGCCCGGATCGATCGCGCCGAACGTCCACGCATCGTGGTGCGTACCGAACAGCACCGTCTGCGGCCCCCGGCCCGGCAGCCGCCCCACCACGTTCCGAATCGTCTTCAGGCCATCGTCCATGTCCACGGCGAGGCGGACGATGAGCGACGGCCCGGTGCGATACGTGAACGGCAGGCCACCCTGAAAGCCGGCGGGCGCGACGGGGCCGTCCAGCCGCTCGAGGATCTTCCGTGCCTCTGACCACGACAGCGGCGCCACCGGAATGCGAGGCAGTGTGGGCGCCGATGCCACGTCCACGCGGGGCGCCTCCGCCGACGCCGCCACGCCGGGCGTGAGCGGGTCGCCGTGCCAGAACCAGCTGAACTTGGCGTTGCCGCGTTGCAGCATCTCGGGCCCGCGCCAGAACCCCTCCGGCGCCTCCGCCCCCCGCACGAACCCATCGTCGGCCGGGTCACTGTAGAAGAGGATGCCGACCACGCCCTGTTCCTGGGCGGTGTGGACCTTCACGGCGCGATGGCTTCGGCCATAGCGCGCGATGGCAAGCTTGCCCGTCACGTCCACGCCGGCGGCCGCCAGCCGAGCGTAGTCGGCGGGCAGCCCGTAGTTGACGTACACGATCGGCGCCTGGACGTCGCCGGGAGGCGAGTAGGCCACGAAGCCGATCGGCAACTCGGGATGACGGCTGTCGGGGTCGAGGTCGGAGCCCGGTTCGACGACAGACAATGGCACGGGTGCCGGGGCGGTGATCTCCACCTGGATGCTGCGCGGGTGCGACAGGTGCGCCTGGTACTCGTGGGTCGCTGCCTCGAGGCCGAAGTCCGCAAGCGTGCGATGCAGGTACTCGGCCACCTCGCGCGCGCCGTCGGTGCCCGCCATGTGCGGGCGGGCACTGACCGCGCGATGGAACTCCGACATCCGGTCGGCCGACAGTCCGTCGGCAAACGTCCGCTCGATTGCCTGCTGCGCCTCGAAGGCCTCTGTGGTGAACCCAAGCCTCGCGAGCGCAGGCGCCGGCGGCTCCGCCGTGCAGCCGATCACGGCACCAGCGGTCAGAGCAGCAAGCCCGTGTCTTGTCAGGCGCATCGACGGGTCCTCCTCATCGTGGCACGACAGGCAAGATCAGCCGCGACGGGCGAATCCCGGTGTGGTGAACGGTCTGCGCGGCCCTGAGCAGGACTGTGTCCTCCCCGAACACGCCGCCAGTGTTGGGGTTGCGATCGAACCGCGGGAAGTTGCTGCTCGACACCTCGAGCCGGATCCGGTGCCCCGGCAGGAAGACGTTGCTGGTGGCTCCAAGCTCGATGCGGAACTCCTCAGCACGGCCAGGCTGCAGCAGTTCGGGCGTCGTCTTTCCGAAACGGTAGCGCGCGCGGAGGATGCCGTCGGTCAGCGCGCGAGCCGTGCCGTCCGGCAGCACGTCCACGAGCGTGGCCGTGAAATCCGTGTCGCGCGCGGAGGACTCCGCCCAGAGGTGCAGAAGGACCGGACCGGTCACCTCGACGGGCGCCGTCAGCGGGGCGCTCGTGTAGACGAGCACGTCCTCCCGTGCCTGGACCTCTCGCCGATCCGCTGGCTGGCGCGAGTACACGCCGGTCGTGCCCGTCGGTACGGGGTTCCAGGGGTCGTACTCGAAGCGATCGGGCGGCTGTTCGCCCGGAGCCTCCATGCGAAGCGTGCCATCGCCGTGCAGGGTCTTGGCCCGGCCGCCGCTGTGGAGGTAGTAGGGAGTCGGCTGCGCCCGTGCCAGCGGCCACTCCTGCTCGTCGCGCCAGCGGTTCTCGCCCATCACGAAGATGCGCACCGGGGCGCGAGACAGCACGGCGTCGCTGCCGTCCCTCAGCCAGTGGTCGAACCACTCGGTCATCAACGTCCACGAATCGAACCCGGCCTCCGGCCCGAAGTCCACGTCGCCGATGGCAGTCGTGCCGGCCGCAGGCCGCGCGTGCGTCCAGGGACCAACAATCAACCGCTGGCCCTGGCGCGCCTTCTCGGTACGGGCGCCGCTCCGCAGGCCGCTAAAGTTGGCCAGCGTCCCGTTCAGCAGCGTGTCGTACCACCCCGTCAGGTGATAGGCGGGCGCCTCGAACTCGCTGTGGCGTGCCGCAACGTCGAACGTCTCCCAGAAGGCGTTGTAGGACGGGTTGTCGAGCATGTCGAAGTACGCCGGCGAGAGGTCCCGGACGTGCATCGCGTTCATCGACTTGAGCGGCACGTGCCAGAGCCAGTGGTCGCGAAACATCCGCCGCTCCGTGTCGGTCATCCCGATGGCGGCGTCGCGTGACACGTCCGGCGTCTCGCGGCGGCGGCGGACGTCCACGCCCTGACCCAGATTCCACGAGAGTCCGTCGTGCAGGTAGAAAGCGCCGCCCTGGAACACCATGTCGTAACGACTCGCGTAGGACGCCGACGGGAACAGGGCTACCAGGGAAGGCGGGCGCAGGGGCGCCGTCAGCAGCTGCGTCGTCGCGCTGTAGCTGCCCCCGAACGTTCCCACCCGGCCGTTCACGTACGGCAGCCGTGCCGCCCACTCGACCGTGTCGTAACCGTCCTCGCCTTCGTCATGCGGGCGCGCCGCGCCGTCCGACATGTAGCGGCCCCGCGTGTCCTGCACGACGACGACGTAGCCGAGGGCGGCGAGGCGTGCGAACTGGTTATCCTCGCGTCCGGGGTTCTTCGAATACGGCGTGCGCTGCACGAGCGCCGGGAATCGGCCGGGCGCATCGGGCCGGTAGACGTCGGCGCGAAGGACCACCCCGTCGCGCATGGCGGCCTCGACGTCCTTCTCGACGCGGATGCCCGAGGGCATGCCGCCGCTGCCCTCTTGTGCTGCGAAGGTGGTCAAGGTCAGCAACGCCAGAGCGGCGAGGGTCGTGGCGGGAGAGGGGCGGAACGGTCGCATGGGGGATTCAGTGACAACAGCAGAATCTGGTGATCTTGTGATGTGGTGATGTGGTGATCGGATGTGCGATGTTACGATCCACGGCGATCTCCTCATCTATCTCCTGATCGCCGGCGATCACCAGATGGATGCGGCCGAAGGCGCAGAGATCGGCACATCGCAGATCCCATCGCTACATCACCACATCACCACATCACCAGATCATGAGATGGAGTGGATCAAACCCCACCCCTGTGTAACTGTCAACCCACCCTTGCCTCTGCCGCAGTCCCCGCACAGAATGCGCAGGTCATGCCGACAAAGCTCTGCTCCCTTGCTGAGGCCGTCGCGACGCACGTGCGCGACGGCGATACGGTGATCCTCGAGGGGTTCACCCACCTGATCCCGTTCGCGGCCGCGCACGAGATCATCCGGCAGTGGCGGCGCGACCTGACGTTGGTCCGCCTGACCCCCGACCTGATTTGCGACCAGCTGATCGCCGCGGGCTGTTGCCGGACGCTCGTCTTCAGTTGGGCCGGCAACCCCGGCGTGGGTTCGCTCCACGCCTTCCGGCGCGCCGTCGAGCGGGGCATCCCGGCGCCCATCACCCTCGAGGAGTACTCGCACTTCGCGCTGGCCATGCGGATCTTCGCGGGCGCGTCGGGGCTGCCGTTCATGCCGCTGCGGAGCCTCCGAGGCTCCGACCTGCCGGGCGTCAATCCCTCGCTGAAGGTTGTGACGTGCCCCTTCACCGGCGAGACGCTCGATGCCGTGCCGGCCCTTCGCGCCGATGTGGCCCTTCTTCACGTCCAGCGCGCCGATGCCGAGGGTAACGCCCAGGTGTGGGGCCTCACCGGCGCGCAGAGGGAGTCGGCCTTCGCCGCCGACCGCGTCATCGTCACTGCCGAGGAGATCGTGCCGTCGGAGGTCGTTCGCTCGGACCCGAACCGCACACTTGTGCCAGGGTCGAAGGTGTCCGCCGTGTGCCATGCGCCGTACGGCGCGCACCCCTCCTACGCGCAGGGCTATTACGACCGGGACACGGCCTTCTACGAAGAGTGGGACGAGGTGTCGCGCGACCACGATCGTCTGTGCGCGTGGCTCGACACATGGGTCCACGGTGTGCCCGATCGCGACGCCTACGTGCGCCTCCTCGGGCCGGATCAGCTGGATCGGCTGCGCGCCGAGCCGCGTCTCGCGGCACCGGTCAACTACGGGAGGTACGCGTGACGCCGTGCTCGCGCGACGAGCTGATGATCGTGACGGCCGCGTGCGCCTTGAGCGATCGCCAGCGGGTGTTCGTCGGCATCGGGCTGCCCAACATCGCGTGCAACCTCGCCCGACGCCTTCATGCGCCCGACCTCGAGCTCGTCTACGAATCAGGCGTCGTCGGCGCACGGCCGGAACGCCTGCCGGCGTCCATTGGCGATCCCACCCTCGTCAGCGGCGCCGCCGCGGTCTGCTCGCTGCCGGAAGTGTTTCTCTACTACCTGCAGGGGGGGCTGATCGACGTGGGGTTTCTTGGCGCGGCGCAGATCGACCGCTACGGCAACCTGAACACCACGGTGATTGGTCCGTACGACACGCCGAAGGTCCGCCTGCCCGGCAGCGGTGGCGCCTGCGACATCGCCCTGTTGGCGCGGCAGACCATCGTCATCGCGCGACAGACGCCGCGGCTGCTGGTCGAGCGCGTGGAGTTCGTCACGAGTCCCGGCCACAACCGCCGGTCCGCGGCCGGGCCCGGCCTCGGCGCCGGGCCGCAGCTGCTGATCACCGATCTGGCCGTCTACGGATTCGAAGGCACCCCGGCCGAACTCACGGTACGTTCGCTGCATCCGGGCGTGACGCGGGGCGAAGTCGAAACCCGCATCCCATGGCCGATCGCATTCCCTGATCCACTTCCGACTACCCCGCTGCCGAACGACGACGACCTGCGAATCCTGCGACAGGTGCAGGGGTCAACGGGGACGGGGGGTGGTAGTGGGTAGTGGGTAGTGGGTAGTGGGTAGTGGGTAGTGGGTCGTGGGTCGTGGGTAGTGGGTAGTGGGGGCGGGTAACGGGCGCCGCGGGAGTACCGGACGGCGACCCGGCACGCCTGTCCGACCGTCCAACGATCACCGACGACCCACGACCTACTACCTACTACCTACTACCCAGCCCCTCGTATTCGCGCCTCGCCTCGACGAGCAGCGGGGCGTCGGGGTCGGCGGTCTTCCAGAACTCGAAGAACGCCTCGTAGGCGGCGCGGGCCTCTGATACGCGGCCGGCCCCGGCGTGCGCGCGCGCCAGTATGACGTGCGCGTAGGCCAGCGAAGGAGACAACTCGAGGAACCCTCCCGTGTCGATCAACCACGCGGCTGCACGGGAGGCCTCGTCCCAACGGCCGGCGCGCAGGGACTGAAGGCCGTACATGTAGACCAGACGCATGTTCCGGCGCTCGAACGTTACCGGGCCAAGCACCTCCAGCGCCTCTTCCGGCCGCCCCTGGGCGTCCAGGGCGATGGACCGCATCAGGCGCTCGGCCGCGCGCGCGTCAGCGCCTTCGCCCAGGTTCCCGATCGCGGCAGGCAGCGCCTCACGGGCCAGCACGCCGTCAAGGAGCAGCGCCGCCAGGACGACTTCCTCGTCCGCCGTCGCTTCGCTGGTGAGTCCTGCCGTTCGCGCTTCATTCAGGAGCTGCCGCGCGGTCGTGACGTCGCCGGCCAGCGCGTAGCCGATGGCCGCGCCAAGCATGCCTTCGCCGGATTTCTCCAGGCGCCCGAGATCGCGGAGCCGGACGCGCAGTTCGTCGAAGAGCACAGTCGCGCGCGCCAGCCGGCCCTGGTACAGCGCGCCGGACGCCCGCGTGATGAGCACGTCCACCTCCGTCCGGCTCCCTCGCGCGGCCGCCACCTGTGCGTCGACCAGCGCGTCGTCATTGGTGAGCGTGCCAATCATGAGAAGTCCCGCCCGGGCGTTCGTGTTTTCGGCAATCGCCAGGACGGCCTCGAACGACGTGCGGGCGTCGTCGAGACGGCCGGCATCAAGGTAGGTGAAGGCCAGGCTCAGCCGGGCAAGCGGCTCGTCGGGCGCCAGCCGTATGGCCTCTTCAAGGTTCTGCAGGGCTTCGGCAATCTCGCCGCGATTGCGGTGCAGCCCGCCGAGGTTCACGTAGGGTGTGAAGTCACTCGGATACGTGGTCTTCCACAGGCGGTAGACTTCGATCGCCCGCTCGATGTCGCGGGTGACGGTCGAGTGGTAGCGCGCGTCGATGTAGTAGCGTTCGGGCTCGCTGACCTTCTCGCGCAGTTCGTGCGCCCGCTCGGTGTGCCGACGCGACGACTCGCCCTCGCCCTGGTTGCTGTAGATGGTGCCCAGCCGGGCGTGGGCGAGCGCGAACTCCGGGTCGAGCTCGATGGCGCGCGTCAGGAACGGGACCGCGGCCAGATCGCCTTGCGTGCGCCGGGTCGAGATCCCCTGGCTGTACGCCTTGAGCGCGTCGAGCGAGGGCGTCGTGGCCTCCTCGATGCGGGCATCGTAGCGCTGCACGGACGCCAGCGACTCACCGAGCTGCTCCCTGAAGCGTGCAGCCGCGTCGCTGAGCGTGACGAGGACGGACTCCTTGCCCGGCGCCTGCGCCTGCGCCTCGGCCAGCACATTGCCGTTGACGCAGTCGCGCGCGTTCAGCGTCAACACGTATGCGGATCCCAGCCCGGTAATGGTCCCGCCGAGCGCCGCCTTCGCGCCAGATCGCTGACAGATCTCGAGGCCGAGTTCCGGCGTCACGCGCTCCGTCGGGTCGCGCCCCATCAGCCGCAACGTGGACTGCGCCTGCTGATCGGTGACCAGGTTGAGGAACGGCGACTGGCGCAACTGCAGCGCGAGCGCTTCGGCCAGCGTGTCGTCGAAGACGGGATCGCCCGTGCGGTTCACGAAGTCCGTCAGCACGACGAGATCGCGCGAGCTGAGCGCGGGCGTCTGGATAGACTGCCACACCATCACCCCGGCTACGACGGCCGCCGTCACGAGCGGAGCGCCGACGAGCCAGACCTTGCGGGAGCCCGCCTTCGGCGGCAGTGTGGCGGCGGGAACGGCGCCCGTCAGCACCGCCGTCCGGCCGGTCTCGGTCTCACGCTTCAGGCGCTTGAGGTCTGCGCGCAGATCGGCGGCGCTCTGGTACCGCACTTCGCGGTCCTTCTCGAGCGCCTTTGCGACAATGCGGTCGAACTCCGGGGGCACGTCCGCGTGCCTGGACGACGGGGCGTCCGGCGTCTTCGTCAGGATGCCCTCGAACACCACCGCCGGCGTGTGACCGGGGAACGGCGTCGTGCCGGTCGCCATCTCGTACAGAACCACGCCGACCGCAAACAGGTCGCTCCGGGCGTCAATCTCGAGACCACGGGCCTGCTCGGGCGACATGTACGCCACCGTCCCGATAGCCGTGCCGAGCGTCGTCAACGCGTCGTCGGCCATGCGGGTCTCGGCAACGTCGCCCTGCTTCGGCTGGCCGCTCTCGGCGAGCTTGGCCACGCCGAAGTCGAGCACCTTGATCTGGCCGCGGCTCGTGACGAACAGGTTGGCCGGCTTGATGTCGCGGTGGACGACACCGCGGGCGTGCGCGGCGTCCAGGGCATCGGCCATCTGCAAGCCGAATTCGATCGCCTCTTCGATCGGGAGCGCGCCGCGGGCGATGCGCGACTTCAGCGACTCGCCCTCGATGAGCTCCATCACCATGTACTGCTCGCCCTCGTGCTCGCCGATGTCGTGGAGCGTGCAGATGTGGGGGTGGTTGAGCGACGAGACGATCCGGGCCTCGCGGAGGAAGCGCTCCATGGACTGCGCGTCGGTGCAGGCCTCGGCCGGCAGCACCTTGACGGCGACGCGCCGGCCCAGCCGGGTGTCTTCCGCTTCGTAGACCACACCCATCCCTCCCTGACCGAGCCGGGAGAGGATGCGGTAGTGGGAGAGGGTCTGTCCGATCACGGGTCGATTGTACCCGAGCCTCAGTCGGCGGGCGCGTCCAGCACGTCGCGGATCTTGCGGCCCAGTTGCGCCGGAGTGAACGGCTTCTGCAGGAACGGCACGCCCGCCTCGAGCGCCCCCATCTGGACGATGGCCTCGTCGCTGTAGCCGGACATGAAGAGGATGCGGACGGAGGGGCGGAGCACGCGGATGGCTTCGGCGACGGCCGGACCGTTGATGTCGCCCAGCACGACGTCGCAGAGCAGCAGGTCGAACCCCCGCGTCATGTCGCCGCCAAGGGCAAGCGCCGCCCGGCCTGATGCCGCCTCGGTCACGGTGTACCCGAGCCGCGCGAGGATCTCGCGCGACAGACGCCGCACCATCTGATCGTCCTCGACGAGCAGCACGTGTTCGGCGCCGTGCGGTGCCTCGTCCGATTCCGTTCGCGGTGCGGGTTCCGCCACTGCCTCGGCGCGCGGCAGGTACACGCGGAACGTCGTGCCCATGCCGACCTCGCTGTAGACGGTGACGTGGCCATCACTCTGCTGCAGGATGCCGTAGGCGGTCGACAGCCCGAGTCCGGTGCCCTTTCCGACGTCCTTCGTCGTGAAATAGGGGTCGAAGATGCGGGCCCGGACCTCCGGGCTCATGCCGATGCCCGTGTCGCTGATCGCCAGCACGACGTAGGCGCCCGGCCGGGCGTCGCGGTGGAGATGCGAAGCGGTCTCGTCGAGGATCGCGTCGGCGGTCTCGACGGTGAGCCGCCCGCCGTCCGGCATGGCGTCGCGCGCGTTGACCACCATGTTCATGATCACCTGCTCGAGCTGGCCCCGATCGACGCGCACGAGCGGATGCGCCGCACGCGGCGCGATCGTCACGGCGACGTCCGCGCCCAGCACACGCCGCAGCATCGGCTCCACCTGCCCGAGGGCGGCGTTCAGGTTGACCACCTGCGGCTGCAGCACCTGGCGCCGGCTGAACGCCAGCAACTGCTTCGTCAACTCGGCCGCACGCATCGCCGCCCGGCCAATCTCCTCGGCATCGTCGCGGCTGGCGTGGCCTGGGGGCAGCGCTTCCAGGACGATCTCGTTGTAGCCGATGATGGCCGTCAGCAGGTTGTTGAAGTCGTGCGCGATACCTCCGGCGAGGCGGCCGACTGCCTCCATCTTCTGCGAGTGCCGCAGTTGTTCTTCGAGCGCGAGCCTGCGCTGGAGGGCCTCTTCCCGCTCGGCCATCAGGCCGGCCAGGACGAGGCCGGTGAGCGAGGCGAGCATCAGGAACAGGTGCAGTACGACGAGCCGAAAGCCCTCGGGGACGCCGAGGAGGGCGTGACTGCCGGTCATCGCGGCCGCGATGGTGGCGAAGCCCGCGAGCGCCGTGAGGGTGGAGGCGCCGCGCGCGCCGAAGCGAAGGCCCGCGAGGCCCACGAGGGGGAAGAACGCGAACCCGATCGGCAGGGGACCCTGACCGAACAACCCGCTCTCCGTGAAGACGCTTCGACCGATGACGATGAGCGCGAACGCGAACGCAGCGGCTTCGACGAGGTGGCGCCGGGTCGGCACGGATCGGCCCCCGTGCATCCACGCGAACATCAGGCTGCCGACGAGTACCGTGCCCAGCCAGTTGCGCAGCCACCAGAGCAGCCAGCCGTACGGCGCGGCGCTGGCCGGAAACACGTCGACCAGCCACAAGGCCGGCACCGCGACCGAGGCCGAGACGAAGGCACCGGCCGGCGCCGCGGCGAGTCCGAGCAGGACGGAATCCCGCACGCGCTCCAGCCGCGGGTCGAAACCAAGATGCCTGAGCACCTGGACTTCGACGACGACTTGCAGCGTCGTCGCGAGGGAAACGCCCAGCACGCCGAGCACTGGCGAGCGGGCCGACATTACGAGCATGGACCCCAGGAAGACGCCGGGTAGCAGCCGGAATCCGAAGGTGTGGACGGCCGCGAGCATGAGTCCGGCCGTCGGCCAGAGCGGCAGGAGCGGCGCCTGATCCGCCACGGCAGCGAGCGTGGCCTCGGCGACCGCCCAGTACACGAGTGCAACCGCCAGATTCAGGACGACCGCTCGGGAAGGCGACACGGCACGTGGGGGGCGCGCGGCGGTGGCGTCGGACGCCGACTGGAGTTGTGACACCGGAGGGACAGCGTACTTGCGGCTGCGCTGGCTCCGCAAGAGGCGCGGCGTCTCGCGGTGCGATTAGCGCGCAGGTCGGACGTGTGGCGGTGGGCCCTCGCGTCTCTCGAATCCGGCGGTCGAGACGATCGGCAGCGGGCGCCCCTTTGCGTAGCGGTCCATCATCTGCTCCACGACATCGTCCATCAGGTCGAGAAACAAGGGGTCGTCGTTGACCGTCTCGGCGCGGCGCATCTCGAGCCCCACCTCCCGGCACACGGCGGCGGCTTCGTAGTCGAGATCGTAGAGCACCTCGACGTGGTCGCAGACGAAGCCGATCGGACAGAGCACGGCGGCCTCGAGCCCCTCGGCGCGCGCCTCGCGCAGGTAATCGCAGATGTCGGGCCCGAGCCAGGGATCGTCGGGCCGGCCGCTGCGGCTCTGGTAGACGAGCACCCAGTCGGTGTGCCCCAGGTACTCGGCCACGAGGCGGGCCGATTCCTGCAGCTGCTCGCGGTACTGCGACGCCTCCGCGGAAGGCACGGGGATGCTGTGGGCCGTGAAGACCAGCCGCGCGCGCGGCGCCAGATCCGCAGACAGCGTCGCCATCGCCGCGCGGACGTGCTGGGCGTTGGCCGCGATGAAGCGATCGTGCGCGTGCCAGTTGGGCACGTAAGTGACGTCCACGTCGGCGAGCCCCGCATCGCGGAGCGCGAGCCTCGCATCATGGACGTTCTGCTTGTACTGGCCGCAGCTCGAGTAGGACTTCTGCGCCGCGAGGATGAACCCGAGCGCGTGCCGGACACCGTCGCGGGACATCTCGGCGAGCGTGTCGGCCAGAAACGGCGTCCAGTTGCGCATGCCGACGTAGACGGGCAGCCCGTGGGCCGACGTCTCGAGGCGACTGCGCAGCCCCGCAGCCTGCTTCATCGTCAGCTCGGTGATGGGCGAAACGCCGCCGAAGAGCTCGTAGTGGTGGGCCACCTCCTCGATGCGCTCCGGCGGGATGCGGCGTCCGCGCAGCACGTTTGCGAGAAACGGCCGGATGTCGTCGGGCCCCTGGGGGCCGCCGAAGGAGATGAGGAGGACGGCGTCGAAGGGCATTCTTCTGGGGGGTGGGTAGTGGGTAGTGGGTAGTGGGTAGTGGGTAGTGGG
>CAZNOC010000015.1:0-35599 GCA_964574545.1 uncultured Bifidobacteriaceae bacterium | reverse complement strand
CGCGCGTTCGAGCAGGGGTCCGGCACCGCGCGGGAGGAGTTCGCGCGCAAGACGCGCGTGGTCGCCGGTGCCGTGCAGTTCATCGGACGGCACGACAGCGCCGTCCCCCTGGCACGGCCGCAGGTGGTCCTCTCGCTCGTGTCGCACAAGGCGCTGCGGTGGCTGTCGCCGGTGTTTGCCACGCTCCTCTTCATCTCGTCGATCGTGCTGGCCGACGGATCAGAGGGCTACATGGCGGCCGCGGCGAGCCAGCTCGGGCTGCTCGTGCTCGGCGCCGCCGGGATGGTCCCGAGGCTGCGGCGCATCGCCGTCGTGGCGCTGGCGCACTACTTCTGCCTCGTGCAGGCCGCCGCCGCGGTGGGCTTCGTCCGCGGCATGACCCGCCGCCAGTCGGTGCTGTGGCGGCGTTTCGATCGGGCGCAGTCTAAAGCTCCCTTAACCGTTAGTGCAAACGAATGAACGCCAAGCTCGCGTCCCGACGTCACGTTCCCGGTCCACTGCGGAGGCTCCGCGCCGCGGCTGCACCGCTCGCGAAGACGGCACTGTTGCGCTCTGGCGGCTACGCCGCGATCCGTCGGTTCCTGCCGAGCCGTCGCCTGGCGATCCTGCGCTACCACGCCGTGTGCGGCCCCGAAGGCCATCGGTACGCTGATCCGAGTATCTGCATCACGCCGCAGCATTTCGAAGAACATGTGGCCTGTCTGACCAGCAGATACAACGTCCTGCGTCTCGAGGACGCGGTCCGAGCTCTTGCGGACGGTACTGCCCTGCCAGCCAACGCCGTATCGATAACGTTCGATGATGGTTACGCAGACAACCTGGCGGCGGCCCGCATGCTCGCCAGGTACGGGGCAAGTGCGACCTTCTACCTGACCACGGGATGCATCGACGGGCGCCTGCCCTTCTGGCCCTCCGAACTGCGAGAGCTTGTTCATTCCGTCACCGCGCCGTCAATAACGTTGGAACCGGGTGATGGACGTCGTGTTGAGATCTCTCTCAACGCGGGCGAACGCGGCCAGGTCATCCGGCTGATTTCTCAGCTCTTCAAGTCTCGGTCCATACCAGACCGGGAGCGAATGCGAGAGGCACTCCGCCGCCAGGCCGGCTCGCCCGCCTACATCAGCCCCATGCTGACTTGGACCGAGGTCGCTGAGCTTCAACAGCTTGGTATGACGATTGGTGGCCACACTGTCACCCACCCGAACCTGCCCAGCGCCGGTCTGGACGCGGCGGTCGCGGAGATCGCGGGATGCCGGGCCGATATCCAGCAGGCGCTGGGAATCGATGTGAAGATGTTTTCGTATCCGAACGGAGGCGCAGAACGCTACGTCACGCCGGACCTGCAGCGGGCGGTGCGCGGAGCGGGCTTCGACGCGGCCACCACCTCCAGCAACGGCTTTGCGACCCGCCAGAGCGACCTCTTCGCGCTCGAGCGCGTGCAGGTGGCCCACAGGGTCGAAGACCTGCTGTTCGCGCTCGAAGTGGAGCGTTTGGCCTTCAAGCCGGAATCCAGGACGCAGGAAGCATGATGGCCCCGAAGGTGCTGGTAATCGCTTACGACTTCCCGCCTCATGGTGCAATCGGAACCATGCGGACTCTGCGCGTCGTCCGGCGCCTTAGCGAGCGAGGGTGGCGCGTGGACGTGCTGACGGGGGATCCCGCCACATACCTGCCCGGTACGCCAATCGAGAAGCCGTTGCTCGAGCGGGTACCGTACAGCGTACGCGTGTTTCGGGCTCGCGCGTGGCGCGGCGCGTCGGCGATCAGGGACTTCCTGCGCCGGCTCCGAGCACACGGCGAACAGGCTGTCCGGGAAGCGTCTGCCACAAAGCCTTCGGCCTTGCCGACTACGCGGTGGGGCAGGCCCCGGCGTGTGGCGCACGTCCTGACGTCGGCGCTGACGATTCCGGACAAGGAGGCTGCGTGGATCCTTCCGGCCGTCCTCAGCGGCCTGCGAGCCGGTCGACCTGACATTCTCTACTCATCCGCACCACCGTGGTCGGGCCAGCTCGTCGCACGCATCCTCGCCGCGTGGTGGGGCTGTCCGTGGGTTGCGGACTTCCGCGATCCATGGGCCCGGGCGCCGTGGCGGGAGGAACGCCTGACGTTCACTAAGCGCGCAGCCCAGGCACTGGAGAGGCAGGTCGTCGGGCGCGCCAACGCCGTCCTCTTCGTCACCAGGGCGAACATGGACGAGTTCTCCACTTACTACGGTGCCGAGGCCTCCCGCCGGTTTCACCTCGTCCCCAACGGCTGCGACCCGGCCGAGCTGGAACGTGTCGCGCCGGCGCCCCGCTCCGACGTGTTCGTGCTGCTGCATGCAGGGACCCTCTACGGTTCGCGGAACCCGATGCCGCTTATCGAAGCTATCGCGCGAGGGATCAATCGCGGGGTCATCGATCGGGCTCGCTTCCGCCTGCGACTGCTGGGCAAGGTGTCGCTCACGACCGATCTTGCCGCGGAGTGTCAGCGTCTTAACGTCGCCGACGTCGTGGAGTTCGTACCGAGAGTTCCGCGCGAGGACGGACTGAGAGAGATGGTCTCGGCATCCGCCCTTCTCTTGCTGCAGCCCGGAACGACGGTTTCGGTTCCAGGGAAAGCTTACGAGTACCTTGCGGCCGGACGTCCGATTCTTGCAGTAACCGAGGAAGGTGAAACCGCCGAACTCGTGCGTGTGAGCGGCGTCGGCGTGGCCGTGCGTCCGGACGAGCCGGTGGAGCGCATCGAGGCAGCCCTGCTGGCGGTCATCGGAATTGCGGCCCGTCCGTTCGCTCGACCCTCGCGTGACCTGTACGATGGCAACGTCTGGGCTGACACAGTGGCGCAGTTCTTGAGTGCGCTCTTGCTCCGATCGGACGCCAACGAGAAGCCGGCCACTCGTTCGACACCAGAAGCTCTGACCGAGACCACGGTGTCTGCTCCACAGAAGGGTCCGCGATGAGCCGGCTGCTCGTCGTGTGGCTCATCGTGTACTTCGGCGGCCTCTTGCTGGCCGTCGTACACCCAATGTACCCGCTGATTTCGTATCTGACGTTCTACTACCTGCCACCGCACCTCAACTGGTGGGGGCGGTTCCTTCCCGATCTCCGATACAGCCTGCTGGCGTCGCTCGTACTACTAGTGTCCGTACTGGTGTTTCGTGGAAACCAGGAGCCGCTGAAGGACGAGCGCAACCCGGCGCTGCCGTGGTTGCTGCTCTTCGGCCTCAACACACTGCTCGTCTCGATGTGGGCGATCGATCGGGCCCGCAACTGGGTGTTTACGGTCGCGATGCTGAAGCTGATCCTGCTGTACGTGCTCTTGCCGGCTGCGGTGCGCACGCCAATGCACTTCGAGGTGTTTGGTGCTGCCCACGTAGCTGGTGCCAGCTACTGGGGCTACAAGGCGTGGGATCAACCGCGAAGGTCCGCTGGGCGACTCGAGCAGGTGGGGGGGCCCGATACGCAGAGCGACAACCAGGCAGCCGGCCATCTACTCACCGTGATCCCATTCGCGGTTCTCCTCGTACTTACGGTGAAACGGAAGGTCCCGCGTGCGAGCGCGGCGATCGGGCTTGGTTTCATCCTGAATGTTTTCATTCTCTGCAACAGTCGGGGAGCCATGCTCGGGTTCGTCACAGGCGGTCTTTCCGCCATCATGCTGGCCGGCAAAGGTCGTCGATCGCGCCTTCTTGGCCTCGGAGTGTTGGGGCTTCTTGCCATGCTCTACCTGGCGGATCCCGAATTCATAGCCCGGCAGCAGACGACGGTCGCTCCGACGGACAACTCCGCCCAGAGTCGGCTGGTGTTCTGGAGAGCAGGTCTAGAAATGGTCCGGGACCATCCGCTCGGTTCCGGCGGTCGGGCGTTCCACATACTGAGCCCCGAGTACATCCCAGAGGTTCTCGAAGCCACGAACTCTGTCGAGCGTTCGGGGCACAACACCTACACGCAGCTCGCCACCGAATGGGGGGTGCAGGGCACCGTGCTCTACTTAGGATTCATGGTCGCGACTTTCATTCTGTTGCGCCGAATCCGCAAGCGCACTCCCGACAACTCCTGGTACTTCTATCGCTCGCTGGCGATCGAAGTGGGGCTCATCGGTACCCTGACCGCCGCAATGTTCTCGAACAGGCTGTATGGGGAATCTATCTACTGGCTGTGCTCGCTGGCGTTTGCCCTATACCGAATTCAGACGACGGAGTTGGCTGGGGATGCCGTGCCAGTCGCGCAAGCACAGTCACGATCCGGGGCGCCTCCATTACCCGCCTTTGCAGGCGGGTGGCGGCCCTTGAGCCAGAGGCAGGGACGAACATGACCCTTTCACTCGAGCACATAGTGGTTGTGGGCGCAGGCAGTTGGGGCACGACCATCGCACAACTCCTGGCCGCGAAGGGCCTCGATGTGGCTCTCTGGGCCCGGGAACCCGAGCTGGCGGCAAGTATCGCGCAGACCGGCGAGAATGCTCGATACTTGCCCGGCGTCCGCCTGCACCCGGCACTCAGGATCGCCACGGACCTGGTAGATGCGGTCTCCCGCGCGGAGCTGCTCGTCTTCGCCATCCCGGCGCAATCCCTGCGCGTTGTGCTTCGCGAAGCGCGCGCCGGGATCCGTCCTGGCGTCGTGCTGGTCAACCTCGCGAAGGGTCTGGAAGACAGTACGGGTTCACGGTGTTCCGAGATCGTTCTCGAGGAATTAAAGCAGGAGAACCCGGTGGCGCTGCTCTCCGGACCGAACATCGCGTGGGAGGTCATCCGCGGCGTGCCCTCGAAGGCCGTGGTGGCCTGCAGCCGTTACCGTTACCTAGGGTCGCTGCGAGACGCCTTCTCCACCCCGGCCTTCAAGGTTTACGAAAGCCCCGATCTGGCCGGGGTCGAGATGGGCGGCGCACTCAAGAACGTAATCGCGATCATGGCGGGCATCGGGGACGGCCTCGGCTACGGCGTGAACACGAAGGCGGCAGTCGTGACGCGTGGCCTGCACGAGATGGTCAAGCTTGGAGTGTGCATGGGCGGCCACCGAGAGACGTTCTTCGGTCTGTCGGGCATCGGCGACCTGATGGCAACCTCGCTGAGCGAACACAGCCGGAACCGGAAGTTGGGGGAACACCTGGGACGGGGCGCGACCCTTGCAGACGCTGAACGGGCGCTCAACGGGAGGGTCGCCGAGGGGGTCCGGACGACCCGTGCACTCTTCGACATCCGGTCCGCCTTCGATCTTCACACGCCGATCGTCGAGACGCTCTATCGCATCCTGTACGGCGACCTCTCCCCACGGGAGGGCTACCTTTCGATTTGGCACCCCGGCGAACGCATCGACGAGGACCGGACGCTGCACCGCATGGAGACGACATGAAGCCACTGACTGCCATCGTCCTTGCCGCTGGGGTGGGCTCCCGGCTGAGGCCTGCAACCGACGCCGTCCCGAAGTGCCTGGTACCCGTTGCCAGGCGACCCATGCTCGATTGGCAGTTGGACGCCCTGCTGCGTGCGGCCATCGGGCGGGTGATCGTGGTGGCGGGCTACCGGGCGAGCCAGGTTGTAGGTTTCTGCGCTTCCTACGGCGAACACGTTCAGGTAGTGGAGAATCAGGATTACGCGACGACCAACAACATGGTGTCACTTCGGCTGGCCGCCCGTCACCTTGACGGCGGGCCACTGTTGCTGTGCAACGGGGACGTGGTCTTCGACCCTGCGATCGCGCGAGAGCTGGCAGGAGCACCAGACGAGAACCTGATTGCCGTGGAACCCGGACGGTACTACGAGGAGTCGATGAAAGTCTCGGTTGACAGTGGCGGGCGTATCACGGCCCTCAGCAAGACCGTTCCGAAGGCTGATGCCTTCGGCGTGTCGATCGACGTCTACCGGTTGTCCGCCGACGGGCTCGGCGTCATCCTCGGGCTGGCCGATCGGCTCATCGACGGCGAGGGGCAGGCCAACCTCTGGACGGAGGTCGCCATCCACGCGTCACTCCCGACACTGGTCGTGCGTCCCTTCGATATCGGCGCGAGTCCGTGGATGGAGGTCGACACGCTGGAGGATCTAGAACGCGCGGAGCTGATTTTCGGGGGCACAAAGCCATGACGGGCCTTGACGTCCTGCGTCGTGTCCGCGGGTTTGTAGTGGACCTTGACGGCACGACGTACCTGGGCGACGTGGTGATCGAAGGCGCCGCCCGCTTCCTGAACGTGCTGGCACGCAGTGGCCGGCGGCATGTCTTTGTCACCAACAACTCGTCCACCTCCGGCGCTACGTATGCCACCAAGCTGCGAGGTATGGGGCTCGACGTCTCGGATTCGCAGGTGCTCACGTCGGGTGAAGCCACGGCGATGTACCTGAGACGCAGAAGGCTGCGCAAGCTCTTCGTGCTCGGCACTCCGGCTCTCGAAGACGAGTTGAAGCGCGGCGGTTTCACGTTCAACGACAGCCGGCCGGACTGCGTGGTGCTGGGGTTTGACAGGACGTTGACGTACCGCAAACTCGAAACGGCGACGCACCTGATCAGGAAGGGGGTGCCGTTTGTCGCAACCCACCCCGACCTCGTCTGCCCCACGGAAGACGGCTACATCCCCGATTGTGGCTCGATGATTGCTTTGCTGACGGCGTCGACGGGGGTGGTTCCCACGGTTGTTGGAAAGCCCGAGCCACTGCTCGTGGAGATGGCTTTGTCGAAGCTGGCCTTTCCTGTCTCCCAGGTGGCCGTCGTTGGGGACCGCCTGTACACGGACATCGTGATGGGGCAGCAGGCCGGAGCGGTGACGGTACTCGTGTTGAGCGGCGAGACGACGCCTGAAATGGTGGCGGCCTCCGCCCGCCCCCCCGACCTCGTCATGAACAATGTGGGCGCCCTTGCTGACGTGCTAGAGGCGCTGGACGCCGCGCCTGTGCACGCCACTCAGGAGCCGACATGATGGATCCCCGTCTGGAAGAAAGCCAAAAACGTCAGGATGCGACGGCGGCGTTCTGGCCGCGCAAGCTATCGCCTTACGTGACCCGGGTGGCGCTGAAGACATCGATTACGCCCAACCAGATGACCGTACTTTGGGCGGCGATTAGCGTGGCCAACAGCTACACGGTGTATCGGGCGCTTTGCGGGGACTACTGGCTCATCCCCGCGATCCCCATGGTATACGTATTCTGCTACGTGCTCGACTGCGTCGATGGCGAGATCGCGAGATATCGCAACATCGCCAACCCGGTCGGCGGCAAACTCCTCGATGGCATCTCTCACAGAGCCACGGAATACTCTCTCCTCGGCGCCTTCTTGTTGGCGGCTCACGTGCGTGCGGACTCGCCGTACATTCTGGCCATCGGGATCGCTCTCCTGATAGGAGATGCGATGTACTCATATGCCTACGAACGCCGGCTGACGACCCTGCGGGCGCAGGGCTTCACCGGGCAGGTAAAGCGGACCGCAGCCGGCACGTACCAGCGCGGGACACGTTGGTCCGCCTTGAGTCGGCAGCAGAAGCTCGATACGATCGTCGGTCAGCTGCACTATAAGTCGATTTACCCCGTGATCGCGGTTGCGTACGTCTCGTCAACGGCTTTCGTCATTGGGCTGGGCGTGCTTGCGGTCTACAAACACTGGAAGTGGGTGCGGCTGATTCAGGGAACGATCGCCGCCACAGCCATCGTCGAGGGGCGGGCAGAGCCCGCCGGAACTACCGCGGCGGCGACCGATCCGGTAGCTGGGCGGGGATAGGGATGGCAACCCTCGCACGGATCTCGAAACTAAGGGCGATGTCAGCCCGCGAGATTGCGTTTCGACTGCAGTACGAGGCGTTCACGCGATACGAGCGGTACCAGCATCGAAGGGGACGACTCGCCCTGCCCGATCGGCTTCGAGGCGCGTTGCACACGAAGGTCGGGAGCGCTCGAGACTGGCGGGCGGCCCTCCTGGCCGAGCGTGCGGGGGCTCCATGCTTCTTCGCCGGTGTGACCGAAACGCTTGCCGTTCGAGACTGCCTGTCGACGCGATTCCCGATGGAGATGGAGAAGTCCAGGAGCATCGCCGCGCAAGTCCGCAGGCACGAGTTGACGTTCTTCGGCGAGACCTTCCATCTGGGCCGCAAGATCTCCTGGCACAACGACCCGAAGACGGGCACCGGGTGGCCAAGGCAGTATCACCGCGAAGTGCCCGTACACGGCGGTGACGTCGGGTACGGGGACGTGAAGTACGTATGGGAGGTCAACCGCCATCAGTTCCTCATCGACCTCGCGAAGTGCGCGTTCCTCGACGGCAGCCGAGAGCATGCCGACGAAGTGACAGGCCTCGTCGGAGACTGGATGGACGAGGTTCCGTACGCCACGGGCGCGCCCTGGGCCTGCGCGCTGGAGCCCGCCTTCCGCGCCTGGTCATGGCTTTGGTCGTACCATATGCTGCGCGCTGCAGGTCTGCTGGCAGACAACGAGCACCTGAAGTGGCTCACCGGGTTCTTCGACCACGGGCGGTTCCTCCACCGTCATCTGGAGCGGTACTCGAGCCCCTACAACCACTTGGCCGGTGAGGCCTCTGCCCTCTACGCCCTGGGCGTTCTCTTTCCGGAGTTTAGGGAAGCAGCCGAGTGGCGCCAGCGGGGGCGACTCGTGCTCGAGTCATCTGTGCAGAATCAGTTTCATTCGGACGGGGGCACGCGCGAACAGTCGACGTTCTACCACCACGCCACGCTTGGCTTCTACCTGCTCAGCGCGCTCCTCGGACGACGGAACGCTGAGGAGTTCTCCTCCGAAACCTGGACCTCCATACAGCTCGCGCTCGAGTTCTCGGCCGCGCTCACGATGCCGGATGGCCGCCTCCCCGCCATCGGGGGTGCTGACGACGGAAAGCCTATCAGGCTGGAGCATCTGCCTTTCTGGGACTTCAGGCCATACCTTGCGGTTGGCGCCGTGCTCTTTGGCCGGCCCGACTTCAAGCACGTGGCAGGTCGCTTCTGGGAGGACGCGCTGTGGCTGCTCGGTCCAACAGGACTTCGGCTGTTCGACGCCCTGGCGTCCACGGCCCCACCAAGCGCGCGAGCGCTCGACGACAGCGGCTACTACGTGGCCCGCAGCGACTGGTCGGACGCAGCGGACTACGTCTGCTTCGACTGCGGTCCCCAGGCAGCCGGGCTACGTCCAGATGACGTGCCGAGCGCCGCGCACGGCCACGCCGACTGCCTGTCGGTCGTCGTTGCTCTGGGCGGCGTTCCGGTGCTGGTCGATCCCGGCTTCTACTGCTACAACGGCCCTCCCGCCTGGGAGGTGCACTTCCGAAAAACCGGAGCCCACAACACTGCCCTCGTGGACGGCCGGGACCAGGCCTGGCACGTCTCAAAGATGGCGTGGAGCCGCACGTACACACCGCAGTTGCTCGATTGGGAGCCCGGGGGCGATGTGGCCTGGGCGCGCGGCACGCACGACGGCTACGAGCACCACGGTACTTCGCCTGCGTCGCATCGGCGGGTCGTGTGGCTGCGGGACGGTGGGTACGTCGTGCTGTACGACGAGTTCGAGAGCGACGGCGAGCACGAGCTTCTGGTGAACTTTCAGTTCCCGCCCGGGCGGCTCGAACAGGTCGATCACGCAATTGCGCTGCTGGATGGCCGCTTCGAGGTTGGCTGGACCGGAACGACCGCAGTGCGCGCCACCGATGTCTGTGGCGGCCCCGAACCAGGTGACGGCTGGGTTGCAGAGAGCCTGGGCGTCCTGCGGGCAGCCCCACGACTGGCTCTCGGCATGCGTCTCGCCGGTGGCCGCGCCGCCCTTGTCACCGTGATCGCCGACCGCAGCAGGACCGCGGGCGCTCCTCGTGTGTCCGTCCAGACTGGACCGGAGGATCGGATCCTGTCGATCCGTGTGTGCGGGCTCGACTGGGAAGACAGGCTGGTGGCATCCGACGGCCAGCCGGCGACGGCATCAGGCGTCCAGACCGATGCCCTCCTCGCAATCGCGAGGACTGGGCCCGACAAGAGCGTTCAGACACTACACGTTGGTGGCACGTTTGTACGCGTTCACGACGAGCGGCCCGGGACGGACCCCGTCGCGGCATGCCTGACGGAAACGGACGCGCGAGCGGTGTAACGATGGATTTCGAGCTGACGGAAGAGCAGCGGAAGCTTCAGCAGGGCGCGATTGACTTCGCCCGTTCGGCGCTCGACAAGGACATGATAGCGCGCGACCGCAGCGAGACGTTCGATCGCGAAGGTTGGAGCCGCTGCGCCGACTTTGGCGTCCTTGGCATGCCGATTCCAGCGGGCTACGGTGGGCTCGGTCTCGGGCTCACTGACCTCATCGCCGTGATGGAAGGCCTCGGCTACGCCACGCGCGACCAGGGACTGCTCTTCTCATTGAACGCGCACCTGTGGACCAACTCCATTCCGATTCTGATCTATGGGACCGAGGAGCAGCGCCAGCGTTACTTGCCTGGGCTCTCGGACGGGGCGCTCATTGGCGCCAACGGCGCCAGCGAGCCGGACGCGGGATCCGACATTTTCGCGATGCGGACGCGTGCCACGCGTGAAGGCGACTCCTACGTACTCAGTGGGACCAAGATGTTCGTGACGAACGCCCCCGTGGCCGATCTTTTCGTCGTCTATGCCACGCTCGACCCAGCACTCGGTCCGATGGGGGTGACGGCGTTCATCGTGGAGCGGAACACTCCGGGGCTGTCGGTGAGCCGACATCTGGAGAAGATGGGTCTGCGCACGTCCCCGATGGCCGAGGTCGTCATGGAGAACTGCCGGATCCCCCTTGCGAACCGGCTGGGACGCGAGGGTCGAGGCGTGGCCGTGTTCGAATGCTCAATGGAATGGGAGCGCGGATGCATCCTGGCAAGCGGGCTTGGCCTGATGCGGCGGCAACTCGAGGATTGCATCCGCCACGCCAGAAACCGCAGGCAGTTCGGCAAGTCGATTGGCAAGTTCCAGTCGGTCGCCAACCGCATCGTGGACATGAAGATCCGGCTCGACACCTGCCGCCCGCTCGTCTATCGCATCGGACGGCTGAAGGACAGCGAGCAGCCGGCCGTCATGGAGGCCGCCCTGGCGAAGGTCTACGTATCTGACTGTCTGGTGAAGTCGGGCCTTGATGCCGTACAGGTTTTCGGTGGATACGGATACATGACAGAGCAACAACTGGAGCGCGATCTTCGGGACGCCGTGTCGAGTACGCTCTACTCGGGAACGACCGAGATCCAGCGCAACATCATCGCATCGCAGCTCGGCTTGTAGGATTCTTGCCGCACATGCTTCTGCACACTATCGCCGCCACGCTCGATCGAGCGCTGCCCCCTCTTGTCGGTCCCGCGGGGGCGACGCCCGGCACGCGTGAGGCGCTCGCGACGCGTGATCCCCTTCGGTTCCTGCTGCTCCTAGGCCAGCTCGCGCTTCTCGTGCTTGTGTTCCGCGCATTTCGCGTCGAGGAGCAGCGCTTCATGCATCTGACGGCCATGATCTTCTCGGCCTTCGCCGTCCACTACTGGCTGCCCTTCCGTTACAAGGAACTATTCTGGATCGCGGTCTCGTTTGCTGGAGCGTTCGTGCTGCTCGACACCCGGTCTGCCGCGACGCTGATTGGCATCGGGCTCTTGTTCTATGCGGTTGCGGCCAGCCCCGTCGGGTTCCCCTGGAAAGTCGTGATCGCGCTGGTTATTGGCGGGGTCCTGACGTACGGGCGTGCCACGCTCGGGCTCGGCGTCCCGACGCAACTCTGGCCGATACTCGGCGCCGTCTTCATGTTCCGCCTGCTGGTCTACTTCTACGACCTGCAGCATGCGAAGGAGCGTCCGTCGCTGAAGGAGTACTGCACGTACTTCTTCATGCTGCCCAACTACTACTTCATCCTTTTCCCGGTAATCGACTTCCAGACGCTCCGCAAGACGTACTTCCGGCGGGATATCCACGTGGTCGCGCAGCAAGGCATCGACTGGATTCTGCGCGGCACCGTACAACTGCTGCTGTACCGCGCGATCTACCACCTGAAGCCATCCCTGAACGAGCCGGAGTCCATCACGAGTTTCGGGCTGCTCGTGACCGCCATGGTGGGAACCTACCTGCTGTACCTTCGGGTCTCCGGCCACTTCCACATCATCATCGGCTTTCTGCACTTGTTCGGGTACGATCTGCCGGAGACGCATCGCCGCTACTTGCTGGCCCACAGCCTCACGGATTTCTGGCGGCGCATCAACATCTACTGGAAGGACTTCATGGTGAAGCTCGTCTACTTCCCTGTGTACTTCCGGCTTCGACGGTCCGGTGAGGTGCGGGCGCAGGTGGTGGCCACGGCGCTGGTGTTTGTGGCCACTTGGGCGCTGCACTCGTATCAGTGGTTCTGGCTCAGGGGCACGTGGCTCTTTACGTGGCCGGACACGCTGTTCTGGGCAATCCTGGGCGGGTTGGTGATCGTCAACGTGCTGATGGAACGGCGCCAGAGGACTCCGGCTCGCGTCTCCGGCCTGGGCGCATGGACGCAGCGAGGGTTGCAGATCGCCGCCACCTTCACGCTGATGACGGTGCTGTGGTCGCTGTGGAACGCGCACAGCGTCGAAGAATGGATCGAAGTGCTGACCTGGTGGCAGGTCGGCTAGGAGACAATGGAAACGATGGATCGCATCAAAGACATACTGCGCGCCCACATCCTGGCGGCGTACCTCCCGGGGGAGTCGCCGGACAACCTGACGGACGACACTCCGTTGCGCACGAGCGGCATCCTGGACTCGATGGCGACGCTGAGCCTTGTCAATTTCGTCGAGCAGCAGTTCGGTATCACCCTCGAGGCCCACGAGACCGGCGTCGAGCACTTCGACCGCGTGGAGGACATCGCAGCCCTCGTCGCACGCAAGCAGGGCGCGGGGGCTTGACATGGGCCAGAACGCGAGCGCCTGCTCGCTCGCCGATCTCCTCGAAGCGAGCGCACGTCGGGTCCCCGGGCGAACGGCGGTGGTGGACCCCGCCGGGTGGTCGCTGACCTACCGGGAGTTGGATGAGCGTGCCGGACGCGTCGCTGCCTTCCTTCTCGATCATGGTGTGCGGCCTGGTGACAGGGTCGGCGTCGTCGCCCGCAAGGGCGCGGACGCCGTGACGGCGCTTTTCGGCATCATGAAGGCGCGAGCGGCCTACGTCCCCGCCGACTTCAGCGCGCCGGCGGAGCGCAACCGCGGCATCCTCGCCGACTGCTCCGTGACGGCGGTGTTCGTGGACGCAGAGGCGGCCGGCCTGGTGGAGGGGTGGGATGGCGACATCCCCGTGGTGCTGATTGGCGACGCAGGCACCGCGACCCCTCGGGTCCATTCGTTTGCGGCGGTGCTGAGCCATCCGGAACGGTCTCTGCCGGACGGCCGCGATCTCGACGACCTGTCGTACGTTCTTTACACTTCAGGCTCGACGGGGGTGCCGAAGGGCGTAATCCTGTCACATCGGAACGCGCTCGCCTTTGTGGACTGGTGTTCCTCGGTGTTTCGGCCTGTCGAGGACGATCGATTCAGCAGCCATGCCCCATTTCACTTCGACCTCTCCGTGCTCGATCTCTACGTGCCGCTGAAGCACGGCGCCGAGCTGCATCTGGTTGGCGAGGAGGTGGGCAAGAACCCGCGGGAGTTGGCGCGCCTCATTGCAGAGCGGCGGCTCACGGTCTGGTACTCCACGCCGTCCATCCTGCGGCTGCTCGCCGAGTTCGGCGACCTCCCCTCGCACGACTGCCGTGCCCTGCGTCTCGTGTTGTTTGCCGGCGAGGTGTTTCCCGTGAAGCATCTTCGTCATCTGACGCGTCTCTGGCCCTGGGCGGCCTACTACAATCTGTACGGGCCGACGGAGACGAACGTGTGCACCTTCGCCGGCATCCCGCTGCCTGTTCCCGACGAGCGGACGGTGCCGTATCCCATCGGTTGGCCGTGCGGGCACTATCGGGACCTCGTGCTGGACACGGACGGTCATCCGGTGACACCCGGCAGCGAGGGGCTGCTTTTCATGGCCGGGCCGGGCGTTTTCCAGGGGTACTGGAACCGGCCGGACGAGAATGCGCGTGCGTTTCAGGAGCGCGATGGTGAACGTTGGTACAATACCGGAGACGTCGTACAGCTGGACTCGGACCACGGCTACATATACCTCGGCCGTCGCGACCGGATGGTGAAGCGTCATGGGTACCGCATCGAGCTTGGGGAGATCGAACGGACCCTGTACCAGCATCCGCAGGTCGCAGAAGCGGCGGTCGTGGCTGCGTCTGACTCGGCGGGTGTCCGCATCACGGCGTACTTGACGTTTCCCGACGCTGCGCGGCCGTCCATCATCGCGCTGAAGACGTTCTGCGGGCGGCATCTTCCTTCGTACATGAGCCCCGACGCCTTCATCTGGATGGACGCTCTTCCGCGAACCTCGACAAACAAGGTGGACTACCAGGGACTCTCCCGGGATCCGCGATCTTTGCCGGTGAAGGCATCATGAAGGACACGAGCGTCGTCAGCGTGCTGGTTACCGTCCTGGCGTGTGGCGGCCTTCTCGTCCTGAGTCAGGTCGAGCCACGGGGATCGACCGTTGACCCATCGGTCCACGTGGCGCGGCGCGCCGTGCGCGCGATGTACAGTCGCGAGTTGAATCGGGAGCGGGCCGAAGAAGAGGTGGCCGGCTACTACGAGGGGCTGCTGACGGGCCGGCCGCAGAACCTGATGGGGCGGGCGCACGATTCGGCCGGCTACCGCTTCCGTGGAGATTTCCTGTACTACGAGTCGAGGCCAGGCATCGACGTGCCCGACTACTACGAGCCAGGTCTCCGCTTGATCACGAACAGCCACGGGCTGCCGGATCAGGAGTACGAGGAGGCACGCAGCCCCGGCACATGGCGCGTGGCGATCCTGGGGGACTCGGTTACACGCGGTCAGGGGGCACCGTTTGGCCACAGCTTCGAGGCACGCCTCGAAGACAAGCTGAACACGCAGCACACCGACGAGGACATCAGTCGCTACGAGCTGATCAACTTCTCGAACACCGGCTACAGGCTAACGCAGTTGATGGACGTCGCCCTCGAGAAGGCCCCAAGGTTCGCCCCCGACGTCTATGTGCTGGCCTTGAGCCGCTTGGCCGTGTCGCGCAAGTGGGGCGACCACCTGGTGCAACTCGTGTACGACGGCGTCGATCTGAAGTACGAGTACCTGCGCGATCTGGCGAAGAAGGCCGAACTGGATCCTCGGGATCCTCCCGGCCTGATGCACGCGAAGCTTGCGCGGCATCGCCTCGAGACCCTCCGCTGGGTCCTGGGGCGCGTCGAGGAACGTGCGGTACGCGATGGGGCCCGTCTCGTGGTCGTTTTCGTCCCGACAGCCAATCCGCCCCACGCACTCGAGCCGCTGTTCGAAGACGTCGCCGACGTCGTTCACGACCTCGGCATTCCGCTCATCGACGTGCTCGACACCTTCGCTGACGTTGACGACATGTCAGCGTATCAAGTGGCCGCGGGCAATGTGCATCCGAACTCGGATGGACACCAGCGCATCACAGAACGGCTCTACGACATTCTGTCCACCGACAGGGCCGCGGCCGAAGCCCTGCTGGGAAGAGCGCTCGGGTCGCGACGTACTCCTTCGACGCTCGACACCTCCAGGGCCCGGTAGCGGTCGATGGCGTCGCAGCGAAGCCTCCTCCAGATCACGTCGTACCCTCCCCCTCGGGCGGGGTGGGGTGTGCGGGTCGAGTACGTGAAGCGGGCCCTCGAAGCGGATGGGCACCGGTGTGTCGTTCTGAACATCGGCTCGAGCCGGGCCATCCCCAGCGGGGAGTACGAAACGGTCCTCGGCGCCTGGGACTACGTCACGAAAGTCTTTCGGTACTCGCGGCAGGGGTATGTCGCCCACATTCACGTCAACGGAGCCTCTCCCAAAGGGTTTGTGCTCACGCTCGTGGCAGAGGCCGTCAGTCTGATCACCGGTAAGCGCTGCTTCCTCACGTTCCACGCTGGCGTGGACCAACTGTATTTCCCGCGTCCCAAGTATCCGGCGCTCGTGCCGGTGTACTGGCTGATGTTCACGGTGCCGCGGGCCATCATCTGCAACAGCGCGGAAGTGAAGGCGAAGATCGTGGAGTACGGCGTGAGTCCCGAGAAGATCGTCCCGATTCCGGCGTTCAGCCGCCAGTACCTCGAGGGGGACACCGCGTCGCTACCTGAGTCGCTCGAGCTGTTCTACTCGCGGTTCGGGGAGTTGATCTTCTGCTATACCAAGGTCCGGCCACTTTTTCACCCGCTCAGCCTGATCGATGGGTTCGCTAGGTTGGCACGAAAGCGGCCCACGGTGGGGCTCGTGCTCTGCGGCGTCGAGGGCCACATGGAGCCCGACTTGTGGGAGTCGCTCCAGGGAAGGCTGGCACGGCCCGAACTGACTGGCCGCGTCCTCGTGGTCGATGACCTCTCGCACGAAGCGTTCCTTCATGCGCTCGGCCGGGCGAGTCTGTACCTGCGGACACACCAAAGCGACGGTGTTTGCTCATCGGTGCTCGAAGCCCTGTCGCTGGGCGTGCCGGTTGTGGCCTCCGACAATGGCCATCGACCTGAAGGGGTCATCACGTTTCCGGCGGACGATAGCGAGACGCTGGCGGCCGTCCTCGAAAATACGCTGAACCGGCGCGATGCCATCGCCTCGGCGTTGCCGGCTCCCGCCCTCAGAGACACCGTGGCGGAAGAAGTCCGGCTCCTGACCACGTGATGGGGATGTCTGGAGAGCGGGCCCTGCAGAGACTCGCGGCCGTGCCCGTCGCGGGCACGCCCATGCCGCCGGAAACGGATATCATATTCGTGGCCAGCGCTGGCCACTCGGGCTCCACTCTTCTGGATCTCCTGATAGGCAACCACGAGGACGTGTCTGGCGTCGGCGAGTTGAACCGGCTGTCCTTACACGCTGACAACCGCGTCTGCGCATGCGGCCAAGTCGTCGCGCAGTGTCCCTACTGGCAGCGGATTCGAGAAGCCCTCACTCAGGTTCTGGGCCGGGAGACGCTCATCCAGTGGGACGAGTGCCACACCGACATCCCACCCCTTGAGCGGCTCTTCGCACTTGACGACGTGCGGGAAAGCGACTGGGCGGAAGGAGCTGCTCCCCCGCGCGACGTCCGTGATGGGTTCGCTGCCCGAGGGGTGAAACTCTCACCCAACACACGGATGGCGCGCGGCGGCGGGGACCGAGACATCAAGTGGAACTTGATAGACCCTGACTCTGACACACGGTATGTGCTCCGCCGCGAACACGATCGGATCGTCGTGTATCCGCGCTTGCGAGAGTGGCGGAACCCCTTGCGCCGCCTACCGGATCCTCTCGAGGTCATGCTGACTCTTGGCAGCCCTTGGGGTCTTCGCACGCTGGCCGCCGTCTCGGCACACGCGCAGCTCGCGATAGATACGGCCCGCAACAGTTGGCTCGTCGCTGATACGGTTGCGCTAAGCGACGGCACTCGCTACGTCGTCGATTCTTCGAAGACGGCCGTCAGACTCAAGCTGATGTACCTGCAGCGGCCGGCGCGTGTTCGAATCATCAACCTCGTGCGCGATGGCCGGGCGGTCGCGGCATCCGCAATGCGGCGACGAGGCGTGGCTGCGTCCACGGCCGCCCGTATCTGGAAGCGTGAGAATCAGCACTTGCACCTCGTCTTGCGTACGGTGCCCGCGGACTCGGTCCTGCGGCTCCGCTACGAAGCGCTGTGCGACAGTCCCCAGCAGGAAATGGACAGGGTCTGGAAGTTTCTCGGGCTGGCCCCTCGTGAGGGACTCGTGGAACTCTGGAACCGGCCGGTCCACAATATCCCCGGCAACCCGATGCTCTTCGAGCGAAGCCGGCGGACGATCTCCAAGGACGAGCGCTGGAGGCGAGACCTGTCCCCTGCCGAGCTGACAGCCTTCGAGCAGGTCGCGGGGCGCTTCAACCGCAATCTCGGGTACTTGTGAGAATCCTCTACCACCACCGGACACTTGGAGATGGGGCTGAAGGCGTACACATCCGCGAGATGGTCTCTGCGCTGCGTCATCTCGGCCACACGGTGCTCATGGCCGGTCCGGCGGCAGCGCCAGGCGAGCCTCGCCGGCGCTCACGTCTCGCGCGCATACGGGGAGCCCTGCCCCAGGCTGCGTTCGAGCTCGCAGTCATGGGCCTCAACGCCGTTGAGTACTCGAGCCTCAGACGCGTCATGCTGCGCGAGCGTGTGGAACTCGTCTACAAGCGCCACGCCGTGGGCGACGTAGCGGCGGTTCTGGCCGCGCGGAGGCTAGGCGTCCCGCTGGTCCTGGAAGTGAACACACTCTACTCGTCCGACGCCGCCCAAGCGTTTGAGCCGCTCCGGCTGCGACAGCCTGCCTTGCACCTGGAGCGGATGGCGCTGCGCCGGGCGTCCGTAGTACTGGCCGTGTCAACGCCGCTTGCCGAGCGCATTCGCGAGGAGGTGGGCGAGTCGTGTCCCGCAATCGTGATCCCCAACGGGGCGGACCCCGCACGTTTCGATCCAGGCCGGACGGACTTGAAGAAGGTGCGTGCGCGCTACGGTCTTGGGGAAGAGCTGGTCGTCGGCTGGGCGGGAATTCTCAGACCGTGGCACGGGCTCGACGTCCTGCTGGATGCCCTGACCCTGGTGCCCGCCGCCCACCTGCTCATCGTGGGCGATGGCCCTGAGCGGGAAGCGGTCGCAACGCGAGCACACGCGTTGGGCCTGACCGACCGGCTCACGATCACGGGGCGGGTCCCATACGAAGCGATGCCCGAATACATCGCGGCAATGGACGTGGCCGTGGCTGCTGAGGACCTCACGGGCATTGCTTCGCCCATGAAGGTGGTGGAATACATGGCCATGGCCAGACCGACGGTGGTCCCCAGACTGCGCAACCTGTTGGATCTCGTTGAGGAAGGCGTCAGCGGCCTGTGCTTCAACCCTGGCGACGCGGGCGATCTCGCCAGGGCGCTGAGCGCTCTCGAGGCGTCGGCAGACATGCGCGCCCGGCTGGGAGCTCGGGCGCGAAACGCGGTCGAGACGCGGCTCAACTGGCGCGAAAACGCGCACAGAGTCCTCGCCGCGATCGGGAAGACGGCTGCGGGAGAGATCGCGTGACCCGACACGCGGGCCTGGGGGCCGACGGGATGCCAACCCCGATCCGACTCCCCGTATCAAGGCAGGCAGAGCCGGGCGAGAATGCGCTCACGTGTGGCCAACCAGCGCTCTCGCTTTCGGGCTCGCAGCGCCAGAATCCCGTGCCGATACGCCTTGATGTTGCGACGCATCTCCTCGACGCCGGCGGCGATCCCCTCGGGAGTGCTGTCTACATGCACAGCGCCTTCGTCAAACGCCTCCCGAAGAATCGGCCAGTCCGAGACGATCACAGGCGTGCCTGCGTAAACCGACTCCCAGGCGCCACGCAGCATCGTATGATCGCGGGTGGTCAAGGTCATGACGGCATCAGCACTCGTCAGCACGGATCCGTATGCGCTGGCGGACAGAAAGCCGGTGAGCCGTACATTCTGAGGCAAGTCGCGGGCGAGCTGGGCTGGCAGCGATTTCGGGTTGCCGGTGAGGAAGAACGACACTTCCTCCAGCGCCTTCGCCGCGTCGACTATCTCGCGCACCGGCTCGTCCGGGTTGAACGAAGACACCACCACCACTTTGAAGCCACCGGTCAACTCATAGGCGGCACCCGCCTCGAACTGGACCGGCACGTCAGGGACGATGGTCGCGTGTGCCCCTCGTCGCTCCACGAGACCTCGAAGGTACTCGTTGGTGACGAGTGTCGTAGCGGCTCGCCTGCAGATCCAGAACTGCAGTGCCTGAAGGTATCTCCACCGAGGATGGAGAAACGCCGCCGTGTGGGCGTCCACCACAAATACGCCGCCCCGCATGCGGCAATGAGCCCAGGCCACGAGCCCCGCAAAAAGGGGCGGTGTCATGACGAAGACAGCGCGAGGGCGTTCCGCGCCGAGAATTCTCCAAGTCTCGAGGGCCTGACCGATATACTTCAGCCAGACCGTCAGCGGGTGGCTTCCCATCCGCTCCCAATACACCATGTGTGAGACGCCGCCCAACTCTCGTGCGGTCTGGTCGCTGCGGCTGCAATGCGGCGCCCACGAGATGTATGTGATCGCTTGTCTCATCATCGCGTACGATCGGATGTGCGCTTCCTCAGCCTACTGTATCGCGCTGGCGCCGCCACTGTCGACGTGCGTCTTGACGATGACGTCGGAGTTGAACGCCGCAATGGACGCAACGGATCCGCTGTCTCAACGTCGCCTCGAAGTGACACGACCCTGCGCTCAGATCCTGCCATGAGTGTGCTGCGTTCGACCTACAAGGCCCTAGTGCCTGTCTCGGCACGCAGGCGCCTTTGGAAGCTGCGGCGTCGCACGCCGCGACGTCTGCACGATCTTCGTTGGGCGGTCGGCCGCCGAGAGGCGCTTTCCTTATGGGCCGACGAGAGATTGGCCTTAGGACCCTGGTACTGGCTCTTCGTCCTCGGCTGCAACAACTCCGGCACGACCCTCCTCATGGAGCTTCTCGAGAAGCATCCGGTAATGCGGCGCCTGCCCAAGGAGGGCCAGCGCCTGACGACGGCCATCCCCAACTCCGCGCCCCTGGGCGTCGGGCGCGTGTTCACCCAGCGACTGGACCTGCTGCGCTGGACCGACGAGACCGCAGGGAGTGCCGTACCACAACTGCGATACGATTGGGCCTACTACGCCAACCCGGAACCGGGAATTCGACTCGAGAAGAGCCCGCCGAACACGTTGAGGTCCCGGTGGCTGCAGCGGTACTTCGCGCCCGCCCGCTTCATCGTGATCGTGCGTGATCCCTACGCAGTGTGCGAAGGGATCGCGCGTCGTCGTGGGCACAGTCTCGTCGAGGCGGCCGTGCACTGGCGGACGGTGCATGAGGTGCTGGAGCAGGACATGCCGTTCCTCGAGCGGCAGATCGTGGTGAGCTACGAGAACTTCTGCGCCGACCCGGACTCTGTGCTGACGCGGCTCGAGTCGTTCCTGGAGCTGCCCCAACCTTTCGACCGCGGCCTTCTCGGCGGAGCGTTCAACGCGCATAATATGGAGGGTGCGCCCCAGCGGCTCCAGAACTTCAACGAACGCAGCTACGAGCGCCTGTCGGCCGATGACATCCGCACCATAGGCGAACACATCGGACCCATCATGAACCGGTGGGGATACCCGTGTCGCTGACAGCCTGAGCTTATGACTGAACGACTTCGAGTGGCGATCATCGGTTGCGGGCGGATCTCCAACGCCCACGCCCAGGCGGTGATGGCCTCACCGATGGCGGAACTCACGGCCCTGGTGGACCCTGTCGCGGAACGGGCGCACGCGTTGGCCGAGCGAGTCGGGGCCCGTCCCGTCATCGCCACGGACATCCAGACAATCAGCGCCCATGCCGACGCCGCAGTGATCGCCACACCAAACCACACGCACCGCGAAGCGGCCACACAGTGCCTCCACGCAGGCCTCCACACGTTGATCGAGAAGCCGCTCGCCGTGTCAGCGAGTGAAGGTGAAAGGATCGTCGAGGCATCGCGGGAGGCCAACCGGGTGGTGGCAGTCGGCTACGCCACCCGCTTCAGAGAGAATATCCGGTTGATGGGCGACTTGCTGCGCCAGAACTACTTCGGGCGCGTCCGGCGATTCGCCTACCAGTTCGGCAGCCGCGGTGGCTGGGCGCCGTTGTCCGGATACAACCTGGATCGCCGCATGACGGGCGGCGGGGTGCTGGTCGTCACCGGGACGCACTTCATCGACCGGATGATCGACTGGTTCGGATACCCGGAATCGGCTGCCTTGGCTGACGACTCACGGGGTGGTCCCGAAGCCACCGCCTTTGCGACCTTCCGCTTCCGGAGCGAGTCTCAGGACCGCCTCGTCGGGATGGCGCGCTTCTCGAAGGCAGTAGCGCTCGAGGGCGGCTTCGTGGCCGACACAGAGGCGGGCACGGTCGTCCTGAGGGATCGGCCGGATGCATCGATCGTCCTGCGTCCTCACGCCTCGCCGCTCCTGGAGCACATAGTGCAGAGACGCTCGACCGACCTGCGCCCAGCAGCCGCTACCGAGATCGGCCGCCAGCTCGAGAACTTCATCGAGAGCTGCCGCTCGGGGCTTCCGCCGCTGGTCGGCGGGGCCGAAGGGCTGCAGTCGCTGCGTCTGCTCGAGGAGCTCTACGCGAACCGCAGCCAGCTCGATCGGGACTGGTACTCGTCGTCGGTGCCCAAGGTGGGTGCCCCATGATGCGGGTGGCTGTCTTCGGCGCATCGGGGTTCGTAGGCGCAACCCTGGTGGAACGAGCTGCATCATGGGAGGGCTGCGAAGTGCGGCCCATCATTCACGGCACCGGCAACGCGGCGAGGCTCGCGCGCCACGGGACCGAGTTGTGGACGGCCGACCTGCTGGCCCCCGACACCACAAGGCGCGCGCTCGAAGGTTGCACCCACGTCGTGAACTGCTCCAGGGGCCCTGGCGAGACGATGACCACCGGGCTGCAGAACCTGCTGGACGCCAGCGCTTCGGCCGGCATCAGGCGGTTCGTGCACCTCAGCAGTGTGGCCGTCTACGGTGACGCGCACCGGGGAGTGATTGACGAGTCGGCCCCAGCGCGTCCCGCCACCGGCTCGTACGGCGCCATGAAGCTGGCACAGGACGAGCGCGTCGTCCGCGCCGCGGGCCGAGGCCTGTCCTCAGTGATTCTCTGCCCACCGAATATCTCCGGGCCGTATTCGGCATTTCTGCTCGAGATCGTCCGGTCGATCGAACGACGAGACTTCGCGCTCGTCGACGACGGAGGTTTGCCTTGCGAGCTGGTAGACGTCGAGAACCTCGTGCACGCCATCAGGTTGGCTCTGACGGCGCCGGACTCCGAGGCTGAGCGGACCTTCGTGACAGATGGCGGCGGGCTCGACTGGGGAAGGCTCGCGGCGGGTCTGGCTGCGCTCGGCGACCACGATCTGCCGCTCCCTGCGGTCAGCCTGGAGCAGGCGTCGGCGCTGACCCGGGAGGTTCCCGCGCCCCCGCCATCGCTGCGGCGTGCGGCCAGACACCTGCTGTCGTCGGGAGTGAGGGAGATCCTGAGGAAGGACCCTTGGTTCGCGGGGTACGAGAAACGCCTCAAGGATCTGGTCAGGACGCTGCCTGGCGGCATGTCGAAGGGCCTGCGGAGTGCCGCTGACGGGGGGCGGCCGGCCGCAACCGCCCGCTCCGCGCGAGCGTACTCGGACCGGCTCTTGAAACAACAGTTGCGTGACGTTCGATACTCGGGCGACCGGGCCGGACGTCTGCTGGGCTACAAGCCTGTCGTGACCTTCGAGCAGAGCATGTTCGCGTTTCGCGCGTGGTACGAGGCGACCGCCGGCTGGAACGACGAATGGTGGCCGCTCACGCGTCACCTGGACCGATAGGCGAGCCCGGTGATGAAGAAGACGTCGCCCGCGCGGAAGATCCCAGGTGTGGCGCGGTCCCTCTCCGCGATCGACCGGCTCCGCTGGGGCTTGCGAGTGCAGCGGATGTCCAGGACCGGGCAGCGCCGGGTCGCCCTCGCCAGCTTTCCGCGCAGCGGCAACACCTGGTTTCGCTTCCTGCTTGAGAGCGCCACCGGAGAGCTGACCGGCGGAGCGGGTACGAGCGTGGCTCGTGTGCTCCCTCGCACCGGTGACGGCATCGTCATCAAGACTCACGGCCGGGATGCGTTCCGGTACACGGATGCCATCCACCTCGTTCGGAACCCGTTCGACGTGCTGGACTCGTTTTACGACTGGAAGCGAAACCTGGGCTGGACTTGGCGATTTGGCGAGCTCTCCTGGGAGGACTTCATCGTCATGTTTACGCCGCGCTGGCGGGATCATACCCGGCACTGGCTCGCGTGTCGGGCGAACGTGCATCGGGTGAGGTACGAGGACTGCGTCGAGGATCCAGTCGAGCACTTCGGAAGAGTGCTCCGGTGGCTTGGACGGGAAGTGACTTTGACCCGCCTGGAGGCCGCTGTCGAGGAAACGTCGTTCGACAAGCTCAAGCGCCAGCAGTCAGAAGTGTCTGAAGTCGGATCGAAGTTCTTCCGGCAAGGCCGTGCGAACAGCGGCTCGTCGCGCTTTACGCAGGAACAACGCCGCTGGGTCGTGGACGTGCTCCGTGCCGAACTCGAGGCGTGCGGCTACGACGGAGTGATCAGGGAGTCGGAAAAGGAGTGACGAGCCCGGCCCGGTAGTGGGCGAGGAGCCGCTCTTCGAGTCCGTCGCAGAGTGCCTTGATCTCTGTTGGAATCTCTGGGAATCCTCGCCTGGAAACCGATGAGCCGTAGACGCTCGATTCGAATCCCGGCGGAGGCTGCAAGCCGAGGAACCCGAAGACCCTGACAAAGGCGTCCTTCGGCTCGCTGACCAGATCCTCATACCGCACCAGCAGCACGTCCGGACGATCGCAGGCCTTCAGGTCGAAGTAGAGGTCGTTGCGCAGGTACCACATGAGCGCGTTCGCGGCGTGCAACGACATCCGGTCGTCGTACAACCGGCGCACCACGTCGAGTTTCTCGGGCGTGAGCCCGCCGGCCCGCCACCCCGCCCCTTGAAGATCGCCAGCGGCAAGACGGCGGACGGCCTCCGTTCCGCTCGTCCACTTCACTGAGGCGGAGTTGACGGCATCCGGGTAGTGTCTGAAGATCCAGATCGCGCGGGCGTCAGGGAACCGGTCGAGGAGCTCGAGGACTCGGTGCGTCTCGCAAATCGGCTTGAGTGCCACAACGGGAAACGGGCTACGCCGCAGCAATGCCTCGACTCGGGGCAGCGGTTCGAGCAGCACGCCACGAAAGTACGGGGCGCTGCCCTCGCTGAAGGTCATGACCTCCGGCACATGGTCCAATACCTGAAGCGGCAGCCTCGTCCCGGACCTCTGCGATCCGACGACGAACACCGCCCGCGTGCTCCGCGGCCGACCCTTCACGGCGACACTGGTCCACTGGCGGACCAACTTCTTCAGCCGCGGCCACTTCCGGGCCGCGCGCTGGCGATAGGTCAGGGGTGCCGCCATGCGTTCCTGCCAAGCTCCTGCGACCGCCGCGTCGCCGATTCTCCGTGGCGGTTGTTCGTTGTCACGGTCCGGCCTCGTGCGGACCACTCAGCTGCGAAGACGCAGGGCGATGCGCTGCACCTTCTGTGGCATCCTATACGCCACGTCCCTGGCGCGCGCCGCAATCCACTCCACCCGGGTCGGTTCGCGCGGCGCTTCGCTCGACAACTCGTACCCGTAGGTCTCGAGTTCGCCCTTCAACACCGCCTCGCACCACGCAAGGTCACGAGGTGGGAGCTTCGCCCACCGCCGAACCTTGTTCGGCCGGAAGCGCAGCGTGGCAAGGGCCGCATCGGGGTCCGTTGTGGGTGCAAGGCCGAAGTGGTCGGCGAAATCGTCGACGAATGCCCTCGGTGATTCGAGCAGGGCCTCGTACTTCAGGTGAAACCCCTTGTCTTCCGCTCGCCGGAACTCCTCGTGGTAGTGGGCGAATCGCTCCTTGACGTAGAGCGCGGCAAACACCGGCTCCACCGGGCCGAACGCTTTGCCCGCTATCGAGACGAGGTTGTCTCTGAAGTCCCTGGTCAAGAGGATGACGCGCCTCTCTGGTAGAACCACGTCGGCTGACCCGATCACCTCCCAGAGGTCGTCGGACTTGATGGCCATCCGCTCCGTGCCGAAGGAGTACGCGCGGTAGGCGTACACGAACCTGGCGAAGTCAGCGCCGCTCTGGATGGCGGCAGGGTCAAAGTGCTCGTTGATGCCCCGGAAGTGTTCGTTCCGCCTGATGACATCGTTCCTGAGCTTCCGATCCAACGCAGACGGAAACAGGCGGGAGGCAAGCCTGCCAAGGGCCTGCTCGACCTCCGAACGCGAGGGCGAGCGGCCGAGCGCAGCCGCCAGCCGGAACACCATGGACCTGTCACGGAGCACCGAGAACCCGAAGACCCTGGTGAGGATGCGACTGAGCAGATTGGTGCCCGACCCCTGGACGCCGAGGATCACGTAGACCGGCTCGTCGGCAACACGATCGGCGTAGGCCCCGAATGTCTCCCCTGTCTCCACTGCCAACTCAGTCCATCCTCTCGGCCCGGCGGGCGTTCCGCTGCCCGCCAGTCACGCCAGCAGCCGGACCATCCGGCCGATCGAGGGCGACAGATCGTCCGCCGTATCCCGCAACAGGGCTCGGACCTCACGAAAGCGGTTCAGTTTCAGATACAGCACATACATCAGCACACCGGCCATGGCCTCGATCAGGAGCAACTGCCAGGCAGGTGCGCCACCGAGGACCCAGACGGCCAGCCTGCGGGATCCGACGACTGCGCCGGCGACGGCCAGTGCTGCGACGAGGCCTGGAACCTGGGGCTCGATGACATCGGACACGGGAATGGCCGTCAAGCGAAGAAGGAGCATCGCCATCAGCACCGTCATGGCAACAGTGGCGAGCAGCACCCCGAGGGCTGCACCACTCAGCCCCCAGGGGCTCAGCCCCGCGACCAGGACCACGACGAGGCCGGTATAGACCCCCTGGCGCGACACCTGCCCCCAGACGCGGCCCATCGCCTGGATGGCGCTCCCGGCGTACTCGATGAATACCTTCAACGCGCCGGCTACACAGAGAATCTGGAACGGCAGTACCGACGGCTGCCAGCGCTCGCCATACATCACCACAATCAGCTCCGGTCCGATGGCCGCGAGTCCAAGAAGAAGCGGGCTGCTGATGAGCATCGACGCCAGCACGACCTTCCGGAATGCGCGCCGGAACCGGTCCGGCTCCTCGTAGATCAGCGAAAACACCCGAAAGGAAACCATCGGCCCCCCGTGACTCGTCCGGATCAGGACCTTGTTCATCGTGGTGTAAGCCTTGTCATAGAAGCCAAGAGGGGCGACTCCCAGGACGCGACCGATCACGAGACTGTCGAGGTTGTTGGCGGCATAGTCGAGGAGCCGCTTCGCGAAGACACCGCTCCCGAACGAGAACAGCTCCCCGAGCGCCTTGAACGAGAACCTCAGGCTCGGGCGCCATCCTCCAAGCGCGACTTTCAACGTTGCAGTCGTGATGTGGCTGATGACCCGCGCGTAGACGATGCTCCAGTAGCCGTGGCCCGTCCAGGCGAAGTAGATCGCTGACACCGCCTCTGCAAGCCCGCCGCCCCAGTCGGTCAGTGCGGTTCTTCGAAAGAGCATGTTGCGGCTCATCAGGGCGGCGGGCACCGTCCCGAACGGGCTGATGAGGAACGTCAGGGCCGCGACAGGAATCACGGCCTCGAGTTCCTCCGCGCGAAAGAAGTCTGCCATCAAGCCCGAAGCGCTGACCAGCACCGCGTAAGCGGCGACGCCGACGATGATGTTGACGACAAAAACGGATGAGCAGTGCTCCGGCCGCAGTACCTTTACACGAACCAGCGCCTGGTTGAACCCGAAGTTCGTCAGCCTGGTGGCCAGCGTCAGAAAGAAACCGGCAAGGGCGGCGATGCCGAAGTCGAACGGCGTGAGAAGCCGCGCCATGACCAAGGCCGTTGGTGTGGTCAGCAGCTCGCTGACGCCCTCGCGAGCGAAGGACCATGCGACACCCTGCTTCGCGAGCTTTCCGTACTTGGGTCGCTTTGTGTCCCTCCGTGGGCCGGAACCGGCCACCTCCGCCGTGGAGCCTGGAGCCGCGTCTGAATCGGCCGGACGTGGTAGATCGTCGCCCGGCGGGCTCACCATGAACGTAGGAGCCGCTGCACGGTTGGACAGTGTGAGTACATGCGGGAGATCATCGAGCCGGCTTCCTCAGCAACACGCGTACATCCTTCACATCCTTCAGAACGATCAGGTTGCGTACGTAGCTGACCAGAAGCCCGCCAGGAGCGCCTCGGGCGCGCCGCGATGCGCTCGCGTTGTACTCGATCCAGAACTTCGAGATCGCTCCGGCCTCCATCTCGGCCCGGTCGTAGATCTGCACGGCTGCGCGGGTCTCGTCGGCGACCCACATGCTCACCCGATCGAATCCTCCGTCGATCAGTTCCACGTGGACCCAGAATCGCGTCCACGTCTTCGGCATAACGGAGAACTCACCAACCATCGGGTTGATGTGGTTGCCGGCCTTGTGGGTGTTCGGCCCCAGTTCACCGTACGGGCGCGCGTCAATGGTACTGATGTAGGGTCGCACCGCCTTGGCGTACCGCGACCGGATCTCGAGCCAGCGTTCGCTGTTGGTCTTCGGGCTGGCGATCATGAACGTCTTCTGCTGGGGTACTCCGCCGGTTTCAAACGCGAACTCGGCACCCCACCAGGCGTCCCAGGTGATCAGTCCGGAGCCGGAATCAAAACGAATGGGAAACCTCGCCTGTCTGCTGCTGGTATGTCCCGATTCGACCACCACCTTGGCCGCATCCTGTGAATCTGGGTACCGATCGTTGGCTGGATCGTAGGTGATCGGCGTTCGCGTAGTTGGACCACGGACCTCGATGTCCAGCTGCCGCTGGTCACGGAGGCTGAACGCACACAGAAGATCTGGCCGAGCCGCCATCTCGTTGAAGTAGTCGTGCGGGCCTTCGCCCTGCACGGAGGGAGGTGGAAGAATTGCCGTAGCCACAGGCGACGCGAGAACCCTGTGGCTAGGGGCAAGCGTGACTGGCGGAAACAGGGAGCGCCGGCCACTGGGCCCGGGGGCATCGCGTAGGCTGGCGGCCGGGCTGTCCGGCTCGCACGCGAGTCCAGCCACCTGCTCCAGCCCAGAGCCCCCCCGCGCCAGGACTGCCGAAGCGGACTCCCTCGCTGTGCTCACAGCGGTCACCGCCAACGGGAGGGTCAGCAGTGCCAACACGATGAGGTAGTATCCGGTCATGCTCCACCCTTCTTCACCCAACCCGGTGCCCGACTCCGTAGTATGCCCCGGACCCGCGACTGATCGCTAGCGTACTGTCGGCCATCGGATTCGCCTCGTCCAATAATGCCCTTGACAGGGCCAGGGGCCGTGTCAGACGCTAGCCATCGTGAGCCGTGGTCCCGCTGCAGCGATGGTGGTTCTGAGCATGTCCGTCGCCGGTCCGGCTGCGAGTGCGGACACCCTTACCCTTTTCACGGAGTTCACCCAACAACACGTCCGCTTCAGCGAGAGGCGAGCCTCGATTCTCCTGGAAGAGTCAGAGTACGCCTACTTTGGCGGTGGCGATTTGCCCTCCGTACGTGTCGTCGTGCAGTGGCGTGGTCGAGTGGTCGATCGGACACGAGACGGGGACCACTCCACCTACAGTTTCGGCGCGGGCCTGCTAAGGGCGACCTACTCCTTCGAGGAGCTCGGAGAGCCCCCCACGGTTCTCGGCTCGATTCGCGGCCGGCTTGAACCATTTGCGTTCAAGGTGTCCGACGTCGACGCCGACCACGTGGGAGGAGACGAATACGTCGAGGGCGTCGGACGGTTGAATGGGAGTCTGTCTCGGTTCTTGGGTGTTGGACGCGACGCAACGTTCAGCTTTGAATTCCTGCTCGATGTCGAATTTGGATCGCCAGATGATGCGACCCGTTACGTGCACAGCTCGTGTTGTGGCTATTTCGACGCGGCACTCAGTCCTGCTTCACCACGCCCTGTCGCCGAACCTGGCGCGATGCTGCTTTCTGCCGTCGCCGTTGGCTTTGTGGCCCTGGTCCGTCGCAGGAGCCACAGGTGGTCGGATTGGAGCAGCTGCACGACGACCCGCCACCGTGCGGCCCACGGGAAGCGTCCCGAGTGGAAACGTCGTCCTCGCACCACAGCGGGCGGCTCTAGTGCAATACCCCACTGAGAGGGTACAGAGGATTGCCAGAAGACCCAAGATGGCAGGCATACGTGCGGATGCTTGGCGAGGACCAGCGGGACAACGTTCCGGCCTTCATCCACCGAATAGAGCATTTCCTGGGTGGCGTGGATCTCGAGGGGAAGTCCGTCCTGGAAATCGGTAGCGGGCGCGGACTGCTGGCGCTGTACTCTGCACTCTGTGGCGCCAGGCGCGTGGTCAGCCTCGAGCCAGAACTGGAGGGAGCAAGCCTTGATGTCTTCGCCACGCAGCAGGGCCGCATCAGGGAACTGCAGTTGCCCGTAGAGCTGCTCAGGGAAGACTTCAACCGTTGGGATCCGGCGGGCGAGCGGTTCGACGTGCTCATCTCGGTGTCCAACATCAATCATCTGCACGAGTCGCCCCACCATGCGCTCGCACACCGTGACACCTACGTCAACTACCTCCGAATCGCACGCCGGATGCACGGAATGATGGCGCCCGGCGGAGTGGCGATCATAGAGGATTCCGGCCGCTACGGGTTCTTCCTGCAAGGTCGCAGCCTGGGGATCCGACGTCCCTGGAAACTCAAGCGGCGCAGCACGAACTGGCGTATCCACCAGACGGCGGCCACCTGGCGCCGGATTTTCCTGGACTCCGGGTTCTCGCGGGTCGATATCGACTACCCACTTCCTTACAGCCTTCGGGCGCTGCGTGGCATAGCAAACAGCCGTATCGGTGCGTTCTTCCTTCAGGCCCGCTTCATCATCCGATGCCACGAGTAGGCAATGCCTCGGAGTTGACAGCCGCGGCCCCGGCGAATGGCTCGCATCCTGCGGATGAATTGTCGGTCCGAGTATCGGCCCCAGGACCGCCCTCAGCAGTGCCGCTCGACCCCACTGAAGCGACAGGTGTGCGGACTACCAGTGCGGGCCAGGTACAGAATCGTGTGCACAGTACCAAATCTGTATCTTTACTGGCGGCGCATCCCTCTTTTCATGGTGTTGGCTCATGGCACGCGGTGTGCACTCCATCTGTGATGTTGACGGACTTATAACTATCCGGGAGTTTTCCCAGAGTCAGGACACGCGCGAGTGTCCAGCGTAGCTAGGGAGCAATCGTAATGAGAACGTGGCTAGTCGCAGTCGTTTCGGCGGGAATGATGGGGAGCATGCAGACTCTGCCCGCACCCACTGGACTGAGGTTCTTGGCAACGGAGGGACCGCACGAGTTCTTCCAGGCGCAGCTCAGCCGTCCCGAGCACATGCAGAGTTGGTCGCTGCGCAGCCAGGCGAGCATCGACTCCGTGACGGGGGCTTCGGAGAACACATACTTCAGGTACGTGTGGCCTAAAGATGACTACAGTGACCCGCAGGATGCGGCGAAATTCGTGAAGCACCCCAACGAAGCTGGCGGATCGGACTCGATCCCGGGCAACATGCAGCTGCGTCATCGCATGGGTGTCGACTCGGGCAAGATCCTGATTACCTGGGACTGGTACGCCGGCAAGGAGTTCAGGGACAACATCGGCACGATCAACAACTACAAGCACTTCCAAATCCGCGACGGGCAGGGCGAAGCGAACGGAGCAATCTGGTTCGAGGTTCGCTCCAGATTCAGTCTGGCACCCACCCTCGAGGACGTGGCAACGATCGACACGCGGATGTACGCGCACACGTCCTACGACTTTCCAGCCGGCTTCGTCAGGGCGGCGCCGTACGAACCGACCGGAACCAATGTGGCTCCAGCGTCCTATCCGCTGAAGTGGGGGAAATGGACGCGCTATTGGGCGGAGATCGAAATGAACGTTCCCGGGAGCGAGTTCACGGAATGGCGGAACGAGCAGTTGGGTGGAGGGCCCCTGCCGGGCACCTGGCACAGGCTCTCGCTCTGGGTCGCGGACGAAGACCGGGATCCCGTCCGTATCCTGTATCGGGTGCCTTGGGTAATCAGGACGACGCACCTGGCGCACTTCGACTTTGAGTTCAATACCTCATCTGCCGCGGGAAGCCAGACGGGACCCCTGATCGGGTACGGCCGCAATGTCGTGGTGCTTCGGAACCTCGACGCCAACGAGGCCGACACGACCCTCTTCCGGCGCCCGGTGCGCTAAGTCCTAAGACCCGACGCACCTTGGCCTTCGGGAACCGGCTGCGTCGGGTGTCTCCTCACTGACCTGCATCGCTGGGCCGCTCGGGCCCACGACGGCCGTTCGGCAGCCAGGTCTCCGAACGGCGCTCAACCCAACAGGTATGAGGATGGAAGGCTCCGACACAATGGAAGTCAAGTCGGAGGCTCCGTCCCATGCCTGGCGTGCCGGGAAGCGGGGTGAGGCGTGCAATCAGTCGAGGTCGTCACGGGGCTGATCGAGTGGTGCGAGTGCCGGTGCCGGTGATTTTCACAGCCGGCGTAGCCCAAGGTCTGAGCGCCGTCCCGAGCGCGTCGATGCCCACTAGATCGATCAGGACTTGTTCCCCCCTCACCACCTCCCGCAGCCGCTCCACGCCCTCCGGACGCTTCGCAATGATCACGACGTCGGCCTCCCGAACCGCCTCGCGCCAGTCGGCCACCATGAGCTGGGCCACATGGGGCAGGTGTTCCTCGACATACGCTAGGTTGCGCCCCACGAGCTGTCCCACGGCGACATCCGGATCGCAGACGCGCAGGGAGACGCCCTTCCCGATGAGAGCCTCCGCAAGGGTGACAAACGGGCTCTCGCGGAGGTCGTCGGTGCCGTCCTTGAAGCTGAGGCCCAGCAAGCCGACGCGTCGCTTCCCTGTATCCAGCACCGTATCCACGACGCGACGGATGTGCGCGTCGTTACTCGCGATCACACTGCCGAGAAGGGGTGCCACGACATCCAGCCCTCTCGACACGTAGCCGAGGGCGCGGAGGTCCTTTGGCAGGCAGGAGCCGCCGAAGCCGAAGCCTGGCCTCAGATAGCGCGGCGAGATGTTCAGGTCGCGGTCCTCGCAGAAGATCCGCATTACTTGCCTCCCGTCGAGGCCAAGCTGCTGGCTCAGGGCGCCAATCTCGTTTGCGAAGGCCACCTTCATCGCGTGAAAGGCGTTGCTCGCATACTTGATCATCGAAGCCTCGCCCGGCCGCACCCGGTGCACTGGGGCTGGCAAGTGCGCGTACACACCGAGCAGCACGTCTCCGGCACGCGTGTCCGTCTCGCCAACGACGGTGAAGGGCGGGTTCGCGAAGTCATGCACGGCACTCCCCTCGCGGAGAAACTCCGGATTGACGCAGACGCCGAGGTCCACGCCCACCGTACGCCCGCTGGCCCGTTCGAGGATCGGTACGAGCAGGGATTCGAGCAGGCCCGGCAACAGCGTACTGCGCACCGCCACGACGTGGTAGGCGGAGCTACCAGCCAGGCCGAGGCCGATCTGCTCCGCCACCCGCTCGAGGAACGTCGAGTCTAGGCTGCCATTCCTGCGACTGGGCGTGCCCACACAGATGAGGGATACCTCCGACTCCTGGACAGCCTGACGCGGGTCGTCGGTCACCCGCAAGTGACCGGAGACCACCGCCTGGCCGAGCATCTCGTCGAGGCCAGGCTCGGTCACGGGCGACCTCCCCTGGCGAACCAGTGCCAGCTTCCAGGGATCCACGTCTACCCCAACGACGTGATGCCCTGCCGAAGATAGACACGCCGACGACACCGAACCCACGTATCCCAGACCGAAGACGGCGATTCTCAAAACACACTCCAACTCTCATGCCGGCCCATTCACTTGACCGTCGATCCGAAACGCCACCGGTGCCGACCCGCCCGATACCCGCACATACGCATCCCTGTACCCGCGGACCATGGCCTCGACGCTGAACTCCCGGCTGGCCCGCGTCCGGCCCGCCGCACCCATGCGCGCGCGCAACGCTTCGTCGCCCAGCAGCCTGCCGATCGCCCCTGCGAGCAGATCCGGCTTCGCAGGCGGCACGAGCAGGCCCGTCTCCTCATCCACCACAAGTTCGTCGGCGCCGCCGACGCGCGTGCAGACCACGGGCACGCCGCACGCCATGGCCTCGAGCACCGTGTTCGGCATGCCCTCGGACCGCGAGCACAGCACGTAGACGTCGAGCGCGGCCAGCAGCCACTCCACCTCGCCCACGTGGCCCAGCAGGCTCACAGAGTCTCCCACATCCAGCGCGCTCACCTGCTGCTCAAGCGCTCCCCGCAGGGGTCCGTCGCCGGCAATCAGCACGCGGCACCTCACGCCCGCGGCCTTGAGCCGCGCCGCGGCCTCCACGAGCGCGGCCTGATCCTTCACCGCCACGAGCCGTCCCGCGTGGCCCACGATCGGCCGGTCGTCATCGACGCCGAGGCTGCGCCGCGCTTCGTCCCGTCCCTCGGGCGAGAAGCGCGACAGGTCCACGCCGTTGCGCAGCACCGTCACCCTCTCGAGCGGCACGCCCACCGCGGCCGACATCCGCTCGGCCAGGCGCGACGACACCGACAGCAACCCGTCCACCCGCCCCCACGCCCACCGCTGCACCCGCGCCTGGTAGGGCTTGAGCTGCAGCGTCCCATGCTCGCCGTGCAGCAGCACCGGCACGCGCGCGAGCCGCGCCGCCAGCAGGCCCTCCACGAGCGTGCCCCACGCGTGCGTGTGCACGATGTCGGGCCGCTCGCGGCGGAACAACCGGTAGAGACGCCACACGAGCAAGGGGTCGTTGCCCTTCCGCCGTGTCAACTCGAACAAGCGGACGTCCGGTCCAAGTGCCCGCGCCATCGCGGGGTCGGCCGGTGTCGTGCTGCAGATGCTGCTCCGGACCGCCCCCCCGGCAAGGCCGTTGACGAGCTTGGCCAGCCCGTACTCCATGCCGCCGGGGTTGAAGCCGAAGATCACGTGCATCACGTGCACGGGACCCTCCGCACGCTGTCCGGAGGCCTCGCTCATCCGCGGCCGTTTCCCAGGGGCACGGCGGGCACGTCGTGGCCCAGCTCCGCCATGCGCGCGGCCAGCCGCTCGAAGGCCGCCTGCGGCAGGTGCACCACGCCGAAGAACTCCTCCCGCCGCGTGCCCTCGCCGTGGTAATCAGACCCGCCGGTGACAAGCAGCCCCTGCGCCCGCGCCACCTCCAGGTAGTGCGCCACCGCCTCGTCGTCGTGCGAGCTGTGGTACGCCTCGATGGCGACGAGGCCGGCCTCGACGAGCCCGGGGATGATCTCGTCCCGCGGACGGTAGCCGGGATGCGCCAGCGACGACAGGCCGCCGCCCGCGGCCACGAGCGCCACCACCTCGGCCGGCGACGCGCCGGTGTGCGGCACGTAGGCGGGGCTGTCTTCCCCCAGATACCGCTCGAAGGCCTCGGCCACATCCGCCACGTGCCCTGCCGCGATCAGCGCCTGCGCGATCTGCGGGCGCGCCAGCGACTTGCCGGCGCCGGCCGCCGCCTCGACGAGCGCGTCGCGATCGATCGGCGCGCCAAGCTTCGCCAGCCGGTCGGCGATCTCGAGCGCCCGCCCGGTTCGCTGCCGCCGCTGCGACGACAGCAACTCCTGCAGTCCCGGCGCCGACGCCGGCAGGCCGTAGGCCAGCACGTGCACGTCCTTGCCGGCGTGCACGGAGGTGATCTCGATGCCGGGCAGCACGGTCATGCCGATCCGCTCACCAGCCGCCTGCGCCGCCGCCACCGCCGCCATCGTGTCGTGGTCCGTCACGCTCATCGTCCTGATGCCCCTGGCCCAGGCCCGCTGAACAAGATCCTCGGGCGTACACCGCCCATCGGACGCCGTCGTGTGCATGTGAAGGTCGATCAAAAATGCGCTCCTCTCTCGCTTCGCTCGTTCGGATCGGGGACCGGGGGCCAGGGACCAGGGACCGGGGACCAGGGCTCATTGCTGCTCACGGGCTGATCACCAAATGCCGATCAACTAGCCGCCAATCACCAATTTCTCCTCGC
>CAZNOC010000014.1:3074-35868 GCA_964574545.1 uncultured Bifidobacteriaceae bacterium | reverse complement strand
GCGCAGTAGTCGGGGAACGACTTGCGGCCGAAGCCGCCGCCGAGCAGCGTGACGTGGCAGGTGACGTCCGTCTCGGTGATCCCGAGCGCGGCGGCGACCACGCTCTGCACGGCCTGCGGGTTCTGCGTCGGCGCCCAGACCTCGGCCTTGCCGTCCTTCACGCTCGCGACGGCCACGGGCGGCTCCATCGGGGCATGGGAGAGCGGCGGCGTGTAATAGGTGGCTTCGTGCGTGCGGGACGCTGAGGCGAACGCGGCGTCCACGTCGCCGCCGCTCCTGGCGACGCGTCCGGGCCTCTGTGCGGTCTCGATCAGCGTCTTCTTGAACGCCGCCGTGTCGTAGGACGCGTGCGGGCCGAGGTCCCAGTCGACCTTCAGCGCCTGCCGGCCACGAATCGCCGACCAGGTATCGCGCGCGATCACGGCGACCCCGCCGAGCATCTTCATCCCGACCGGATAGCCCGTCGTCTCCAGCACCACGGTCTGTTCGACGCCGGCGACCTTCAGCGCCGCGGCGTCCTGGTGGCTCTTGAGCGTGGCGCCGAGCACCGGCGGGCGCTCGATGGTCGCGTAGACCATGCCCGGCACGACGGCGTCCATGCCGAAGGTGCCGCGGCCGTTGCACAGATCCTCGAGGTCGATAATCGGCACGTTCTTGCCGATGTAGCGGTACTCGGAGGGCTGCTTGAAGCGCAGGTCCTCCTTCGCGGGCATCGGAAGCGCCGAGGCCGCGGCCACGAGCGCCCCGAATGCGGCCGAGCGGCCGCTGGCCTGGTGGCCGACCGTGTGCAGTTGGACGCGGCACTCGGAGGCCGGGACGTTCCACTGCGCGGCGGCCGCGCGCTCGAGCATCAGGCGCGCCGTGGCGCCGGCCTCGCGCATCGCGACGTAGAAGTCGCGGATCGAGCACGACCCGTCGGTGTTCTGCGACCCGTATTTCTTGTCGCCGAGCGCCTGCACGATCTCGACGCGATCCCAGTCGGCGTCGAGTTCGTCGGCGACGATGGTGGGGAGGACGGTGCGGATGCCGGTGCCCATCTCCGAGCGGTGGGCGATGATCAGGACGCGGCCGTCGGGTTCGAGGGCGAGGTAGACGCTCGGCTCCCACGGTGCGGCGGAGGCCTGCGCGGCGGCGAGCGCCTCGAGCGGCAGGACGCGCGCGCCGACGACGAAGGCGCCGGCGGAGACGAGGCCCTTCAGGAACCCGCGGCGGGAAACCGGAATGATGACGGTGTTCATGCCGTCACCCCGGCGGCTTTCTTCACCGCATCGCGGATGCGCTGATACGTGCCGCAGCGGCAGATGTTGCCGCGCAGCGCCGCCTCGATCTCTTCGTCATTCGGCCTCGGGGTGTTGGCGAGCAGCGCCGCGGCGGACATGATCTGCCCGGTCTGGCAGTAGCCGCACTGCGGCACGTTGATCTCCTGCCAGGCCTGCTTGACCGGGTGCGCCGGATCGAGCCCTTCGATCGTGACGATGGTCTTGCCGGCCGCGCTCTTCATGGGCGTCGTGCAGGCGCGGGCGGGACTGCCGTCGATGTGGACGGTGCACGCGCCGCAGAGGCCCGTGCCGCACCCGTACTTGGCGCCGGTCAGCGACAGCCCGTCGCGCAGGTACCACAGGAGTGGCATGGCCGGGTCGCCATCGAACGTCCGGGCCGTGCCGTTCACGGTGAGGGTGAGTTGCATGGGGAATAGCCTAGCACGGCGCTCCTAGGCCGGGCAGCCAGCGTCCCTCGCGAATGGGGGGCTCCGCACGTTTGACCGGCTGTTCAACGAGGGTGGGCCGCGCCGTCAGTCTTCCGGGTATCCGCAAATGTAATGACTTGTAATCGAGAGCGGCTCTCACGTAAACTCTGCCCCACTCGCCAGTGTCTGGATTCAGTCTGGCTGTCTTGCAGTCGACGGCGGTGGCACCTCGCTCGCGTGCGTGGGCACGCGGGGGGAGGATTTGTGTTGGGGAGCAGCATGGAGGAGACGGTATGACGAGCCGTATGGTGATGCCGAAGGCGCTGAAGCAGGCCCTGTTCGCGGGGGTGCTGGCGCTGGTGGCGGCGGGCGTGGCCAACGCGCAGACGTTTACAGGCGGTGTGCGCGGCACGGTGCAGGAGTCCGGGGGCATCGTTCCCGGTGTCACCGTCCAGTTGATTAACCAGGAGACCGGCGCCATGCGCGAGGCCGTGTCGAACGACCAGGGCGCCTACAACTTCGCGGCCGTGCCGCCCGGCACCTACACCGTGCGCGCGGCGCTGACCGGCTTCCGGACCTACGAGAGCACGAACGTCCGGGTCGGGGCCCAGCAGTTCGTCACGCTGGACGTTACGCTGGAGGTCGGCGCGCTCGAGGAGACCATCACGGTCACGGGCGCGGCGCCCCTGATCGACACGTCGAACGCGACGGGCGGCGGCGTGATCAACAGCCAGCAGCTCGAGACGCTGCCGAGCGGCGGCCGGTCGGCGTTCCTCTTCGCCGTCACGCTGCCCACGGTCGTCGCCACGGGCGACCCGCAGTTCAACCGCCAGCAGGATCAGACCAACGCGTCGCTGCTGTCGCTCGGTGGCGGCACGCGCCGCGGCAACAACTACCTGGTGGACGGCGTGCCGATCACCGACGTGCGGAACCGGGCGTCGGCCAACCCGTCGATCGAGGCCCTCGAAGACGTCGCGGTGCAGGTGCACCAGTACGACGCCGAGACCGGCCGGACGGGCGGCGGCACGTTCAACATCGCGACCAAGTCGGGCACGAACACCTGGCGCGCCAGTGGGTTCTACCAGACGCGTCCGAACTGGGGCTCGGCCAACAACTTCTTCTCGGAGCGCGCCGGCCGGCCAAAGCCGGACCTCTATTACCACCTCGCCGGCGGCGGCTTCGGCGGCCCGATCGTGCGCAACCGCACGTTCTTCTGGTACGCGCAGGAGGGCTACGGCTCGAACACCACCCGGAACGGCAACCTGCGGTTCCCGACGGCGCGCGAGCGCAACGGCGACTTCTCGCAGTCGTTCAATTCGGCCGGTCAGCTCGTGGTGATCTATGACCCGCTGACGGGTGATGCCAGCGGCAACAACCGGACGCCGTTCCCGGGCAACATCATCCCGGCCAACCGCATCAGCCCGATCACGCGCAACATGCTGAACCACTTCCCGATGCCCGATCTGGACGTCAGCAACGGCTCGAACAACTTCTTCCGGACGGCCGAGATCGTGGACAGCGCGATGATCTACTCCGGCAAGGTGGACCACCGCATCAGCGACAAGGTGTCGCTGTCGGGGTTTTATCTGTACAACAAGACCGAGGAGCCGTGCGCCAACTTCTGGGAGCCCGGCCGCGACGGGCCGAACCGGTTCGCCGACCGCGGCGACTACATCCTGCTGCGGAACGTGCATATCCTGGCTCTCAATAACACCTGGGTGCCGAGCAGCAGCACGGTGGCGACGTTCCGCTTCGGCATGACCGTGTTCCACGACAACGACACGCTGTCGATCGACTACGACCCGGCGCAGCTCGGCTTCAGCTCGAACTTCCTGAACCAGATGGAGGTGAAGAAGTTCCCGCGCGGCGTCCTTACCGACTACGCTGATTTCGGGGCCATCGACCCGGCGGATCGCAACCTGTACTCGTGGAGCGCGAACACCACGATCACCAGGCTCTTCGGACGCCACACGATCAAGATCGGCGGCGACTACCGAACGATCGGGATCAAGGACGATCAGAAGAAGGGCGGCTCGGGCAACTTCAACTTCACCCGCCACTTCACGTCCGTCAACCCGCTGGCCAACGGCACGGCCACGTCAGGCAACGCGTTCGCCAGCTTCCTGATGGGCGACATCTCCGGGAACCCGGCCAACCAGAGCACCATGCTGCAGTCGGCGGCCGCCAACTACTTCGTGCAGTACTACGGCGCCTACATTCAGGACGACTTCCGCGTGAGCTCGAACCTCACGCTCAACCTCGGCGTGCGCCTCGAGCACGAGACGGGCCTGCAGGAAGAGGGAGACCGGTTCACGGTCGGCTTCGACCGCACCATCAACCCGGGCGGTGCGCTCGGCAACGTCGTCGTGAACGGCAACCCCGTGCGGGGCGGCCTGATGTACGCGGGCCAGAACGGCGCCAACACGTATCAGGGGAATCCGCCCACGGCGAAGATCTCGCCGCGGCTAGGCATCGTCTACTCCGTGAATCCGCGGACCGTGATTCGCGGCGGGTACGGCGTCTACTGGGCCCCCTGGAACTACCAGTTCGTCAGCGGGACGAGCTACGGGCAGGTCGGGTTCAGCCAGGAGACCCCCGCGAACCAGGGGCAGTTCGTCCCGACGCTGAACTTCGCCAACCCGTTCCCCGGAGGCCTGCTGCCGATCGTCGGCAACGCCCGGGGGGCGCTGACCAACGTGGGCAGCAACATCGAGTTCATCGACCAGGACAAGAAGGCGCCGTACGTCCAGCAGTACTCGTTCGACATCAACCGCGAGTTGCCCGGCAACATCGCGGTGGGCTTCGAGTACTCGGGCGCGACGGGCCGGAACCTCGGCCTGGGCGGCTCCAACGATGCGTTCATCAACATCAACCAGCTCGATCCGCGTCACCTCGCGCTGGGCACGGCGTTGACCCAGCAGGTGCCGAACCCGTTCTTCGGACTGCCGGCCGGCCAGGGCTTCAGTGTCAACAGCCCCACGATCACGAGGGCGCAGTCGCTGCGGCCGTTCCCGCAGTTCGGCAACGTCCTGATGCGCCAGAACACCGGCGGGAAGAACCAGTACCACGCTGCGATCTTCAAGTTCGAGAAGCGCATGAGCCAGGGCTGGGGCGGCCGCGTCAACTACACCTGGAGCCGCATGAAGGACAACCAGTTCGGCGAGACGAACGCCTACTCGCGGAACAACACCAACATGCAGAACGCCTACGATCTGGACGCCGAGTACGGCCTCGGGTATCTGGACGTCCCGCACAAGCTCGTCCTGTCGCCCATGTTCGAACTGCCGTTCGGCGCGGGCAAGCGGTGGGCGAACTCGGGGCTGGCGGCCGCCATCCTCGGCGACTGGACCGTCACGTCGATCATCGCGTTCGAGAGCGGGTTCCCGATTTCGCTCAACTCCAGCTCGAACGGTCTGGCGAACGCGTTCAACCTCGTGCAGCGGGTGAACCCGGGCTCGGGATCGCTGGCCACGTCCGGCAGCCGTGAAGACCGCATGGACCCGGTGGGCCTGTGGCTCAACCCCGCGGCCTTCGTGCAGCCGGGCGCGTTCAACCTCGGCACGGTGCCGCGCACGCTCGACGACGTGCGGACGCCGCACCGGAACAACTGGGACTTCGTGGCGGTCAAGTCGATGCGCCTCGGCACCCGCGCGCGCGCCCAGCTCCGCTGGGAGGTGCTCAACATCACCAACACGGTGAAGACGCACGGTCCCTTCACGGCGGTGGGCGCGGCCAACTTCGGCCGTGTCGACTTCCAGCGCGGGTTCATGCGCATGACGCAGCTCATGTTCCGCCTGTCGTACTAGCTGGTGCCTCGAGGCCACGGGCGAGGAGCAGGCGGTTCCAAGTCCTGAGTCTCGAGTTCTGAGTAGACGGCAAGGGCCGGTTCCACCGAGTGGGACCGGCCCTTGCTGCGTACGCGGTTGAGGTATCCTCGTCGGATGCACGCGCGTCGTCTCGCCCTCGCCATCACGGTGGTCGTTTTGAGCGGCGGAGCGTTCTACTGGTGGTCGTCACCGTCGGCCGGGCACGGTGCACACGCCCCGGGGAGCGCCGCCGCGCCTCTCGGCACAATCAGCTTTCCGGCCACTGGCGACCCCGCGGCGCACGCGCACTTCCTGCGGGGCGTGCTGTGGCTCCACAACTTCGGCTACGAGGATGCGATCGACGCGTTCCAGGCTGCGCAGCGCGTCGACCCCGGCTTCGTGATGGCCTACTGGGGAGAGGCGCTGAGCCACAGCCAGCCGCTCTGGTTCCACGAGGACCGTGAGGCGGCACGGACGGTGTTGACGCGTCTCGGCCCGACGCGCGAGGCGCGTCTCGCGCGGGCAGCGACGGCGCGCGAGCGCGGCTACCTCGCCGCGGTCGAGACCCTGTTCGGAGACGGAAGCCTGTCCGTCCGCGCGCCTGCGTACGCCGAGGCGATGGGGGCACTGGCCGCGGCGCATCCGGACGATGACGAAGCGCAGGTGTTCCAGGCGCTGTCGATCCTGGCCACGATGCCGACCGGCGACGCCTCCCTCCCGTACCGCCAGCGTGCCGGCGCCATCGTCGAATCCGTGCTCGCAAGAAACGGCGAGCACCCGGGGGCGGCGCATCTGATCCTGCATGCGTACGATCACGGCGCGCTGGCCCACAAGGGGCTTGAGGCAGCGCGCGTGTATGCGCGCATCGCGCCGGCCTCCAGTCACGCGCTGCACATGCCCGCGCACGCCTTCGTGCAACTCGGGCTGTGGGAGGAAGCGGCGGCGACGGACCTGCGGTCCTGGGAGGCCTCAATCGCGTGGGCGGAGCAGCGCGGGCATTCGGTCGCGTTGCGCGACTTCCACAGCCTCACGTGGCTGCACTACGAGTGGATGCAGCTTGGCCGCTTCAACGACGGCCTCGCCGCGATCCGGTGGGTGGACGAGGCGCGCGCCGTGATCAAGCCCACGGACGAGGTCGGCGGACACCACTACGCGGATTCATCGATCGGACGCGGCTCCGGTCCCGAGGCGCTCAGGAACGACCGTGGCTCGATGCGCGCGCGCTACGTGCTGGAGAGCGAGCGCTGGTTCGAGATGCGCGAGCAGACGACGTTCGACAACATCGACGAGCTGTTCGCGCTCGGGATGGCGGCCGTGAAGCTCAACGACCTGCCGCGCGCGTTTGCCGCCATCGAGAACCTGCAGAAGGCCGCCAAGGAGGATCCGGGCCTGCGCGACCAGGCCGTGATCATGGTGCTCGAGCTCATCGCGCTCGTCGAGTTCGCGCAGGGCGACCGGGACGCGGCGTTCAAGGCGATCCGCGACGCCGTGCACCTGCAAGACCAGATGCCCAAACCCATCGGCCGCCCGTACCCCGTCAAGGGTGCCGACGAGCTGTTCGGCGAGCTGCTCCTCCAGGCCGGAAGACCCGTCGAGGCGGTCGCGTGGTTCGAACGCACGTTGACGCGGACGCCCAACCGCAGCCGCGCCGTCCTCGGCCTCGCGCGCGCAGCGGCCAAGGCCGGCGACACCGGGAAGAGCCGCCGCAATTACGAACAGTTTCTCGCCAACTGGCGGAACGCGGATCCTGACCTCCCGGAGCTGACGGAGGCGCGCACCGCCCTCAACGCGCCGTAGGGGTGACCTTCAAACACGAAGCACACGAAGGCCACGAAGGCGCACGAAAGACGTTCTTTCAACGGTCCGGTTCGGAACCGGACCCCTGAATTGAAACTCTTCGTGCGTCCTTCGTTTCTTCGTGACCTTCGTGTTGGTACGTGATCAAGTGGCGTCGATGCGCACGAGCCGGATGTAGTACGAGAGGTCGAGGCGGCGCGTGCGGATCTCGCGGTCGTCCGCGCGCAGAACAATGCTGTAGACGCCCGGACGCGCCGGAAACCAGTCGTACTCCCACAGCGACCATGTGCGGTGCGTCACCGGGGCCGGGCAGATGCGCATCGGCTGCCAGTCCTCGCGCGCCCCGAAGCGGATCTGCAGGCGGTCTACGGGCGCATGACCACCCCAGACGAGTCCGACGATGCGGTAGAAGGTGCGACCGTCGCGGTATCGCTGCTCCACGCGAATGGGTGTGGCGGCGACGTCGATCTCCGCCGGGGCGTAGTGGAGCGCAAGCTCCGGCTCGCCCGTCTGGTGCGTGCGCGTGGCGAACTCGTGCATCTGCGAGGTGGCGGGTTCGTCCGCGCCGACCAGCCGGATCGCGTCCACCCACTTGATCCACGCGCAGCCGTACCAACCGGGCACGACGAGGCGCACCGGCGCACCGTGGTCCAGCGGCAGGGCCACGTCGTTCATACCCAGGGCCAGGAACGCGTCGAGGGCAGCCAGCCCGTCCAGCGGGAAGACCCAACTCGCGCCTGGCGTTGATCGCCAGGCCTCGGCCTCATCGTCAACACCTGACACCAGCACGCCCGCTGCGCCGGACGTGGGCTTCGCGGCCGCCACCACATCCACAAGGGGGACGCCGTGCCACTCCGCGGCGCTCATCAGCCCGAAGTTCTGCGGGTCGCTGTTGCCGGCGCATTCCAGCAGGTGCACGCCCATCGGCCGCGCCTGCGCGATGAGGTCGTCGACGACCAGTGAGGTGGGGGCGTCCACGAGCCCCCCGAGGTCAATCGACCAGGGGGCCGGCCGTGCCGCCAGCGAGGCGGGTGCGGTCGTACGCAGGAAGACTTCAGCGGTGGGCGTGAGCAGCCGGGCCGGGCCAACGAGGGACAGGTCAGTGAATCGTCTGGCGTCGAGCCCCTGGCGTCCGACGACCTTCCCGAACGGCGTTGGCCGGGGGCCGCGGCCACCGTAGAGCGGCAGCGTCCGAACGAGGGTTCCGTCCGGACCGACCTGTGGACAGGCCCCGGAGGCCAGCTGGGCCAGCACAGGAGAGGTCTCGATCAGGGACGCGACCCCGAACCCGCCGAGTGTCGCCAGAGCCCTTCGGCGGGACGGATCGGGAGAGGAAGACTGAAGACCGGTCAGGTGTCGGCCCGCCACGAAGTCCAGTATCCCACGTCACCCGGGCAGCCGCCTTGGTTACAATGCTTCAATGACCCCTCGGGCATCCAAGACGGGCGGCATCCTGGCCCTGGCGCTGTCGGCGGGCGTGGCCTGGACGGCGGCGCAGGCGCCGCAGCCGGCGCCCACGTTCCGCGCGGGGGTGACGCTGGTCACGACCGACGTCATCCCGCGTGACGACGGGGGACGGTTTGTCTCCGACCTCACGCGCGACGATTTCACGGTGCTCGAGGACGGAGTGCGCCAGGAAATCGCCTCCTTCTCCATGGTGCTCGGCGGACGCACGTTCAGCCTTGTCGCGCCTCCTCCTCCCCCGGTGGCCGAGGGGATCATCCTGCCGACGGCGCCACGTCGTCAGGTCGACGAGACGGCGGGTCGGCTGGTCCTGATTTTCGTGGACGACCTGCACTTCGAAGCCGAATACACGCCGCACGTGCGCCGGCTGATCGAGACGCTGTCGAGCAACCTCCTGCACGACGGCGACATGATGGCCATGATCTCGAGCGGCCCCTCCTCGGTGGAGGTGCCGGCCACCTACGACCGCAAGATGGTGGTGTCGGCGGCGTCCAGGATTCGAGGATCCGGTATGACGGCGACGGAGCTGTTCCAGTCGCTCGAGAGTTCGCAGGGCCCCGGCGACGTGCGCCAGCGAGCGCGCACGGCATTCTTCGCGGCCTATGACTTCCTGGGCGAGCTCGAACGGGTCACCAACAAGCGCAAGATCGTCATCTTCATCAGTAACGGCTACGACTTCGATCCGTATGCCCAGGCGCGATTCTCGAAGGACCGGATCATGGGCGGCCGGTTCGCGGACAACCTGCGGCATCTCATCGACGAAGAGAACCCCTATTACCGAATCGGATCGGTCACGGCCGACGTCGACCTTTACGCGCTGATGCGCGAGCTGACGTTGTCGGCGAACCGCGCAAACGCCACGCTCTTCACGGTAGACCCGCGGGGGCTGACCGGTGTGGTGGACGCGGGCCAGTACCTGGACCAGAGCGAGATCCGCACCCACCTGCAGAAGACGCAGAGCACACTGCGCTTCATGGCCGAGGAAACCGGCGGCTTCGCGGTGGTCAACGCCAACGACTTCGCGACGGAGTTCAAGCGGATCGATGCCGAGACGAGCGACTACTACGTCATCGGCTACTACTCAAGCAACCCCGACCCGACGCGCCGCGTGCGGGAGCTGCAGATCACTTCGTCACGTCCCGGGGTTCAGGTGCAGTCGCGTCGTGCCTACTCGCTCAAGGACGCGCGCTGATCACGGACGAACACGAAGCACACGAAGGCCGCGAAGACGACACGAAGAACGTTCCTCAACGATCCGGTAGCGAACACCGGATCCGTAGAGAATCGTACTTCGTGCTGTCTTCGTGGCCTTCGCGACCTTCGTGTTTGTACGTGATCTCACCGCGCGGCCATCACGCTGAGCCAGGCTTCGACGAGGGCGGCGTGTGGGCTGCCGTCGCTGATGTAGTCGCGAGCCAGGGCGCTGAAGCGTGCGTGCCCCTCGTCGGTGGCGCCCGGACCGCGTGCGTGGACGAAGCCGGCGTACAGCGCCTGCAGTTGCAGGAAGCGTGTCTCATCACTCGCGGGCAGGGCATCGAGCGCCTCGATGGCCGTGCCTTCCTCGCCGGCCTTGAGGGCCGCCACCGCGTGCCACCGCATGACCGTGGCATCGTCAGGCTGCCGGGCGCGCGCGGCCGTCGCGGCGTGAAGCGCGCGCGGGCCGTCACCCGCCCGCAGGTACGCGGTGAGGATCTCCGTCTCGATACCCGGCATCGTGAAGCCTTCGTCAAGCGCCGCCTGCCAGGATGCCGCGGCCGCACGGTCCTGGCCCTCGAGCGCGCGTGCCGCCCCGATCAGCACGCCCAGCGGTCCGGACGGCGCCGACAACCGACGCGCCTGTTCGAGTTGTACGGCCACCGACGCGGGTGTATCGCCAAGCGCCAGCAGTGCGAGGCCACGAAGCGCGGTGCGCGCGCCGGCCTCACCGTCATCCACGGGCTCTTCGCCGAGCAGATCGATGAAGCGCCGCTCCCGCGCGATCGTGAACGCACGATCGAGCGCCGCCGAGGGAGACGGGGGCCGCAGGCCGTCGAGGATCCGCGTGAGCGTGTCCGGTTCGAGGATGTGCTGCCGGTCGAAGCGGGGGGGCTGAAGTACCGGTGCCTCGCGGAGGAGGCCGTGCCGGCTCGGAGCGATGCGGAAGTCCAGGCGCGCCGTGGCGGCGCGGCCGGCCAGCCGGTCGGACACGCCGACGAGCAGGCGGTAGTCACCCCGCCGGAGCGAATCGAGCGGCGCGGCCATGGCGACGACGAGGGGGTGGCCGCGGTGGAGGTCGAAGTCCGGCGGCAGCACCTCGGCGTGATACTGCTGCGGGTTGAGCGTGGCGACCAGGGCCTCCCCGGCGGGCGTGTCCTGGACAATGCGGAACGCCACCGTGACGTCCGGCTTGCCGGCTGCCGTCGCCGCCGCGTTGATCACCTGGAAGATCACGGCCATCCGCTCGTCGCTCGTGAACACGGTGTCGAGGGCCGGCACGATGTCCATGGCGCCGATCGCGTACGGATGGGAGGCCTGGGCGTCGGCGTCGGGCGGCCGTTCCAGCGACCGGATGTCCTCGGCCACGATGATGCTGCCGATCGACAACGTGTTCACCGATGCGGGCGGCAGCGACAGCGAGCGCTTCAGCACGACCGGTGCCGTGCCGCGTACGTCGGCTCCCGAGGGCAGCCAACCCACGTAGAGATCGAAGTCTCCAGGGCCGGCCGTGACGGAGCGGCGGACGACGGCGCCGCCGCCCGGGACGGGCACGAGCGTGGCCGAGACATCGAAGTCCTCGAACGGGTACATCACGGGGGGCGCCGCCGCGCCGCCTTCGAGCGCCGCCCGACGGTCGCGTTCCGCGTCCTCGCGTCGTTCGCGCGTGCGTTCGCGCTCGTGCTCGATCAGCCGCAGCGCCGTGGAGCTCTGGCCGCTTCCGGTCCGATCGTTCGTGCCGATCGGGATCTCGCCGCTTGGGACCGACACGACACGCGCCGCGCGGGCGGGCAGCGGGTCGCTCCTCTCGCCCTGCAGCCACTCCATCACCGCCGAACGCTCGGCCACGGTGGGCGCCACGTCCGGCCGCGTCGCCAGGCGCACGTAGAGCGTGCCCGCGCTGGCGGAGGCGGCCTCCGGCGGCAGCAGCGCCGAGAACGCCACGTAGTGGGACCCGTCGGACGCGCGGAGCAGGTGAATGGGCCAGTCATCAGGCGCCGCGTGAGGCAGTGTCGTCGCAGCATCGACGGCGGCGACGACGGCGCGAAGCGCGTCGCGCTCGCCACGGCTCAGCCTGGGGGCGGGACCCTGCGGTGCAGCCGTCGCGGGCAACAGCAGGCAGAGCGAAGCCAGGGTGAGCGCGCCGCGCAGGGTCAATGGAGCCTCCGTACGTCGCCACGATAGCACGGGCGGAGCGGCGGGTGCGGGAATCGGTCAGGGGCGAAAGAGGCCGGCGCGGGCGGAGTAAGGATGTGCGGAGACGGCAAGCCATCCCGCGCGCTGGAATGCGACGCATGGCTTCGTTTCGCGAGCTGGCCGATGCCCTCTATCTCCGAGGAGGTTGCACGGGATCCACCCAAAGCCGGACGGCCGGGACAGGTGGTGCGCGGCGGCCGCCCTCGTATACTGCCCGGCATGGACGGGCACGAGTGCTACCACTGCAAGCAGTGGGTCGAGGCGGGGGAGGCCCACGACTGCTGGACGACGACCGAGGAGGCGCTGATCAGGGATCTCTCGGAGGACCTGCGTGAGGCGTGGGAGCGGCTCCGGGAGGCCGCGGTCGAGTTCGGAGAGCAGCGCATCTATGCCTCTCACCACTCGATCATGTTCTCGCGAAAGGCCTGCTACTTCTTCGTCCGGCCGAAGCGCAACCATCTCGAGCTCTGCGTCTTCCTCGGCCGCGCGGTGCAGGCGCCTCAGATTCGGAAGGTCGTCGCTTCGTCGAAGGCGAAGCGCGCGCACCTGATCCGGATCCGGCATCGCGATGAGGTGGAGCCGCCGATGACCGACTGGCTCCGAGAGGCGTACGACTTCGCCGGGCTTCCGCCAGGACGACGGGCCCCGCTGACCAGCGCAGCGAAGACCGCGAAGCCCGCGGGCTCGACCAGAGCGACCAAGCCGAGGCGCGGGGACAGGGCGTCAGGAAGTGCGACGATGCGGCGCGGCTGACCCCGGCGGCGCAGGTGCTTCAGCCCGGCGGCCGGATCGTCTCGGTGACCTTCACCTCGAACCGGCGCGCGTTCCCGTACGTCGCGCGCCCCTCGATCATCACGACGGCCCGCAGGGCGAAGTAGGTCTCCTGCATCTCGGCGGGCATCCAGAGGCCCAGCGCATCGTTCGCGGCGTAGCGCACCGCAACCGTCGCGTGCAACTGCCGGTCCTCGGCCACCGGCTCGCTCCGTTCCACGCGCCCCGTCTCCGGATGCGCCCAGAAGCGGCCCTCGACCGGCATGTCCCTGCCGCCGTCGGTGTTGATGAAGGTCGGCCGTCCGACCTCCCGGAAGTGGATGACGGCGCGCCTGGGGCCGCGGGGTTCGATCGGCTCCTCACGGCGCTGCGTGAACCGGATGGGTCAGGGCCACGCGACGACGACACGGCCAAGGACGACGTGGACGCTGTAGATGCGTCGGGCATCGTTGGATCGATTGGTCTCGTGCTCGTAGTCGAAGCGCCAGTCGATACCGTCGGCAACCGGTCGGATCCAGGTGACACCGGACGTGACTCGGTGGTCCACTCTCCGCGCGGGCCCGTCTGAGGTCTCGACGATCCTCGAGGAGAAGTCACGAACGCGGTACTCCGTCCGCACCTGCAAGGCATCCCGCTTCGTGACGGGCCAGCTGTATGCGACCCACACTCCGTGTCGACGATAGGCGTTGCGACTGTTCACACCCGTGCTGGATTCGATCCTGCCGCCTGCCTCCCAGAAGTGCTGCCGGGCGAGCGTCCTCCGGTACTCGAGGCCCATGTAATGCCGCGTCGTGTCGTCTCTGTGATCGTCGGTTGCCCGCCTTGCCTGATGGAGTGAGAAGACCCGCACGCGGTGGCCGCCCGGGCCGCGGTAGGTCAGTCGGGGCGAGACCGCGTAGGCCCGGCGCACCGGGCTCCTGGAGTCCGGCGTGCCGTTGATCGCCACATCCCCGCTGACTTCGGCCCGCCAGCGCCGCGCGAGATCGTGGCCGTACCGTGCCTCGATCGCCTGGCTGATGCGAGTCCTGGACGTCTCGGACGAAAACGTGTGGCTGGCCAGTTCGTAGGTCACCCACAGGCCGCGGTGGCGGACGCGCCCACCGCCTCCGAAGATGGCCTCGAAAGCATCGCGGCTCTTCCGGTTGAACTCGAGGTTCGACGTGACCCCGTTAGTAGCCGACACGAACACCCGCGCATCCGTCGTCTGTCGGCCGGCGGCGGGCGTTTGCCCGCCAACCGTTCCCACCGAGACCAGCGTTCCGACGATCACCCACGTGGAGATGCGGAGGGTCACGGTAGCCTACATGCGTCGTCGGGACAGTCGAGGTGCCGACCGAACCAGTATCGCCTCGCGGCCACCTGCCTGTAGAGGAAGTTCCAGACCGGCAGCGAGCCCGGAATGTGCAGCAGTGGCACGGCCCACCAGAGCAACGGCAGCCGTCGAGCGATCACCCGAAGTGCAGCCGCCCCGCCATGTCGTCGGCCCTGCCGGTCCACCACGTAGAGACGCTGCATAAGGCGCGCGTGATCGAGATCCGGAAAACGCCGAGCCACTACCGGATCGTGCAGCGAGACGAACGCCAGCCGCCGCGTGACGTCGGCCCGGCGCACCAAGTCGATCTGGGCGCGACAGAAGCGGCATTGGCCGTCGAAGATGACCAGGTCGTGTTGAACCGCCGGGTGCTCACTGGACCGCATAGGTCCCACTCCTGTCAGCGCCGACCGGCTGCGCTGTGACCACCGAGCCGGATTGCGTCCCTAGGACTAGCCGCTCGACCCGGAAGAACGGCAGGAACATCACGCCGACCATTTGGTACCGAAAGTAGATGTCCATCACCGCCCAGACGCCCCAATGCAGGCCGAAGGTCGCCACCGCCCAGAGGCGTCCAACGCGGGGATGAAGCAGTGCGAGCGGCGCTCCAAGTTCGAGAATCAGCGTGCCGAGGCCGAGAAGCCCGAAGAGTTCGACCTGGTCGTGCAGCCGGAACGCAAGGTCGGATGCGCCGCTGCCCAGCAGCTCCTTGCGCAGGCCGTCGACCAGGACCTGGCTGAGCATCGCATCGCCACTGGCCCAGCCCCATCCGAGCGGGCCCATGATCTTCGCGACCCCCGCGAGGAAGTAGGTCGAGACCGCCATCGCGCACGCAAGCTTCAGGGGCCAGCCATATTCCCACGACGCCGCCGCCTCGCGGCCGCGCCGCCGGGCGTCGATGGACCAGGCATCCGCCGATCGTGCGACGCCCAGGACAAGCACATGCAGGACGAGCACGTTGTCACTGTGGTACACCATCGACCACGAGTTGCGGTACGAAAGCAGGGTGAGCAGGAGCACTCCGAACGCCGGGCCGGAGACGCGATGCCGCCAACCCAGCAGGAAGGCGACGTTCGCCACAAGGGTGACGATCACGAGGGCGTCAGCCAGTGAGGGCGACACGGGAGCCGCCAGTCCCGAGACGACGCCGACGGGATCGAAGAGCTGCGGATCCGTGCGGACCACGCTGGCGAACATGCCCACTCGCGTGCCCAGGTAGTGAAGGGCAAAGGCCCCGACGGCGATCCGGATGGCCGCCAGGCGCTCGGCCGGCGCAGCGGCGAACCACCAGGACGAGAGACGGCTGGACAGGGTCATCGCTCGATCTCCTGGACGTCACAGGTGGCGTGGCGGACCTCTTTGACCGGGTCCGTGTTGCCGCGGAAGTAGTCGCGGAAGTCGTACGTGCCAGACACGACGGACACGGTCTGCAGCGACCGATACCGCGCACCGCTCCGTTCGGACGCACGGCTCGCGACGCGGCGACACAGCTCGTCGGCGCGATCCTCTCGAACCATCCGGCGAATCTGCCGACGCACCTGGTTCATGCCGCCGCTGCCCGCCAGCCGGTACGTCAGCGGGCGCGCGCGCCCGTCGCGGTCCAGACCGACCAGGGAGGTGACGGTCTGATGACGTCCGCGATCGGCCGAGAACATCGGGTAGTGCGACAGCGGAAATCCGTCGCGGGCATCCGCCCGCAGGTTGTTCGCGACGGGCGACAAGACGACGACGATCGACACGGCGCTCACGAGCGCCGCCACTCGCTGGCGATGCTGTTCCGTCATAGTTGACCTCCAGCGCAGCCGGTAACGGGCCGCACGCGTTCGAATTCCGCCTGATACCCGGGGTGACGGCCGATGCGACCGCAGGATCTGCGTTCGAGCAGCACCGCCAGCGCTCGGCCACCCCGCTGCGCAATCGGGACCACCAACCACCCGCCGTCGTGCGTCCGGTCGAACTGGTGGCTGTCGAGGAGGGTGACGAGCCTGCGCGCGGAGGCCGGCACGGCGTAGGCCTCCGGCAACCGGATTCGGCGGCGCGGCTCGGCCTGCGGCGCGAAACGGCGAACGGGCAGGACATCGACGCGGCGGCGGGCGACGTTCCAGACGGGGAAGCTGGCCGGGCGTTCCTCGCCCCGCCACTGCCACCCGACAGGGATCCGTTGACCCGGCTGCGGAACCTCAGCGCAGATCGTCTGGGAGCGCTCCGCCGCCCACGCGATGGTCGTCCTGAGGCTCATGTCGAACGCGTCGCGCAGCCGTCGCCGTTCGTGACGGTCGTCCTCTCGTGTGGGCGCGCGCCCCTCGAGGAGGACGGTGGTCGCCTGATAGCGAAGGGCCGCCGCATTGCGCAGATCGTGCGGGTGCGGACTGCTGTGCCGTGACAGTCCGTCGGGTCGAAGCAGGGTGTAGCGCGAGGCGCGCAGTCCGCAGGTCGTGAGCGCTTCGCTGACACGGTCGACGATCGAGAGGTCGGCCTGTGCGGCCGGGTGTGTCGCCACGTCCACACACACATGCCATCCAAGCGTCACGCCAGCTGCCAGCAGCTGGCTCCGTCGCGACGGAAAGTTGTGTGCGTCGACGATCACGTGCGGCGCCCATGCCCGGATGAATGCGTGCAACGCCCTGGTTTCCGGGGCCAACAGGAGCAGATGGTCCCGATTGAGGTCGAGGCCCATCGCGTTGGCACGCGCGCGGCGAGCAAGCCCGTCCGGGTTGAGAGCTGGTACCAGCGCGAGGTCACAGGGATAGCCGCTCGGGTCAGCGGCGAGCAGCCGCGCGACGGCGCGGCTGGCGCGCCGCTCATCCCCGTGCTGACCGCCGACGATCAGCACCCGATGGCGAGTCGTGCGTTCCGGAGCCACCCACGCGACAAGGGGGCGCCCCTCAAACGATACGCCGAATTGTTGCGACCGCCACGTCATCCTCGTACCTCCGACGCGACCAGGGCTGACGGGGAGGATGAGGCGGGGTGGGCGCTTCCCGCAGCCTCCGGATGTCTCGGCGCGTCCAGCGACAGGACCGTCCGCGGGGTCACCCCGGACGGCACGGCTGTCGCCGTCACGACCACGGTTGCCCGTGCCGCGATGTCGGCCAGCGTCCGGTTGACACGAATGGCCGAATCAGAATCGAGCGCGGCCGTGGGCTCGTCCAGCAGAAGCACGACTGGCGGATCGACGAATGCCCTGGCAAGACCGAGACGTCGGCGTTCGGACCGCGAGAGTCTCGTCCCACCCGACCCCATCATTGTGTCGAGACCCTGCGGCAGACGGCTCACAACGGTCGCGAAGTCGGCGGCCGCGCACGCGTCCAGCAACGCATCGTCGCCGGGGTCGGCACGGCCCATGAGCAGGTTCTGGCGCACGGTCCCTGGAAACACCACTGCGTCGTTGGCGACCAGACGTACGTGCGCACGCACGGTGGCCGGATCACATGAGGCCGTGTCCTGTCCGTCGACCCAGGCGTGCCCGGCGTCTTTGTCGCACAGACCCGCGATCACACGCAGGGCCGTGGTCTTGCCGGAGCCACTCGCGCCGACGACGACGTGGAGCGATCGAGGCGCGAAGACCGCCTCCCGCCGCCGCTCCATCCCCGAGGCGTCCCGCAGCCGCCACTCGACGCGCACTTCGCCACTCGCTGGTCGCAGGGCCGGCCGCTCGGAGGTCTGCCCGTCCGCGCACGCGCGATGCACCGCCGCCAGGCGTTCGAGGGCGGCTACCCCCTGGTTGTCTCGCGCCGTGACCTGCGCAAGCCGGCGCGCCGGCATGTTGAGGAAGCGGACGAATCCGGTGAGGGCGACAAGCGCGCCGACCGAGAGGCTGCCGTCAAGGACGCGGAGACCTCCGAGCCACCAGACCGCCCCCAGCGCCATGGACGTCAGGCCCCAGGCGGTGCCGTGATTGAGACCGCGGCAGGCCGCCACACGCCCGCCGGCCGATCGCAGCGCGTCCATGCCTGAGCGGGCGCGGTCGAGCCACAGCCCCTGGGCGCCGTAGGTGTGAAGGGTTTCGCGGCGGGCTCGATTTGTCTTGGCCAGCGTGGCCGCCGCAGCACGCAGGTCGTGGGCCGCAGCCGTCCGCTCGGTGAGGCGCCGCCGCAGCGGCTGGGCAAGCGTCCACTGCAGCACCGGCATGGCGAGCGGAATGAGAGCCAGACGGGCGTCGATGGACACGACCATGGCGACCGGAAACGCCATGCGCAGCAGGAGGCTCGGTCGCTCGACCGCGCGCATCACGACAGCGTTGCGGACCGCCCGGATGTCCTGCATCGCCTGGCGCCGGAGATCGTCCGGCTCGAACCGGCGGCGCTCCCCAGGGGTTTCCGCAGTCAATGCCGCGAGCAGCCGACTTCGGAGATGTGCGCCAACGCGGTCTTTGACATGGGCCACGGTCACCGTGTCGGCGTACGCAGCCGCTCCCTGGACCACAGCAAGGACGACCAGGACCAATCCGACTGTCGTCACCGCGCCTTCGGCCCCCGGCACCTCCCAGCCGTAGAGGCGCGCGGGGAGACCCGTCAGCGCGTCCACCAGCGCTCCACCCAGCAGCGGCAGCTGCATCGGCACCATGTAACGGGTCGTACGCGACACGACGGCAGCTGCTGCGGGCAGCCCGATGCCGGGCGGCAGTCCGCCGCACTCCCGCAGCAGGCCCAAGACCCTCACGCGGCGGGCCTCACCACCGGCAGCAGCAGATCGACCAGCTCCTGTCGCGCGGCCATCGATGCGCCCACGGGTGTGCGGCAGCGGGCGTGGAACTCGTGCACGTACAGGGGGGAGGACGTGAGCACGCCCGAGACGGCGATGACGTGGTGCCCCAGCGACTCGAGCTCGGCCACCGCGTACAGGGCCGATGGCGCGCTATCGGCTGCGACGATCACGCCAGCGAGTGAGCGGCGGAACGCGTCGTGTCTCAGCAGCAGGGCTGTCTCGCGCTGGAGCACACCGTCGGCCACTTCCATCACGATCACATCGGGACTTGTCGCCTGTACGTCGGCGATCATCGTCTGCCAGAGCGCCAGAAGCTCGTCGGGCGGGCACAGGTACGTGGAGGGGAATCCGTAGTCGCTGAAGTCGACAACCGTTGTCGCTGCGGCTGCGCGCATTTCATCCTGGTCCCGGTTCGACACGCTGCCGGTGAGCTTGCACGCGCCCACGCGCAGACCCCTTGAAGACAGACCCTTGATGAGCGACACGCTCGACGTGGTTTTCCCGCTATTCATGCCGCTGCCGACGATCGCCACGGTGGGCGCGACCACGCCGGCCAGCGGTCGGGGGCGGAAGAAGCGGTCTTTCAGGTTGACCTTGACGCCGGCCTCGTCTTGCACGAAGCCGGCAAACGTGACGCGGGTCGGACTGCCCACCCGACGGTGCCGCGACCGTACCGTGCCGATCATGCCCGCGCCCGTGACGACACTCAGGTCCGACACGCCGTCGACCTCTGCCTCGAACGCATCGGTCGCGTAGCGATTGCCGAAGACGCCGACCACGAGGTCGCCCGGGTAGATGCGGAGGCGACGGTTGTCGGTGGTGACGATGCGCGCGTGCTCGCCAATGGCATCCACCCGGACGGCGGCCAGGTCTCCCGGACACACCTCCGGCGCCAGGTCGAGCATGAGAGCCCAAGGCTCGCTGGCCGACATGTGCCGGCACGACCAGGACCAGCGCAGTTGCGGCGCCCGATCAGGCGTGCGAAGGCGGTCGTGAAGCAGGCCGGACCCGATTCCGGCCGGGATGAGAAGCTGTGGTGTCATCCGCATGTCTCCGTGATCACGAACGGAAAAGTCCGTCAATCGAGATAGGGACACCGGACGCCTGACAGGTACACGGTGAAATACGAAGCGGGAGTCCTGCAGTGGTATATTCCGCATCAATGCTCCAGTTCGTCGCGCGGATCGGCCGGCGTGTGGCGTTCGGGGTGCTCTCGCTGGTGCTCATCCTGGTGATCAGCCGGGTGCTGATCGCCATGGCGCCGGGGAGGTTCGGCGACGAGTTGCGGCTGACACCGGGTCTAGCCGCCGAGACGCTGGCCGTGGGCGAGCGGCGCAGCGCTCGCGCACCGGAGGTCGCCACCTGGCGGGGCCTCTGGCGGGGCGACCTCGGACGATCCATGGCTACCGGCCTCCCGGTTGCCGGACTGGTCGTCGAACGCGCGGCCAACACGCTGATCCTGACAGTTCCGGCCACCGTGCTGGCCTGGACCTTGGCGCTTCTTGTGGTGGCCAGACGCGCCGCGCATGGCCCTCGTCGCGGCGTCAGCACCCGCGCCGGGGTGGTCACGCTGCAGGCGCTGCCCGACCTCGTCCTGGGCATGCTGCTGTTGCGTATCGCCTGGAGCACCGACTGGTTTCCCGTCGGCGGTCGGGGTCACGGTCTCGACGTCGTTCGCCACGCGACGTTGCCCGTCGCCGGCCTCACCCTCGGACTGCTGCCGCCGCTGGTGCGTCACCTGACAGCGGTGCTCGAGGGGGTCGATCGCGGGCTGCTGGTGCCGGCCGCCCGCGCGCGCGGAGTGTCGCAACGGGCGGTGTTCTGGCGACATCTCCTTCCAGCCATGCTCCCGGGGATGGCACCACTCCTGGCGTTGTCCGTCGCGGCGCTGGTCGGGGCGTCGCTCGTGTTCGAGGTTGTCTTCGACTGGCCAGGCCTCGGAGCGCTGCTGCTGGAGGCCGTGCTCGCCCGCGATCTCCCGGTGATCACCGGCTGCGTCTTGGCTTCGGCAGTGCTCCTCGTCGCGTCGAACGTCATTGGAGACGCCGTTCACGGTTTCGCGGACCCACGACAACGCGTTTAGTGCCGCCAACACCTCGCACACGGCTTCCGCGCTTCCGACCGGTCTGGCCCTGGCTGGCCGCGCTTGTCGCGATCCATATCCCCGTCGTCCTGGCTGACGCCTGCGCTCCGCATCCGCCCGCAGTTCAGTATCGGGACGCCGCGGCACAGCCTCCCGGTGGGGCGTTTCCTCTTGGCACTGACGATCTGGGGCGCGATGTGACATCGCGGATGCTGCATGGAACCCGTGTCTCTCTGGCCACCGCGCTCACGGCGACCGTCGTGGCCCTCTCGATCGCGGTCATCGTCGGGGCACTCGGCGCGCTTGGTGGCGGCACGACGGACGCGGCGCTCACGCTCCTGACGGAGCTCACCCTGGCTGTGCCGTGGCTCTTCCTCCTGCTGTCGCTGCGAGCGGCCCTGCCCCTGGATCTGTCCCCTACGGCGGCCTTTGGCATCGTGGCCCTGCTGCTCGGCGCGGTGGGCTGGGGAGGCTCGGCCAGGCTCATCCGTGGAACCGTCCAGCAGGCGCTTCACGCAGGCTATGTGGACGCGGCCGTGTCGTCGGGCGCCACCCCGGGTCACATCTTCTGCCGCCACCTCTGGCCCGATCTGCTGCCGGTGGTCGTCGGGCAGGCGGCCCTGCTGCTGCCGCGCTTCGTGCTCGCCGAGGTAACCCTGTCGTTCCTTGGGCTAGGCATGCCCGAGCCAGTGCCCAGCCTCGGAACGCTGATCGGCGAGCTGCGATCGACTCAGGTGTTGATCACCCAGCCATGGCGGCTGGCGCCTCTCGTGATGCTGTTCGTCGTGACGATGGGCTATAACGAAGTATGGGAGCGCCTTCGTGAGGAAGCGAGATCCGGCGACTACCGGTAGCGGACCGGTTCGAGCGCGACGTCACGGGCGCAGGCCGGGTCGCCTCGTCGCGATTGCGTTGCTCGGTGCGGCGATCGTCGGGTGCGTCCCGACGCGTCCGGCCCCGCCAGCGACGCAGGAACTCCGGATCATCCTGCGTGCCGACCCCCGCACGTTCAACCCTGTTCGCGCGACCGACGCCGTATCGGCCGGCCTTCTTGCGCTGACTCACGGCACGCTGTTTCGCATCGATGCACGCACCCAGGCGGCGGTTCCGGCGCTGGCGCAGTCGCTCGAAGGCCCCGATGCGTCGGGAGCCCTCACCCTCACGCTCCGACCCGACGTCATGTTTCCCGATGGTGAGCCCTTTGACGCTGCCGACGTCGAATTCAGTCTGGCGGTGTTCCAGGATCCCGCGCTGGGTGCCCTGCAGCTGCAGAGCCTTCGAGTGGGCGGCCAACCGACCAAGGTGAGGGTCCTCGGTCCGCTGTCACTGCAGCTCGCGTTCGGGGCACCGCATCCAGACCCAGCGCGCCTGCTGGCGGGAGTGCCGATGCTGCCCCGGCATGCGCTCGGAACGGCGTACACGGCCGGGGATCTCGACTCCGTCTGGGGGCTGAGCGAGCCCCCGGAGCACCTGATAGGCCTCGGCCCGTACCGTCTGTCCCGATACGCGCCTGGCCAGGAGGTGCAACTCGTGCGCAACGAGGCCTACTGGCGACGCGACGCGACAGGGGCGCGGCTGCCGTTTGTCGACCGCATCAGGGCTTCGATCGTTGCTCAGCCGGACGCGCAGGTCGCGCGCCTGCTGGCCGGTGAGGTCGACGTATTGAGCGCCTTGGACACCCGAGCGTTCGCCACGCTGCTCGGATCCGCGGCGTCGGGCCTCGAGTTGTTCGATCTGGGTCCTTCGCTGGAGTACACGTTCCTCACGCTCAACCTGGACGATCCGGCGCCCGGGAATCAGCGCGCGGCCAGACGCGCGCGGTGGTTCCACGAGACGCGGTTCCGTCAGGCGCTGTCGCTCGCCGTCGACCGCGCCGCGCTGGTCCGGCTGGTCTACGATGGGCGCGCCACAGCCCTCGGATCACATGTGTCACCGGGCAACGTCCGCTGGTCTGCAGGGACGGCGCCGCCCGATCAGTCGCTGGACGACGCGCGTCGCCTGCTGGCGGCCAGTGGTTTTCGCTGGAACGAGACAGGGCGGCTCGTCGACCGGGATGGGGCTGAGGTCTCCTTCACGGTGCTGACAAGCACCAGCAACCCGCAGCGTCAGCGCATCGCGACCGTGCTGCAGGCCGACTTCGAGGCTCTCGGGATCGCGGTTCAAGTTGCGGCGCTCGAGTTCCGCGCGCTGGTCGATCGGGTCACACGCACGCGGGACTTCGACACGGCCATCATGGCACTCGGCGGCGCTGATGCCGATCCGAACGCCGAGCTGAGTGTCTGGCAGCGGGATGGCGCGACCCATCTGTTCCGGCTCGGCGCCCCGACGCCGCTGGCGGCCTGGGAAGTCGAGCTGGATGCCCTGATGCGGGAGCAGGCGACGGCGCTGGACCTGGACGTTAGGCACGCGCTCTACGCCCGTGTTCAGGCCCTCGTCGCGGAGCAGCTTCCGATTGTGCCGCTGCTCAGTCCACATCACCTGGTGGCCACCCGGCACGGCCTTGCCGGGGTCAGCCCGGGCGTGACCAGCCGTGACTCGCTCTGGAACGTCGACGAGTGGTGGTGGTCGACCCCGTCGAACCGATGAGCGCCGCGGGTCGGGACACGCGAGGTGTCGCTCAGGGGCGAGTGCGGTCGCGGTCCCAGGCGCTTCCGGACCGGACGACGTCCGCGCCCCGCCGACCTTCGTCTGTGCGCGGCGTCCCGTCGTCCGACGACGTTGAGCGTCTCGCCGCCGACGTCCAACGGCTGCTCCGCGTCGATCTCGATCAAGCTGACCGGCGTGCCGGATCCCTGCTGCGCCTGGCAGCCCGCCTGGGGGGCGCCTCGCTTGGCGTGGCGTATCGTCAGCTCGGCCATGTGGCGTATCAGCGTGGACGCCACCGCGAGGCGCTCACTCGGTACGCGGCGGCCAGTCGAGTCTTCCGCCGGCTTGGTGCTCAGCAGGAACACGCACGGGTGCGCATGGCGGCGGCCGGGCCGCTGTCTCAACTGGGGAGGCATGCGCAGGCGCTGCGCAGCGTTCAGGGCGCCCGCCGGATGTTCGCGCGAGCCGGCGACCGGCTTCGCGTCGCGCGCGCGGATTCGAACATCGCGTCGCTGCTGTTCCGGCAGGACCGGATCGTGGAGGCCCTGCGGGTCGGGCGGCGAGCCGAGCGCACGTTCGCCAGAGCGGGAGCGGTCGAGGATCTGGCGATCAGCCGGCTGAACACCGCGGCGAGGCTGACTTCGCTGCACAGATTCACGGCAGCGGAGCGCCACTACGCCGGCACTCGTGCCCTCTGCACCCGCCACGGGCTGGCGCTGCTGCTCGTCGAAGCGGAAGCCAACCTCGCCTATCTGCTGGCGCTGCGTGGCGATTTCGCCCGTGCGCTCGCGCTCTACGCGAAAGTCCGGTGGCGGGCCGAACAGGCAGGACAGCGGTCGCTGGCAATCACGCTGATGCTCGACGAAGCCGAACTGTTGATGGAGTTGAACGCCCACGCACGCGCGCTGCCGCTGCTCGACGGAGTGCTCGACCGTGCGCGCTCGGACGGACTGAGTTACGAAGCGGCGAAGGCGCGCTTCTGGCTCGCCATCGTGGCGACGCGGGAGCAGCGGGTGGACGAGGCCTTGGCTTTGTTCGAGCAGGCGTATCGCGGCTTCGCCGATGAAGGCAACCAGACCCGGATGGCGCTGACCGCGCTCTACCGGGCCGTCGTGCTGGGCCGGGCCGGACGCCTCGACGACGCCAATGCCCTGGCATCGTCGGCCCGCGCGACCCTGGTGAAGAGTGGACTGGAGGTGAAGGCGGCTCTCGCCGATGTCCTCCTGGCCCGCGTATGCCTCGCACGGGGGGGCATCGCACCAGCGAGCCAGTACCTGGCGAGCGCCCGACGACGGCTGCGGCGTCACCCCGCGCCGACCCTCGCCTATCTGGTGGCGTTTCTCTCGGGGGCGGTGGCGGAGGCCCGGGGGCGATGGGCCGAGGCGGCTGCGGCGTACGCGCGCGCACACCGCACGCTCGAGGGCCTTCGTGGGCAGGTGGGCCACGAGGAACTGAAGATCAGCTTCATGGATGACAAGGCCATCGTGTACGAAACGATGGTCCGGGTGGCCCTCCGCGCTGGCACCCGTGCGGGATCGGTCGCGCGCGCGTTCCGGTTCATCGAGCAGGGGCGTTCCCGCGTGCTAGCGGAACTGATGGCGCGGGGGATGCCGGGCGGCGCGCCCTCTGCCACAGCCGCCGTGCGCACGGCGCGGGCTCGGCTGTACGCCTGCTATCGCGACATCGATTGCGTGGAAACTGCCGTCGAGTCGTACCCCGCCGGTCGGCTCGTGGAGCTGCGGCGCCGGGCGCGGGTCCATGAGCAGACGTTGTCGCAGGCGTTGTTCGACGAGGCCCGACGCGATCATCGGGTGGCTGACGTGCAGGCGGGATCGGTGGCATCCCTGTCAGACGTGCAGGCGCGGCTCGGCGCGGCAGTCTTCGCTCAGTACTTCGAGGTTCGGGGTGATCTCCACGTGCTCGTCGCCGACGCGAGGCACGCGGCCATCGTGCCCCTCGGACCCGTGCAGCCGATCGCGCAGGTGGCGCGTCTGGCGTTGTTCAACATCACACAGACCCGGACGATCGCGGCAGCCACCCAATCGCGCGCTGCGCCAGACGCGATCCAAGAGCACCTGCGGTCGTTGTGGTCGCAACTGATCGCGCCGATCGATCGGTGGATCACGCCCGGCCGGCCGCTGGTCGTGGCGGCGCATGGGTTCCTCCATCGCGTGCCGTTTCAAGCGCTCCTGGCGCCTCGTGGCTACCTGGGCGCCGACGTTCCCGTCGCCATGACGCCCAGCGGCACGGCACCGCTGGGCGTCGATCGGACCCCGCGGCGCGGCACGGGCAACCTGGTACTGGGACTGGCGGACACCCGCACGCCTCGCACCTGCGACGAGGCGCGTGCTGTCGCTGCAGAGCTGGCGCCGGCCACGCTGCTGCTCGGTCGCCGCGCAACCGCACGCGCTCTGCGCACCCACGGCCGGCGGTCGCGAGTCGTGCATATCGCGACCCACGGCTTCTATCGTGATGAGAACCCCATGCTTTCGTCGATTCGCCTGGCCAACACGCATGTGAATGTCCACGATCTCTACAGCCTGCGCCTGCCGGCCGAACTCATCACCCTCAGCGGCTGCTCGACCGGTGCCAGCTTCGTGACTGGCGGTGACGAGCTCGTGGGCCTCTCGCGCGGCCTGCTCGCCGCTGGCGCACGATGTGTCCATCTGAGTCTGTGGGACGTCGACGATCACAGCACCACGGTCTACATGCAGGCGTTCTACCGGCACTATCGCGCCGGGGCGAGCCCGGCTGAGGCCGCACAGCGAGCGGCCGCCGAGACGCGCGTGCAGTACCCGCATCCGTGTCACTGGGCCCCCTTCGTGGTGGTCGGGCGGGCGTGGTGATCGCCGGGTGTACCTGATCGACGTGCCGTTTACCTGATCGTTTCAAGAGCGCGGAATCTTCCCCGCCGCGCGGAGGCGCTTTGTCGTGACACATTACACACTGGAGGAGTGGACCGACTACGTCCGACTGCTTGTCCGCGGTCGACGACGCGACGCCATGCAGCGGCATGCGGCAGGATGCCCGGTATGCGACGCGGACCGGCAGATGCTCGAGCGGGTCGCTGACGCGATCGGGTGGGACACCTGGCACGAGGTGCCGGCACATGTGCTGGCGCGCGCTCGCACGCTGGCCGACCGGCTCCCGGCACGGACACCAGGGGTATGGCGGCGGATCGCGGCCGCGGTGCGCTTCGACAGTCTGGCCGCGCCCGCTCCGGCGGGCGTACGATCCGGCGCCGGGGGCGTCCGGCAAATGGTGTTCGAGGCTGAGCGCTACCGAGTTGATCTGCAGTGGGAGCTGACGGCGCCGGGCGGGCCGGTGTCCCTGGTGGGACGAATTGGCACGGATATTGATACTCCGTTGCCCGCGGGAACCGTCGTTCGGGCGGTGTCGGCAGACACGGTGGTCTGCGAAACCTTGACGAATCGGTTCGGCGAGTTCGTGCTGGAATGCGCTTGGAGTCGACCGCTGACGCTTCTGGTACCAGTGGCATACGACGGCGTGGAGATCGCGATACCGCTCGGTCATGTGGCGTGGACGGGGCGTCCAGCCAAGTCCACACGTCGTTCGAGGTAGTGAGCGCGGAAGCGCGCTTCGGTGCAGGCACCGGGTTGCTGCGGGACGGCCCGAAGGGGCGCCGCCCATCGTGTCGGACGTCATGGAGATCGTCGACACCGTTCGCAGGGAGTGAAAATAATGCTCGCTACGCGTGTTCTTTTGTCCCTCGCGCTGTCGCTGCTGGTTACCGCGGTGGCCTGGGCCGGCGACGAGTTCATCCTGACCGCGTCCGAGTCGCGGGCTCGCAGACTGGCCGAGCAGCACGGACTGGTCCTGCTCGCCCGGATCCCCGGCCGGGACGTGTTCCTTGTTCGCGGCCCCGAGGGCATGGCGCCGCACGAGGTCGTCGCCCTGATCCTCGGGGATGACGACGACGACGACGATGATGACGACGATGATGACGACGACGATGACGATGATGATGACGACGATGACGATGATGATGACGACGACGATGAAGACGACGATGAAGACCGCGTGTCGATCGAGCCGAACATCGAGGTGCGACTGCCCGAGGCGGGCCTGACGACCCCCTTCTACACGTCGACCGCTGACGCCGAGCGCGCGCTGCTCGATCGCCGTATCGTGTCGTACCACGGCACGCGTGTGTGGGTCAGTCATGCCCAACAGGAGGCGACGCGGCAGGTGCGCCTCGCGGACGCGCACCGGGCGTATGGGCTGGGCTCCGGCATCGTGGCGGTCATCGACTCAGGCATCGACGAACGACACCCGGCCCTCGCCGGCGCGGTCATCGGCGGCTACGACTTCGTCGCGGACATGCCCGGTGGATCTGAGGTGGGTGACGTGGATGCCGGTCATCCCATCCTCAACCCGACCAACGTGCTCATTCTCGACACCCGCACGATCGCGCCCATCAGCCCGTCGACACAGGTGATCCTCGAGCCAGGTCAGGCAGCCGCGATTCCCCCGGATAGCGTGCCCGCAACGTTCGGTCACGGCACGATGGTGGCGAGCGTCGTCCGGCTGGTGGCGCCGGGTGCGCTCATCATGCCGCTCAAGGCGTTCGACGGGAGCGGCGTGGGCCGGCTCTTCAACGTGGTCCGGGCCCTCTATCACGCCGAGGCGGAAGGCGCGACTGTGATCAACCTGAGCCTGAGTCTCGAGACGCCTTCGAGCGCGCTGGCCGACGCCGTACGCGTGCTGCATGGGCGACAGCGGTTCGTGGTGGCGGCCGCCGGCAACGATGGCCAACCCGTCCTGCGCTATCCGGCTGCGTTCCCAGAGCCGTTCGGCATCGCCTCGGTGGCGCCGAACGACCGTCGCAGCCGCTTCAGCAACTTCGGTGACGCGCTGGTCGCGTTTGCGGCGCCCGGGGAGGCGATCGTCTCGGCTTACCCGGCGGGGCAGTACGCGCTGGCGTGGGGTACGTCCTTCAGCACCCCGCTGGCGGCCGGTGCCATCGCGCTGATGCAGCACGTCAGCCCTGACCTCTCCTGGCACGACGTGGCCCTGGCGCTCGCGCAGGCGGATTCGCTGGAGGATCCGGGCCTTGGGGCAGGCCGACTCAACGTGTTCCGGGCGGTGAGTCATGCGGCTGGGGTGGTGCCGTATTGAGCAGCCGGAGCCTGCGGTGATGACGCGTCGACAGGGTACCGTGTGAGCGGCGAGCCTGGCCCCCACTGGGACGATCCCGCACTGGTCGAGGCGTGTCTCGGCGGCTCGCAGACAGCGTGGGTGGCGCTCGTGGACAAGTACGCGCGGCTTATCTGGTCTGTGCCACTGCGGTTCCGCTTTTCCCGGCCGGATGCCGAGGACATCTTCCAGGCGGTCTGCGTCGACCTGGTCGAGCAGTTGTCGACGGTGCGCGAGCCGGCCGCGCTGCGCGGATGGCTCGTGCGGGTGGCCACACACAAGTGCTTGCACGCCCGACGCCGCGGGAACCGGGAGGAGTCCGTTGATCCTGTCGCCCTCGCCGCGGACCTCGCGGTCGAGGCACCGACACCGGAGCAGGTCATGGAATCGGTGCAGCAGCAGCAGATCGTGCGCGAGGCGTGGCAGGAGATCTCGGCGCGCTGCCGCACGCTGCTCCAGGCCCTGTTCGGCGAGGACCCGCCGCGCCCCTACGAAGAGGTAGCTCGGCAGCTCGGCGTCAGTCGTGGGTCGGTGAGCTTCCTGCGGGGGCGGTGCCTGCAGCGTTTGCGCCGGGCGATGCCGCGGCGTGAGCCATCGCGCTGATGCGTTGCGCACGCGGGTCGATGACCGGTCGGCACGTGCCGGCGACTGGCCGCCGATCCCATGGGCTGCTGTCCGAAGCTGGCGGACCGCACAGAGAGACGGGGATCGGCACCCGCCAGGAGGTCACGCGGGCACGATTCAGGGCGACGTTCCCACGCGCAGAGAACGCCCCGAGGCGGGAGCCGTCGAGGTAAACCACACGGCGGCCCTCCGGTGGCGCGCCCGGCGAAACAAACGAGCCGGGAAGCCGGAGTCGAACTCTCGTCTCGATCGGCCCGCGCGTGCACCCTGATCGCGAAACCTGACATCCAAGGAGGGGGAACCCCTTTCACGGAGGTCAGGATGCCGCTCGTAGCGCTGCTGGGCATGCTCGTCGCCGTCCCCCTGACGATCCCGTCTGGGTGGCAGGTGCTGGCGTATCGCGCCATTCCTCCGAATACGGTCGCGTTCGTCCCCCAGGGTCTCACGATCTCGGTAGACCAGTCAGCCAGTCCGGTGGTCTACGCCCTCCCGCAGTCGACCCTCGTGACGGGACTGCGCGCGCGCGGCCAGGTCTCCGGCCGCCTCCAGACCACCGCGGCGCTGCAGGGCGGCACCGGCCACGACGACTTCGTCCTGCGCATCGGGCTGGTCGAAGCCGGGTCGCGCCGGCCCAGCTTCGTGCAACGTCGCCTCGCCCCACGGTGGATCCGGCAGCTCTTTGCCTTGGCCCCGCCCGGAGCCGGGATCGAGCAGATCCGGTTTTTCAGCCTTGGCCTCGACGCCAGCCAGATCGGCTGGGCCCGCCGCCATCCGCTGAGCGACCTGCTGTTCGAGGAGGTCGTCGCCGTGCCGGACGAACGCGGCGGCTTCGCCATCGACCTGACGCTCGATCCGATTGAGACATTGGCCGTGTGGCTGGCCGCAGACGGGGACGACACGGGCTCGAGGTTCGAGGTGCGGCTGGAGGAGCTCACGCTGGCTCGGGCGGGGAGCTGAAGAAGGTCCGCGCCGGGCGGGCGGCGACAGCTTCCGCCGCGCCTCGCCGGCCGCTACTGCGTCGGGCGCAGGATCTGTCGGAACGTCAGCGTGTTGATGTCGCGGAACATCGGCGTCCGCGGCGGCAGCAGGTTCGGCGTGAGGAAGTCGGTGTCGAAGTTGTAGCCGCGGGTCGGGGGCCCGTACACGATGTCGCAGCACTTGTACGTCCCGACGGCCTGACGGCTCGAGTAGAAGCTGACGAGCGCGCCCCGGTAGTTCAACGTCGCGGTGTTCCACCGCTCGATGTAGCGGATGAAGTTGTGCGCGCCGCCATCGGTGCCGAAGTCGGTGTGGTCGTTGACGTTGTTGTTCGGGCGCGGAAAGCTCAGATGCTTGCCGGCGATGATCGCGAGCCGGTACCAGGTCGTGGACGCCTGACGCGCATTCGCGGTCGTCAGGCCGCTCGTCCTCGCGTTGTGCGGATTGCGGAACGAGCGGATGTCGTTCCAGGCGTTCGAGAGGAACGTCACGGCGTCCGCGAGAACGGCGGCGGACACGTGATCGACGCCGGGGGTGTTGCCGAAGCCGCCGCCGCCCGCGCAGGCCGGCGCGAAGTTGTTGCCCTGGGTCGGCAGCGCGTTGGTGCACGCGTTGAAGTTGCCTTCGATGTAGACGGGGTTTTCGGCGACCACCGTCAGGCCCTGGGTGCCGTTGGCCGGCAAGTTGCCGCGGCCGCCGTTGACGAGCTTCAGCGCGCGCCGGAAGAAGAACGCCCGGTTCACGCGCGCCACGTTCCGGTCGATGGGCGTCGTGTACAGGTTGTACAGGCCGCCCACCGGGGTGTAGTTCGCCGGAAGGCCACCGAGCATCGTCAGCGTGCCGGGGCCCGCGTCGGCCGGCAGTAGCCGTGCCGTACCACCGTAGGTGTCGAGCACGCCGTTCTCGTTCACGTCTTCGGCCCAACGGTCGTTGCCGTCGGCATCCTGGAACTGCGCGTCGAGCGCGTCGTTGGGCTGGCCGTCGGAGTTGCCGGGGTTGATGACGTCTTCGAAGCCGAACTCGCCGGTCTCCTGGTTGGTGAGGTACTGGAAGCCGTCGGCCGTGTAGACGACCTCGGCGGCGCCACCTGTCAGGTCGCGATTGGTGCGGCGGTCGGAGAAGTACACCACGAAGCCGGTAACGTCCATCGGGCAGTCGTTCCCGCCCGCGCCGTTGAGACAGCCCACGCTTCCGCTCGAGCCGATCTCCCCCTGGAGCCATCGACGCAGGTTGTTGACGTCGAGGTCCACATAGTGCGTGACGCCGCTCCAGTACAGGCGCTGCTGGTTGTCTGCCACGCCCGGGATGCCGCTGGGGTTGGGCGCGGTCGGGCGCGCGGCCTGGTCGTCTCGCAGCATGCCTTCGCGCGCGTCGTACAGCACGTTCGGCCAGTAGTCGGTCCCCAGGGTGGGCGGGAGCGCGGGAGTGCAGCCGCCGGCCGCGTCCGTCATGGTGTCGCGGACGCGCTGCAGCCGGATGATCGCGTTCGGGTGCGGTGACGCGCACGCGTTGTTGAAGTCGGGCACGTCCAGCGTGCCGTTCGACAGCCGCCGACCCGAGAACCCGAGGCTCAGCACTTCCTCGGTGACGTCCGTCCAGTTGCCGGCGCGATCCTGCATGTTGATCAGGATCCACCCATCGAGGCTGGGGACGTTCGCCCTGGTGCGGAAGCCGTCGTCGCCGGCACCCGACGAGGACGCAAACGCCTGTGGACCCACCACCGCGCCGGTGAACAGGCCGGGGACGAACGCCCCCGCGAGACGAACGGGCGTGGCGCCCACCGACCAGGCGACCCCAGGCAGCGCCGTCAGATCGCCAGGCTGATCCGAGACCAGGATGCGCAGCGTCGCCATGTTGTAGTACCGCTGCCGGCCGACGGCGGAGTCCGTGGCCTCGCCGATCGGGGGGCGCCGGAGCAGGTCGACCGGCGACGCGCCATCGGAGACAATCGGCAGATCCAGCCGCCTGGCGCCCGTCCGGCCGTTGCGGAGCCAGCCGTTCGACGTGCCCACCGACACGTTCGTCCACGTCGGTTCGTTCTCCGCGGAACCGAGATTCGCCACGAGGCTGCCCTGGTTCCCCGCGAGCGCGAAGCAGTTGGCGTTGGCGGCCGCCGGGGCCGCCGGGCAGCCGGTCGCGCGCGCGACGCGCACGTTTCCGTTGTGGGTGCCCGTCACCCCGTTCGAGAGGTGCGTGCGAATCACCTCGCCGACCGCAGTGACCCGGTCCCGCAGCGTCAGGGTGTTGGCGCCGTCCTGCTTCAGGTACAGGTGTTGATTGGTGTGGATACGGCCGCCAAACGCGAAGTGCGGCCCGGCAAAGAAGCTCAAGCTGTTCTCGGAGAACAGGCCGAACTGGAACACCGGAATGGCAATCGTCTGCATCGTCCGGCGCATCCGCACCTCGGCGTTGCCGATCGTGCGCGCGGTCAC
>CAZNOC010000014.1:0-2974 GCA_964574545.1 uncultured Bifidobacteriaceae bacterium | reverse complement strand
CCAGCATCGCCGACAGGAGCATCACCATCAGCAGCGACATCACGAGTGCGGCCCCACGTTCGCCGGAGATCCGATCCATATTCTTACCCCTACCGATACCGGTCCACGAATGCCATGCTGCGCAGGCTGACCTGCGTGGAGAGCGTTGTCTGCGTGTGATGCCCGTAGCGCTGCGCACCCGGTGCACGGGCATCGTCGGTGTTCATCGACAGCACGATGTTCACTTTCCGGATCTGGTTCTCCGAGCACGGCGCGGGATCGCAGGCGCCCGTGCCGACGAGATCGTCCTCGTCCATCCGCACGGCCGACGGGTTGTCAACCAGGTCCACGAGGTCGTACGTGAGGCGAAGGTCCTGTACGCCGATCGCCACCGCGTTGGGAGGCTGACCGCCGAGGACCCGAGCCAGCCTGGGGACGAGGGGGTTCGTGGTCGCGTCAACGTAGTAGGTCACCATCCGGATGCGTGTCGCTTCGGACGGCCCGCGCTGCTGCACGCCCGCGATCTCGACCGGCGCGTCCGGATCCACCGGCGCTTGCGCCTTGAGCTGGTTGACGGTGCCAAGCATCACCAACGTCGTGTCGAACTGGTTGAGTCCAAGCGGATCGACGGCCCCGGTCCCGAACGTGACGACCTGCCCGGCGACGGCGGTGATCTGCATGAGCACGGACATGGCGCCTTTGGTGATCATGAGCAGATCACCCCGGCGCAGGTTGTCGTTGCCCGCGTCCGGGGTGTCGGAGATGTCCACCGAGTCGTGGATCACGGCCGAACGCCCGTCGGCGGCGATGGCGGCAAGCGGCACTGGCCCGAACAGGCTGTCCGCGGCCAGCACGGTGATCACGTCGGTGCACGTGCCGCCGATCGCGGGACCCAGGCCCGCGCCCGTCGTGACCGCAGGCAACGTGGAGTCGTCCGGAAACGTGTCGACTCCGGGGCAGATGCCGTCCGGCGCCGGCCCGGGACGCACGATCGGGAGCGCACCGACTCCGTTCGGGATGCCCACCCGGCGGCCGACCGGGAGGCCCTGCCCGACCTGCAGCATGTCACGCTGCATCAGGTCAATGGAGGCGCGCACCTGGCCGTTCATGTCCAGTGTCTGCTTGATCGTGCCCTGCGACCGGAGGCTGGTCATCAGGATCTCGGTGGCGCCGCCCAGCACCACCAGCATGATGGTCATCGTCACCAGCAGCTCGAGGATGGTGAACCCGGACTGGCGCCGCACACCGCCGATCATCATGAGAACCTCGAGATCAGCGTGGTCAGCCGGTACTGCCGGCGACGCTCGCCAAAGACACTGGATCCGTCGTAGCCGATGACCACGTTGATCTGCCGGAGATCGGGGTTGCTGTCCACGTCGCAGATGATGATCTGGCGCGTGTATCCCAGAAGAGGCACGTCATCGGCGGTGCCGAGGACGTTGTCCGGGCCGGGCGTCGCCTCCACGCCCGCGTCGTCGGCGGTGCCGACCAATCCGTCCGGACCGGCGGAAAGCATGTCGAGCTCGCCATTCTCGAACACCCCGCCGCCGACGCCGGTCATCCCATTGGGACAGGTCACGGGAGCCACGACGTTGCGGATCTGCGCCCACAGAATCGTGTGCGTGTCCCGCGCCGTGTGGACGCTCTCGATGGCCTCCCGCGCCTTCTCGCGCGCCACCAGGTTGCGCGTGGATGTGGAGGCGATGGCGAGGCCCGCGAACAGCACCTGCGCGAGGGCCATGAGCGCCACCGTGAGGATCACCAGCGCGACGAGCGCCTCGAGAAGGGAGAACCCTTCTTCGGCGTGCGGGTCCGGCAACGGCCCGACGTGCCGGGGGCTGCAGCGACGGACGCACGGAACGGCGGCCATCATCGCGTCCAGTCGTTCCCGTTCCATCGCCAGCGCTCGATGCTTGCCGTCGCCCCGAGAATCGTCACGGCCGTGGCGGACAGGGGGTCCCCCACGACGCCGAGAGAGATGGTGGCGTTGACCGGGTTGCCGCCCGCGTCCAGCAGCGACCCCTCAGGCGCGAACATCACGGGCAGCGTGCCACCGATGGCGACCGCGGTGGCGTTCCCGAAGAGGTTCGGTGTGTCAGGGGTGCCTGGGGTCAGGCGGTAGACGATGCCCCCCTCGAAGGTCATCGTCTCGAGCGGTGTCGGCGCTGGTGTGGGATCGGGCGGGTCAGGCACGGCCCGTGCGAAGCTGGAGACCTGGTTTGGCGGAAGGAAGACGACCTCGACGTCGCGGCGCCTGGCAATCGCCAGATCGCGTTGGCGCCTGAGGAACGCGTCGAGCTGCTGGGCCCCGCTTTCCGCTCGCGTAGTCCGGACGACGGTCGTCGTCAGGCCGACCGAGACCCCTGCGAGGATGCCGGCGACGGCAATGACGACCAGTAGCTCCACCAGCGAGAACCCGAGTTCGCCGAAACGAGGACGGTTCATGCACGGCTGTAGAGCAAGTTCCGCGCCAGTCGCGATCCCGCCTATTGTTCCGTCTAGTACCGGAGTCCTTCCCGCCAGGCCGGGGGCGGGTCGCGCTGGTGCTTCAAAACGGTACCGCAGATGACGAAAAGCGTCATGGGGCGAGACGCGCGATCTTGGTGATCTTGATCGGCGGCGTCAGCCGTTGGGCCTCGACATTAGTGGTCCGATCGCTCGACGATGGGGCGTTCTGGATCTTGCGCACGACGTCCATGCCGGAGACGACGCGGCCAAAGGCGGCGAAGCCCTGGCCGTCAGGGTTGCGCGCGCCGCCGAAGTCGAGTGACGGCTGGTCGTTGATGCAGATGAACCAGCCGGACGTGGCGCTGTCCGGCGTCCCCCGCGCCATCGAGATGGCACCGTCCTTGTGCAGTAGGCCAGTGACGCTGGTCCGCTCGAGCGCGATGGCGGGGAACCCTGATTTGGCCATCTCCGGGTTGACCCCGGCCTGGATGACCTCGATCTTCACGGGGCTCTCGGGCTGGTTGTCCATCTTCACCGTGCGATGCCA